>NZ_JBIRWL010000011.1:0-299739 GCF_044387825.1 Streptomyces sp. NPDC020299
TGGGTCCACAAAGTGATTTAGGGGTGGCTATTCGCCTGTCTGGGCGGGGCCGAGTGGAGGGGCATTGAAGACCTCGTCCACGACGGCTAGTACGTCACCGAGGCGGCCGCGCAGCCGCTCGATGAGGAGTATGAGTCCGGCGGCTTCCAGCTGTGCGAGGTCTTCGGCGCGGGCGTATTCGAGGTCGCGGCGGGCGTAGTCGAGGCGGGCGCTTTGGATGTCGGTGAGGGCTCCCGGGCGGGGACGGGGCTGCTCGTCGGTCACGTGGGTCTCGCTTGCTGGTGGTTCGGGTGCGGAATTGTTGAAACGTGCAAGCGATCCTATGACCTGCTGATTGTTGTTTGACAATAGTTCAAATGGCAAGTCACTTGAACGGGTGTTTAGCAGGACCGCCCCTTGCGTTTCCGGGCCCATCATGATCCAAAAATGTACGGTTGACGATACAGACAGGGGATCTTGATCGCGCAAGAGTCGGGCGGGTGCCATCCGCTCCACCGCCCGACTGGGTCATTGCTCGCCGCCGGGCCATCGGCGACCAAATCCGCGATGCTCGCATGCACGCGAACCTCACCCAGCAGCGGGTCGCCGAACTGGCGGGTATGGAACGGCAGGCCATCAACCGCATCGAGATGGGGCACCAAGCCGCTCTGATCGACAACCTGATCTGTATCGCCGACGCCATCGGCGTACCCCTCGCCGAGCTCGTGCGGTGAACTACAAGAGGCCCCGCCCATCCACCACGGGGGAGGCAGACGAGCGGGGCCGATCAACGGCAGGTCAGCACTGTTGCAGCTGACTCTGCGACCTGCGCGGCCGCGGGCCGCCGGGCGGATCAGGCCCCGGCGTCGGCGGCGAAGTGTCTATCCTCGTCAGTGTGTTCCCCTCCTCTCCTGGCGGATGGGATCCGGGCGTCTCGACCACTTGACCTTCGCGAGAGTGAGAGTGGTCGGGGCGTCATCCCGCGTACTGGGGATAGAAGGTCGGCTTCGGGGCTGCCTGCTCCTCGGTGACCGTCGGTACCGTGAACACGCCAGTGACCAGCGTGTTCTGGCCGCACCAGGTACCGATGTCCACCTGCCAGCCGCCGGCCTCCATCTCCCAGTCCTCGTCGGAGAACTTCACGACGGCGTCGCTGCCGCAGATGAGTGACCGGTTGGCCTGGGACACGATCCACATGGCCTTGTCGACCTCGGTGTCCCTCTCCCGGCAGCACCTGTCGGCGATCAGCCACAGCTTGCGCCAGTGCACGCCCGGGGTGAGAGGCCCCACGTAGGCGACCGTCCGGCCGTCCACAAACGCGCTCGCGTAGCCGAAGACGGGCCCGAACATGGAGAACACGGTGACCCTTCCCCGGCCCTTGGCAGCTTCGGCAGTGGCCATGAAGTCTCCCTCTTTGCGGTGAGAAGTCCGAACCGTGAGAGCCGGACTCTAACGGTCGGTGGTCAGCAGCACGGCCCGTCGCCGCAGCACGCCGGCGGGTTGCACTCCGCAGCGGTGCCCCACAGGATCCGGTCGATGTGGAAGCCCTCGGCCTCGATCTTGGCGGTGACGTCGGCCATGAGCTGGCCAGAGCGCGTCTTGCTGTTCGGCGTGTGGTGCAGCAGGTAGCCGAAGTGCTTGGTGCAGAACGCCTCGTACCACTGGGTGTGGAGGATGGCGGTGTGCCATCCGGGGTCGACCGCCTCGGAGGGCGCCATGGTGTCGCCGGACCGGGTGACGCCCATGACGTAGATCATGGCGAGGGCCTGGTCCATGACTCGGTCGGCGAAGGCGGGGTCGAGGTTGTACTCGTTCGCGCAGAACGCGGCGAGCATCTCGAACTCGGAGTCGCTGACCAGGTCCCGGCCGCGCCGGGTGGCGACGGCCGGCTTTTCGGGTGCCACAGTCATCTGGAAGTCCTTTCTCCCATGAGGTGATGTGGTCTTGCAGTCCCGCCCCGGAGCGACCTGTTCAGGAGCCCGGGGCGGGCGTCTTGTGGGTGCTACGCCCGACCGGCCCGCCGCGGAGGATCTGCTGGTCGCAGCGGGCGCAGACCATCAGGCGCCTGCCCTCTCCGGGGCGCAGGCGGGGCAGGCGTACACGTCGACACTCAGATCGTGGGCGCCAACCTTGCCCACCGCGCGGCCCGCAGGAACGCCGCCGTTCTGTAACGAGGCGGTGCACCAGCAGCAGGCCCACCCGGAGTACTGCGCCAGGTTCAACTCGGTTGCCGGAGGCGGCTCGACGGCGGCGGTCACCCCGCCTGCTCCTCGCCGATCCGCGGTCCGAACGCATCCGCGATCGCTGCGGCGAGCGCTTCCGGGTCTGTGAGCCAGCCGTCGTCGCCAGGGCAGATCCGCCAGTGGGGGCCGGGCCCCTGAGTGCGGCGGCCGGGCGGGATCGTCACGGTGGCGCCTAGTCCGAGGGCTCGGGTGTTTTCGACGTCCCAGTCGGTGGCTGTACCGACAGGAGTGAAGAAGTACACGGCTCCGGCGGCGCTGAGAGGGTCTTCGATCACGGCGCCGCAGCGGGTGCCGAGGATGGCCACTGCGGAGAGACCGACGCTGCGGGGAACGCGGATCGCGTCCCAGTCCTGTCCGGCGTCGTACAAGGTGGCCCCTGCTGCGGACGGTAGTCGCGCGCTCGGCATCGCAGTCTCCTCGGCATCAGACGTGATCAGACGCGTACAAGACTGGCCCTCAACGAAGCGTCAGCCGAGGACTTGCAAAGGCCTTTTCGGTGCCACTAAGAGGACTTTCGGTAGTCCTAGGGGGTGACTAGTGGCCAACTGTAGGACCTTCGAGGACACTTGCCGGGAGTACATGACCACGGAGGTACAGCAGTGCCCACATCAGGGAACGCTCGGCTCAAGGCCGCGCGGATCGCCGCCGGTTACCCGTCACAGCAGGACCTCGCCGACGCACTCGGAGTCGGCGTCCGCCAGGTCCGCCGCTGGGAATCCGCCACCCCGCCATGGCCACAGCCAGACCAAGGGCACGCTCTCACACAGCTCCTCGGCCAGGACCTCGAAGCGCTCGGATTCACCCCACCGGGCGGCAAGTGGGTAGACCGCGGCCGCCGCACGGTCCTCACAGCCACCGCCGCCGCGATCGGGCTCGCCGCAGTGCCCACCCAGGCCATCGCCACACAGCCCGCGACCGCAGCCGACGACTACGAGGCTGTCACCCGGTCACACCGTCGCCTGTACTGGTCCGTCGCCCCCGCCACCCTCCACCCAGCCGCAATCGCGCACGCCGCCCTCGGCTGCGCCCTCCTCCCGGAGACCGCCGGCCAGACGCGTGCGCGGATCGCGGCGGCCCTCGCCGAGAGCTACCTCCTCGCGGGGCGGATCGAGTTCTTCGACATGCGGGAGCCGGACCGTGCCGGGCACACGCTGCTGCGCGCGCTCCAGGCGGCGGGTGAGGCCGACGACCCGCTGCTCGGGGCGGCGATTCTGGCGCACACCGCGTTCATCCCGGCCTGGGTGGGGGGCCGGGATGCGGCGGTAGAGCGGATGGTCGCCGCGCGGACCTACGCCCGGCGCGGCCCGGCCTCCAGCGAGCTGCTCGCCTGGCTGGACGCTGTCGAGGCTGAGTGCGAAACCCGCTGCGGCAACACGAGGACCGCACTGCACCTCATCGGGCACGCCGAAGACGTCCTCGCCCGCGGCACCGAGTACGAGAACCCGGAATGGCTCGACTGGTTCTCCCCGGTCCGCCTCGCCGCATTCAAGGGCAACACGCACCTCAAGGCCGGGCACCTGCCGCAGGCCCGGGCCACGCTACTTGACGTGCTCGACACCTTGGAGCCGTCTGGGGAGAAGCAGACGACTGTCGTCCTCGGCGACCTCGCTGCGGTAGAGGCTGCCGCCGGCGATCCCGAGGCAGCGTGCGGGTACGCGGTCCGGGCGCTGGAGCAGCTGGAGCGGACGTGGTACGCGATGGGCATGGACCGGGTGCGGGAGGTACGGCGGGCGCTGGCGCCGCACCAGCACGAGCGGTGCGTGCGCGAGCTCGACGACCGGCTGTACGGGTGGTCGACGACCGTCAGTGCGCTCGCTCGTTGAACTGGCGGATGTTGCCGGACAGTTCGAGGAGGCTCTTCACGCGGAACGTGGGGAGCTTCTTCGCTTCCTCGGTGTTCCACTGGATCGTCGCCCACGGGCCGCGGCGCACGAGCGCGGTGTGCATTCCTGCTGCGGCGGCGGGGCGGATGTCGTTGTCGACGCGGTCGCCGACATAGAGCATCTCGTCGAGCTCGGCCGGTACGACCTCGGCGACGCGGTCGAAGAAGGCGCGGTCCGGCTTCGAGGCGCCCCAGTCGTCGCTGGTGCCGATCAGGTCGACGTCCGGGGTGAACAGTTCGCGGAGGATCCGGCCGGCGCGGACCGTCTGGTTCCCGGCGATGCCCAGCCACAGGCCGTCCGCGCGGAGCGCGGCCAGGGCGTCGCGGACGTCCGGGTAGAGGTCCTGCTCGCCGAAGTGCTCTGGCTTGCCGGCCGCCGCGCGGGCGTCCCGCTCGGCGTAGAGGTCGAAGTCGGGCCGGAACTCCTGGAAGGTCTGGCGGTAGTCGCGGCCTTGTGCGATGACGGCGCCGAACATCGCGTGGAAGGTGTGGCGGGGGACGCCGAGCCAGTCGGCCCAGGTGCCGTACTCGGTCGTCTCGTCTACCAGGCACTCGCCGACGTCGAAGATCACAGCGCGAATCATGCGGGCAGCGTATCGGCCGCGCTCGGCGGTCAGACAGGGGGCGCTGTCAGAGGTGGCCCTTACGCTGGCGGCATGTCCCCCGATCGCGACCAGCCTGGGTTCGTGCGGCCCGCCGCCGTAGTGAACGAGCTGATCCGTGCCCTGATGGTGCGCTGCGGAGGCTGGCTCTCGGCGGCGGACCGTGCCGAGTACGAGCTGCTCGTCGAGGAGTGGACGCTGGCGACTGCGCGGGAGCGGGCGCAGCCAGACGTGGCCGTCGCGGCGTAGATCCCCCAGGCACGACAAAGAGCCCCGCCGCCCGGAAGGGCGGCGGGGCAGATGAGCGTCAGAGCGTGGGCGCTGGGGTGAGGCCGTGCTCGGCGGCGATCGCCAACCCTCGGCGGGCCAAGGCGACGCACCGGCGCGGCAGTGCGGACACGTCCCGGCCGGCGAGGATGCCGTCCAGGGCAGCGTGCGCTGACAGATGGCAATTCGGGCATATCGCCACCAATGGCGTATCGACTGGCTTCCCGGCCGCCGCCCACCACGACGCCGGGGCGACGTGATGGCGCTCGATGACCGCGCACGCGTGGCTGCGGTACAGGGTGCAGGGCTGGAGCAGCAGCCGGCCGTCGGCTACCGCGAGCGTGCGCGGGGCGGTCACTCGGGGTCCTCGTCGGCGGGCGGCAGGGTGGGTTCGAGGAACGGCCGCGGTGACAGCCAGAACGGAGTGTCGTCTTCGTCCATCAGGGCTCCTCAGCCGTACGGGGTGAGCTCGTGCGGCACCGGCTCCTCCGGCTGCCCGGTGGCGGTGAGGCGGGTGTTGGCGCGGCGGACGATGCGCATCGCAGTCTGGAGGAGGTCGCGAAGTCGGGTCTCGCGGCCCTGGCTCTGCTCGACGAGCTCGGTGAGGTGGTCGACCTTCTCTTCGAGCTTGCCGATCTTGCCTTGCATGTCCCGCCAGATCGCCGGTGACACCTGCAGTTGCCCTCCGGATGCTTCCACCAGTTCGACGGCCGCGGCGGGTGGTAGTTCCTTCGGTGCGGGGCCGCGGCGGCCGGTGTAGATGGCTCCGATGAGGCCGATCAGTGCGACGACGGCTCCCCAGAGGCCGCTGTCAGGTCCCATGGTCGCCTCGCAGGTCGTACTCCGGCCAACGGTTGATCTTGGTGATGATGTAAGCCCACACCCCCCACGTCACGAAACTGGTCCAGGCCTGGCCGTAGGCTCCCGACAGCCACGCGATCAGATTGGCGCCCGACCAGATCATCATCGGGAACGTGGACGCGGCGAACCCCCACCGGTCCCAGCGCGGCCGGGGCTCGAACGCCAAGACGACGGCGACGAGGCCGCACAGCATCCACGCCGAACCCCAGAACGCCATGGGAAGCCAGTGGGTGAGGACGCCGACACCGCGGGCGACGCCGTAGCGGGGATCGATCGCGACCTGGAGCCCATACACCAGCTCGACCGCGCCGATCCCCGCCAAGACGTGACCGCGGCGGCCCAACCGTTTCGAGAGCGCGTGGGCCGCCACCACCTCACACGCCCCGCGGAGCAGCCGGCGCGCCGCCGGTGGACGTGGCCCGCTCGATCCCCGGCGCGATCCCGGACGGCCGCCACACCGTGTGGTATGCCACGCCGATCGCGATCGCCGCGATGAGGATGCAGGTCACGATCGTTCGGCCGTGGAACTGGTCGTTGAAGTACGCCGTCCCCAGCCCGTCGCCGGTGGCGACGAGCAGCATGAACAGGCCCTTCACCGCGCCCGACCATCTCGGCTGGTTGACGATCGCGATCACGGGCGGCAGGACGTAGCCGAGAGCCGCAGCCCACAGCTCAGCGTTCGACAGATGCATGAGGGGGTCCCCTTCCGGGAGGTGGGTCAGGACTTCGGGACAGGGACCTTGAGCAGGTCCCACGTCGTCTTCCCGGGCGGCCACTTCGCCGCTGTCCCGGAGAAGCCGCAGGCGCGCTGCCACGCCTCGTACGATGCCTCGTCGCCTGAGCCGATGACGTTCTTGTTGGCCGACGACTGGTAGCGGTTGCAGCCCTCCGCGACGAGCCGGTCGTGCATCGCGGCGACGATCGGCGACCGGCGGCCCATCACGAACCACGCGGCGCCCGGGAACGACACGTACTTTGCGGCCGGCTTCGGTGCCGTCGGGAACGCTGGCCACGTCAGCGGGTCCTGGTGGTCGTTCTCCGGGACAGCCTTGTGCGGGTACCAGCCCGCTTCGGTCTCCCAGGTGTGCTCGTTGCGGGTGCAGTTCTCCGGTCGACCGTTCGGCCAAGCGTCGGGGACGCCCCAGCTCCTCACCCAGGCATGAATGTCGGCCCAGCCCTTACACGGGGTGTCGACGAGCCGGGGGAAGATCCGGCCGTCCACCTCGCAGTACGGGAAGTACAGGCCCTCGATCTGGATCACGACCGCGCCCGCACGGTTGGTTCGGGTGCCGCCGGGCTCGTCGAGGAGGCTCTTGGAGCGGGAGTTGGCCGGGACGAACTGGCAGACCCGGCCGCCGAACGGGTCCCACAACAGGTGCGGAGCCAGCCCGCGGCCGGCGCCCGAGAAGTACGAGCGCAGCGTCTCGTACGGCACCAGCGGCAGCGGCGCCTTGGCGGTCGCGTTCCGGTCCCACGTGATGTGGGGAATCGCCTTGGCAGGGCCGCCGTCGGTGGGCGCGTGGTCTCCGATGTCGAGGTGCTCCGCGCCTGGCATCCACAGTTCGGCCATCACACACGCTCCGGCCAGTGCCAGGTGCCGCCGCGCTGCTGGCTGGTCTCGTTGTGCGGAACGTGCTGGTTGAAGAACATGCCCGTGGGGTTGAGCACGGCGAGAGACACACACTGCGTATGGGCATCACAGTCGGGCGCACCAGTGATGATCGCTGCGCGGCACTGCTCCGTGTACGCCTGCGTGCCGTCCTCGCGGACGGGCGTGCCGTGGCTGACGTAGTGGACGATCCGTCCGACGGAAGGCTGCTGCTCGGCCATGGTCAGGCTCCGTTCGTGGTGGCAACGTGGTGGTCGTGCGCCCACGCCTGCATCAGGTCGTACGCCTGAACCAGGCGAGGATCCTGGCCAGGACCCGGAGCAGGAGTGGGCGACGGGAGAGGGGCCGGGATCGGGTTCGCCTCGCCGGTCAGCTCGGCGAACGCCTGGCCGAGCGCGTAGAAGCTGGGCGCGCCGGTGAAGTAGACGCCGGCCTTCTTCAGTCCGTCCTGGTCGAGGACGACCCAGGCCTCGTCGACGTAGGCGCGCCAGAAGGCTTCGCTCATCGTGGTCTCGGCGCCCCAGGTGATGAGGCCGAACTTGGCTGCCCCGTAGGCGCCGACGATGACGCAGTGGCCGCCCTCGACTCGGGCGCCCCTCACGACGTCCCACGGCTTGCCCTGGTTGAACTGGTCCATGGCCGAGTCGGGGAAGCTGAGACCGACGTAGACCGTGCCGAACAGGCTGATGGCCTGCTTGATCTCGTTCAGGTTCGAGACGTCGAGCGCGGCGTACGCCGTGATCCTGTGTCCCTCGAGGCCGGTCTTCCGCCAGTAGCTGAGGACGTCCTGGCAGTAGGCGCCGGTGTCGGTGGGGTTCTCGCCGGTCGCCGGGTCGGTCTTCGACGGGTCGTATCCGGTGATTGCCGAGTACATGCCGATCACGGACTTCTCGGCGGGCAGCTTCTCCGTGCCGCTGCCGTAGAACGTCAGCTGGTTGACCATGTGGCCGACGCCGGCGCAGGTGCAGTCACCGGCGCGGTCGTTGCCGTACATGGGCCAGGCGATGGCGTCGGACTGCCAGTCCGCCCTCGCGGGCGGGTTGGCGAGCCGCTCGCGCAGGACGGCCGAGAGCCGCAGGTGCGGCCTGGCTGGCTGGGCAGGCAGCTTGCCCAGTCGGCGATGCCGGCCGTCGGGTCGTTCCATGAGGGTGCCTTCCGTGAGGGCATGAGAAAGGCCCGCACGGTGCGCGCGGGCCGGGAGAAGCGAAGGGTCAGCCGGAGATCCACCAGACGCCGAGCGAGCAGGCGACGTCCGAGGCTGCGGAGGTGTTGAGGGCGGCCCCTGACGTTTGGAGGCCCATGACCTCGATGTAGTCGCCGACCGCGCACACGGCCTGCGCTGAGGTCGCGATACCGGAGGAGTGCGAAGCGGTTGCCGCGAGGCCCTTCACGAAGGAACCCGCAATCGACGCACCGTTGACCGTGATGCGTGCCGCCCGGTTCCCCGTCGCATTGGCCGCGAACGCGGCCGCACCGGTGATCGCGTACGTCCCGGCCACCTGCACCACATACCGGCTGGTATTGCTGCTGGTCGAGTGCCCGTTGTCCGAGTCGAAGACCTCGGTGTCCAGATTCAGCGATGTCCAGGTGTTGTCCGCGAGGGACTGTGTGGTGCCCTGGTAGCCGCGGAACCTCGGGACGCCGTTGGAGGCCGACCCGAGCAGCCAGTCGCCCATGGCCTTGATGTTGGCGTTCCACAGGGCCCCGGTCAGGAAGTTGCCGGGGCTCTCGGACGCGATAGCGGGCACCGTACGGGCCACGAGTGCCTCCTAGTAGGCAAATGCGATGGAGTCGAACTTGCTGACGCTGTCCCACGTCGTCGGGTCCGTCGTCCCGGCCGGGAGCGGCTCGCACACGGTGTCGCCCGCCGTGTGCGCTTTGGTCGTCGCGGCGGTCAGCGTGATCGTGGCCGTCGTCCAGCCCGAGCTGGTCGCGCCGACGGAGGCAACGGTGACGGTCTCCTGGTTCGCCGTGCCCTGCCCGAGGAGCAGTTGCTGCCCGGGCGCGAGCTGCGCCGCGAGCGGGTTCACGTTGTCGGCCGACGCGTTGATCGTGATCGACGTGACCCCCGACGCGGGTGAGGTGTTCAGCGTGGTGTGCCAGGCCGCGAAGATCCCGTACGGGGTCAGGTCCGCCGGGCTGCACTGCAGCGTGCACCAGGCCTCGCCGCTGTCGTCCACATCCCATTGGATGTTCTCAACGAAACAGTCCACCTGAATCGCTGGCACGCCCGGCGGCCGGCGCATCACCCGCACCCGCGTGCCCAGCTCAAGGTTCAGGCAGACCGCCCACAGCCCGGGTTGGGCCGAGGGGTGCAACTTGATCGAGCTGACGCGCTGCGCGGGCTGCCTGTACCGGGACAGGAGGTAGTTCGCCGCGTCCTGGCACTCGCCTGTGTCGGATGCGTTGATGCTGCGGGACATAGTCCGCGGGAAGTAGGCCGCGATCGACGCCGCATCGGTGGCGTAGAAGCTCTGCCCCGTGCCCTCCTGGGTGACGGTGATCTGGTTGGACAGGTGCGTGCTGTCATAGTCGAGTTGGCAGTCCTCGTACGGCCACTCGCCCGCCGCCGCGTTCTCACCGAAGGCGTACGTCGGGGTGAGGGCGTTGTACCGGGCCGAGCGGGACTTGAACACGACAGCGCCTGCGCGGTCGACGTAGTGCGCGCCATTCTCCGTGTCCACGACCGCCTGAAGCGCGCTCATCGCGTCCTGGCCGTCGATGCCAGCCAGCCCCATGCTCGTGGTCAGGCCCGTCTGGATCGACGTCCCCCCGCTGTAGCCCGCGTAGCGCAGGATCCGGGCGTAGCGGGCGCTCGAGGACTCGCCTGAGCACGCCGATTTCCAGGCCTGGTAGAGGTTCGTGATGGACTGGTTGGAAACCCAGGCCTGAAACTCCGAGGCGAAGCTGATGTCGCCCTTGTAGTTGAAGGATGTCCCGTTTCCGACGGTGGCATCAACATAGGCGCCGACGCAGTCCGAGATGATCCCCGTCGGCGCGTACGCCGACGGCACGCTGGTGTAGAAAGCGACCAGGTTGCCGTCCTGAGAGATGACCACCTGCGCATTCGCCTGGTTGTAGCCGAAGATCAGCAGGTGCCAGTCGCCGTCGGCGCAGTTAGTGGCCCCGCCCGCGGTGTAGGTGGCTCCTGCTCCGGTTGGCCCTTGCATCTGCATGGCCGGTTTGCCGGTGGAGTCGAGGTAGACACGGATGGCGCTGCCGCTCTGCCCACCACCGGAGCGCTGCCCGTCCATGGCCGACCACAGGTAGGCAGCGGTGGCCGGCGTTGGGCCCGTGTAGCGGAAGGCGATCGCTCGCACCCACTGCGTCGGATCCGCCGGGCCCTTGATCCCTGCCGAGGTCAGTTTGAGGAACGTGGCGGCGCCCACGACCGCTTGACCGGGGTTCGCGTTGTTGAGCGTCGATACCGTTCCGCTGGACCCGGTGTACGCGCCGCCCACATCGGTAGACGTGATCGACGTCCCGAAAACCCATGATCCGGCGCCGTATTTGCTGATGCCGAGCTGCGCCGAGGGGTAATTCCCCGTCCAGTCTGCCGCGCTCGTACTGCCGGACGGGTCGTCCAGCTTGTAGAGGAAGCGGGGCTGGTTGGCGTTGATCTCCTGCGTGAGGGGATCCGACAGCTGCTGCTGCGACAGCAGACTGAAGCTGTCCACCGCAGCGGGCTGGATGGTGCCGTAGGTGCCGGCCATGTCCCACTGCGGTGACCAGCGTTCCGTCCAGCCTGCGTACATCGGGTACCAGACGCCCGGGCACTGCCACGTCGTGGCGGTGGCGCCCTTCTCCAGCTGCCAGCCGTCGGCCTGCATGTTGGCGGTCGCCGCCGCCGTGGCGGCGAGGGCCACACCCACGTCCATGCCGGCTACGTTCGCCGGTGCGGTGGCGGTGACGGTGAGAGTGGTCCACGCTGCGGTGGTGGAGCCGGTGAGGGTGCTGCTCGATCCGTAGGTGATGGTGGTCGGGTTGGTGCCGCCGCCTGCGGTGTACCAGCCGATGAACGCCTGCACCGACAAGGACGTGGAGGCGGTGATGTTGCGGACGCGGATCTGCATCGTGTACGTCTGGCCGGGGATCGGGGACCAGCGCGGTGTGCGGCAGATCCGGGTCGTCGACGTTGACCCGGACGGCACCGAGAACTGCATGACGGCCGAGCCCTGCCACGCTGACGTCGATGTGACGAAAGAACCGCCCGTGGTGTCTGTGTTGGAGAAGATGCAGGCGCCGGACGAGCCCTGGGGGATGGTGCCGAGGCTGTAGCCGCCGACGTCGCCGCCGGCGGCCATGTGCTGGTCCAGCAGGTTCCGGCTGGGGGGCCACTGGGCGCGCTGCCGGTACGGCTGGTACGGGGCGATGTGGCCAGCCCACGGTCCGGACGCGTTCGCCGGGTCCAGTGCCGCATCCGTGTTCGCCAGGGTCAGGCTGGCTTCGCCGGACCGGACCTGGTCCAGTTCGTACTGGCGGCCGCGGCTGATCGTGATACTCCCGCGGGTGCGGTCGGTGACCTCGACGTACCGGTCCAGGGGCTGCGAGCCAGCGTTCGCGTTCCAGTAGGGCGCCCACGCGTCCTCCATGAGCGGCCAGTTCAGGTTTACGGGGCCGCCGATTCGGGTGTTCACGTGGGAGATCACGGACACGTTGCCCGCGGCTTCTGTTGCTCCGGCCTGTGACTCGAACCTGAGGGTGATGTTGGTGGTGTCCCACGTGTAGGCCATGGATGCCAGCTGGGTCCAGGTGAGGCCGTCTGGACTGGCGTCGGCGTAGAAACTGCCGCTGGACTCCCGTAGCCGCCACCAGCGGTGATCGTCTGGGTCGTAGGTGGGCAGGGTGGTGGAGGTGAGGGTGCCGCCGATCTGCATGGTCATCTTGAAGACGCCGGATTCGACGCGCATGGTGGCGGCGTTGTTGCTGTCGAACCGCACCCGCATGATCGTCTTCGTGTTGCCGTTGCCGTTCGCGGCCACACCGATCTGCGCGTAGACGCTGCTCGAGGTGGCGTCGTACAGGTTGTTCGTGCCGAACGTGTTGATCGCCCCCGACGTGGTCGGCACCGCGAGGGCTACCTCGTCGTTGACCGTGTCCAGCGTCGCCGCGCCGCCGGTGACGTTGCTCCACAGGCTCGTATCGATCGCCGCCGCAGTGAACGCATCCTGCAACTTCTCCAGCTTCAGGTTCGGCACCGGGCACCTGCCGTTTCTGGCGCCCGGCGGCGCCCTCGAACTGTCAGCGTTTGTAGGACGGGTACGTGGCCGGGTTCCGCATGCCTCGGCGGAGGAACGCCTGCTCGATGTCCTTGGCGAGACGGTCCACAGTCACCGCGTTGCCTGCGATGTGGAACTCGAAGTGCTGGTGGATGACGGTTCCGCTGGCGCGGCCGCCGGCCCGGGGATTGCCTGACCACACTGGCGTGCTGGCGAGGGTCGCGCCTTGCTGTACCGACATGGCCATGCCGCGTGCGGCGATGATCGCGTGCTTGCTGCTGCGGTCGATGCCGTGCGCGAAGCCGAGGGCGGTGAAGTCACCGACCTGGGCCATGACGGTCGACGGGCTCTTGATGCCGAGGGCATGCTTGATCGCCCTCTCCATGCCCTTAGCGATCTTCAGCATTTGGCGCTCGATCGCCTTCTGCTTCTTCTCCAAGCCGCGGACCAAACCCTCGGCAGCCCTGATGCCGGCGCCGTACATGGAGTCCGCGACGGCGGAGCCGGCCTTGTCGGCCGACTTCTTCATCTGGGACTGCATGCTGTTGAGGTGCTTGATCTGGGCAGCGCTCGCACCCATCAGTGCCTGGGCTGTCGCACCTCCTTGGTCGACGCCTGCTGATGCGATCTGTTCCAGCAGGTCGGCGCGCAACCCGCGCTTCTTCAGGGCCTGCAGCTGATTGGAGAAGGTGAGCGTCTTCGACGCTTGCGTGGCCATGTTGTTGACCACGTCCTGGCTGCTGAGAGCGAAGCCTTCCTGCGGGGCCTGGGTGACGATGCCGCTGTCCTGCATGATGCTCGAGGACACCGAGGACTTCAGCTGTGCCGCACTGTTCTTCAGGTCGTCCAGCTTGCTCTTGGCCGAGGCGAGGCTGGCGGTGACCTTCGTCAGCTGCTTGTCGTAGCTGATCAGGCTTTTACCGGCCCTGTTGAGTTGCCTCAGCAGCGACGTCTCGGTGTGGCCCCTGAACGCCTTCTTGATTTCGCCGGAGACCCCGTTGAGGGCGGACACCAATGCGTTGACATCGGTCGGTACGGCCAACCCGTGCTCGAACGGCGTTCTGCGATAGCCAGCGCGCCTCCCGAAGTAGCTGATCCCGAACTCGCCGTGCAGCTGCTTCCGGGCATCCTTCTCCGCCGACGTCAAACCGCCCCGTGCAAAGTGGCCGAGCTTGTCCTTGTTGATCAGCTGCAGCAGTGGCAGATACTTCTGGGTGGCCTTGGCGTTCACCACGAACTCGGTGTGCGAGATCATGCCTCGCGCGCCGGACTCGAACAGCGCCATGATGCTGTCCGACGTGCCTGTGCCGGGGCCACGGACGAGCCCGGTCGGGGCGATCTGAACGTCGCCGCCGTCGGCGTAGCGGGGCATCAGTCCGCCGCGCGCGGCGCCCGGCATGCCGGGGAGCTGCGGGCCCGAGTGCACCCCGCCCTGCTGCACCGTCCGCATGTATTTCGTCGTGTAGACGCCGATACCGATGGTCTTGCCGTGCAAGGCGTTGACAGCGCCCTGCACGTTGTGGATCTGACTGAGGGCACCCCCGGCGATGGCGGTGATCTTGACACTGCCGTTCTTCAAGTGGGTGACGTGGTAGCCGAAGGCTTCCAGTACCTGCTCGGCCGCGCCGGACAGCGTTTTCAAGGTCACGCTCTTCGCGCCCGGCGAAGCACGGACCTTGGCGTTGAAGGCGTTGAGATCGCGGGTGGCGTCCTCGGTGTTCATCTGCACCCGGGCCGTCTTGCCCGGGATCCTCAGGATCTGGTCGGCAAGCGCCTTCGCCTGCGTGCTGGACAGGCCCATCTGCTCCGCGTACTTGATCAGACCAGAGCGGCCCTTGGCGTAGATCCCGTTGACCGTCTCCCACGAGGAGCCGGCGTCCCGGGCGGACGATGCCGCCGAGTCGGTTTTGTCCGCGAGGTCCTGCAGTGCGGACGCTGCGTCCCGGGCTTTCTGGCTGTTCAGGTTGAGCTGCCCGTGCGTCATCGACAGGGCACCGGCATTGTCCTTCGCGGCCTTGGCCGCGTCGGCGATGGACTGGTTGAACGCGATCATCCCGCCGAGCCCGGCCCGGTTGACATCGTTCAACGCCTGAATCGACTGCCTCAAGCCGTCCGCAGACGCTTTCTGTTTGGCGAGCTGGTCCGAGGCCTTCGCCGCCGCGGCGCCGAACAGGCCCATGCTCTCGGCGGTGAGTTTCTGCTCCAGCGCGGAATCCGCCAGCGCCGACTTGTAGTCGTCCAGCTCGCTGGCGAGTTTCTTCGGGTCGCCGCCCTTTTTCGCGTAGGCCTTCTGCAAGTCCGCCACCGCTTGTGCGGCTACCTTGGCGTGTCCGCCCTTCACCAGATTCGCAAGGGACTTGTCGAGGGAGTCGATGTCCTTCTCAGCGTCCACCATGGAGTTCGACTTCTTCATGCCCAAGGTGAAAACCTTGTTCATGAAGTCATTGAACTTGTCCATGCCGGATGCCTTGCCAGCCACCCGGTCCACGGCGTACGTGAATCCGTCGAGGTTGCTGCCGAAGACCCGCAGCGCTTCACCCGTGACTCTGCCGGTGGCGCCGAGGTTGCCGATGGCCGTGGTCATCTTGTCGACGTCCGGGGCCTTCTTCCCCGAGTCCGAGAGTTTCGCCAGGACAGCCACCACCGCGGCGATCCCCGCCACGATCACGGATGCCTTCGCCGCCGTGCTCAGCGACGCGAACGCGGCACGGATCCGCCCCAGGGCGCCCGCGCCCGTCGCGGAGGCCACCTGCAACTCACGGAACTTCGCGACCAGCGACTGGATTCCCTCGGTGACCGAGGTGATGCCGGAAGCACCCATTTTGATCAGCTTGAACGCTGTGTAGAGCTGCATCATCCGGGTAAGCAGCTCGGCCGGGATCGAAGCAACCAGCTTGGCAAAAGCGTTGACCAGGGTGAGCATCCCGGGGCCAGCCTGGGAGGCAGCCTTGAGGATGTTCTGAATGGCCTCGGCGAGGTTCTTCAGCGTGTCCTTCACCAGCGGCGCGTTCGCCTTGGCGTAGGCCATGAACTGGGCAAGCGAATTACTGCCAGCCCCCTGGGACAGCACCCGTACGAAGTGCACGACACCGTCGACGGCACCCTTCAGTACCCCGTTGGTGAAATTGGTGAACCGGCTCATCAGCCCGTCGAATGCACCGCTGTTCACCCCGCCGGCCAGCATGGTCGTGAGCCGCGTGAACTGGACAGAGGTGTCCTTCACCAGCGGTGACAGCTTCGGCAGGATCGCGTCCAAGACTTCGACGCCCTGTGTGACGGGCTTCATCGTGAACTTCGCCAGGCCGTTGGACCATTTACCGAAGTCGCTGTGCAGGCTGCTGAATGCGGCGGCCGCCTTCAACGTCTGGGCAGGCATTGCCTCCATGGTCTGCGACAGTTCCTGCTGGGCCTGTGCTGCCTGCTTGGAACCGGAGCCGTATTTGGCGACTGCGGCGTCGTACTTGCCCTGTGCGTCGGTGAGCCCGGAAAGAGCCGACAGTTGCGACTTCACCGCCAGACCGAACGCACCCACGGCAACGGTGGCGGCTCCGACAGCGCCCGCAACCGCTGTGGCCTGGGCCACGATCGGGGCCAGGGCAGGCGCCAGCGTCATCAGCGTGCCAAGGGCACCGCCTCCGCCCTCGCCACCGCCTCCGCCGGAGCCGGGCAGCCGGTTCGCGTCTCCGATGACTCGCGTACGGATCGTCACCGTACGGTTCTGCGAGAGCCGGTCCAGTCGCGTCTGAACACGCCGCTGCGAACCCTGGTCCATCTGCGGCCGGATAGAGACATCAATGCGCTTGCCCAGCTCGCGTAGCACCGTCTGCACGCGGCGCAGCGCCGCTTGGTCCATGGTCGGCCGGACGGTCGCCTGGATCGGGCGCTCTTCGAGCTGGGCGCGGATCTGGTCCCGCTGGCCTGTGGCCAGCTGCAGATCCACCTTCAGTTTCGCCGCCGGGCTTTCGGTGACGCGTCGGCGGATTTCCGCAAGCGCACCGCTCTTCAGTTTGGCGTCGACCTCGATGGTCGCGTTGAGTCGGCCGACCTCAGCGACGAAGGCACGGACCTGGGCCTTGGCCCGCGTGAGTGCCTCGGTGAGCTTCTGCTCCCGGCCTTCGACCTCGATGACCACCGGCGGCAGGTAGTCGGACACAGTCCCTCCCCCTCCGTTCAGTTATGCGGGAGCTGGCGGGAAGGGGTTAGAGGGCGCGGCGCCACGCGCCGACGAAGATGCGGCGCAGGGAGCCGTCGGCGAGGACTTTGGCGCGAGTAGGCCGCATGTATGGGCGGGGCGGCAACGTCACCGAGTGGTTGCGGCCAGCTCGTCCGCCTAGCTCCTGGATCCGCGAGTACACCGCGGTAGGCCCGACTTTCCCGGCCATTCCCCCGCCAGTGGGATACGGGCCCGTCGGTGAGAGCGAGCCGAGAAGATGCCCGCTGATACGGGCCGGCGGCTGCCCAGGAGGCGAGGGGGTGGGGGTGTTCGGCGGGTGGGAGTAGCGGGACAGCTCCGCGGTGGCGCGGCGCTGTACGAGGCGGTTGGCGTCCTTGACTGCGCTGCGGGTGGCGGTGCGCATCCGCATTGCGATCCGGTCCAGGGCGGCCGCGACCGCGTCACCGCCCGAGACGTTCATGGAGATGTCCGGCACCAGGTCACCTGCCCGTCTGCCGCTCAGCCTGCTGTTGGGCTCGTTCCTGCACTGCCGCTTGGGCCTCGTCGAAGGCCGTTGCCAGGGTCGGTAGCCGCTCGATGATCCATGCGGGTTGCTCGTCGACCATGGTGGGTGTCCAGCCCCACCGTTCGGCGAACCAGGCGTAGTCGGCGGCTTCTTCCAGCAGCGTGACGGGGGCGTTCTCGCTGCCGGGGATGGGGCGTCCTTCCAGCCGCGCTACGAGGCGGCGGAAGGCTCGGTAGGGGAAGCGTCGTCCGCGGCCTGCTCCGGGTTCTCCTCGACCGGAGTTGGGAACAGGGCGTCCTGTGTCGGGCCGAGCAGCTCGGACAGCTTGTCGTAGTCCGCGATCTCCATCAGGTCCAGGACCTTGATGTCCTGGGAGGGGATCGGCAGCTCGAGGCTCCACGCCTCGACGGCGACCGTGGCGATCGCATCCAGCATGCTGAGGGCGAGTTCGCCAGATTCGGCGTTGTCACGAACGGTACGTAGGACGTGGCGCTTGTCGCCGGACTTGAGGGTGTGGGGGTCGCGGATCTGTACCCAGGAGCCGGTGGTGGCCAGGGGCTGACGCTCGGACATGAGGGTGTGGCCTTTCGGGTGGAAGGGAGGGTGCGGTCCCGGAGCCCTTCCTCTCCGGGACCGCAGCTCAAGAGGGCTGTGCGGGAGAAGGGTTAGAAGGAGCCGGGTGCGACGGCGCAGGTCACGGAGACCTTGATCGGGGACATGCCGCCCGAGCCGCCGGCGTTCGTGGTGTTGAAGTTCGCCTGGAAGCTGGCCTGGTAGCCGACTGCGGCCTTGGAGGTGTCGGGGTCGGCCTGGGTGAAGACGGCGGAGTTCATGTCGATCTGTACGACGACCTGGTTGGCGCCCGCGAGCCCGTTGTCGCAGACGAACTGCACCTGCGGCTGCGTGTTGTTCAGCATGTACAGCAGCACCGACTCGTCGGAGACGGCGCCGAAGTTCAGCTTGCCCGCCACGCTGAGGCCGCCGCGCTGGATGATGTACGGGGTGCGGTTACCGGTCGCGGTGAACACCGGCTGCAGTTCCCGGGTGATGTCGACTTCGCCGTCCATCACTGTGTTGACGAGGGTGCCCCCGGACGCCGGGCCGCCGATGCCTACCTTGGTCCGCCACGAGGCGGTCGGCAGCACCGTGGTGGGGTTCGCCGTCGGCGCCGAGCCCGCGGCCACCGATGGCCACGAGGTGCCCTGTCCGGTCCACGCGAACAGTTCGGACTCGGCGTTGAACGTGAAGTTGCACTGGCTGAGGCAGAAGCCGGGGTACTGGCGGGCACCAGAGGTGGCCGTCGTCCCCAGAGAGTGGGTGAGCGTGTGACTGGCCGGCTGCCCGCCGCCGCTGTTCAGGAGCGACCAGGCGTAGGTGAACGGGCCAGCGGACTGCAGCGGGACGACCGCCTGCGCCGAGGCGTGCGCGTAGGCCAGGCCGCCCGTCGGGGAGGCGAGCGGGATCGTGTACGGGCCTGCACCCGACGGCGTGCCCGTCGTGAACACCTCGGCCGTCGCCCCGGAACCGATCTGCACGATGGTGCCGTTCGGGATCGACGCCGCGGTCGAGACCGACGTGGCCCCCGCGACGGCAGAGGAGGACAGGGTGGTGGATCCGGACCCGGTGGGTGTGCCGGTGACGGCGACGTCGCCGAGGACGTTCCGCAGCCAGAAGCCCATCGTGTCCCCGTAGACGGGCCCACCGAGGCTGACGTCGGCGGTGCCGACACCGAGGATCTGCGCGAACGCGTCGGTGCCCATCGACCCGCGCCACGACTGATCCTTCAGGAATGTCGGTTTGTCGGACGGGGTGAACGTGGACAGCAGTTGCGTCGTGGTCATCGCTACTGCGGTGCCCTGGGTAGTCTCGGGTGCGATTCCGATGAACTGCTTTGTGGATGCGTAGGTGGCGACCACCGGTCACTCCCCTTCGGGGTCGGCCGGGGCGTTGTCCGGCTGCTGGTTGGGCTTCTTCTTGGTGGGCTTCCAGCGGCCGTCACCGGGCGCGCTGACTGGCCAGTCGAAGACGGTCGCGGGCGTGGCCAGCACGGCGGCCTCGTCGTCGGTGGCGTCCCGGCCCGGGGCTGCGGGCCGCGCGGTGAGCGGCACCTCGAGGTACTGCGTGGGCACGGTCCCCACGAATTCGTAGACGCCAGCAGGCAGGCGGTCCTCGGGCACGTCGTCCACCTCGGCCTTGGCCGGCTTCGGCGCTTCGGTCTCCGTCGTGCGGGTCGTGACCGGAGCGCGCTCCGGCTCCGGCTCCTGGGCAGGCTTCGCGGGCATGCTGAACTCCGGTCATCGAGAAGAGGGGGAACAAGGGCGCCCGGCAGCCCGTCAGGCTTGGATGATCTCCAGCGCCGGGAACGTCATCAGGAGGAAACTCTTGGTCAGCTGCGCCTTCGTCTCGGGCTGGCCGTATTCGAGGTCGATGGAGCCGTTGCCGCCGTCGACGTGCTCACCTGCCTCGAAAACCGCGTTGCCGAGGGTGCGGTCGGCGCGCAAGTGCTCGACCAGGGCGTCGCGCAGCGCGTGTACGTCGTCCTGGGCGTCTTCCGCGTGCGGGGTGCGGGACCGGATGTAGCAGCACATCTGCACCTCGTAGACCACGTTCTTGTGGCCGCCGGTGGCGCCGCCAACCGCGAACCGGGTTTCGCTGCTGCGTGGGATCCACACGACGATCTGGCAGCCGGTGCGTGCCCCGGCGTCCTGGCCCCAGAAGTAGTCGGCGAGGTTGTCGTCTTTCGCCCACGCGCGCCGTACGACGCCGACGCCGGCCGACGAGAGCGGTGAGGACCGGTAGGTGCGGGTCTGTTCGTCGTACGCGCCGCCGAAGTAGCGGCAGATGCCGTCCAGCGCGGTCTGGATGCTCATCCGGCCATCACCTGACTCGCTGGTAGGAGGCGAGGATGCGGCGTGCCTCGTCGACCAGGCCCTGCCCCGTCCGGCGGCTGTCCTTGCCGCGGGTACTGGCGTTCGTCGCTGCGTCCGGGAACTCGTCCTCCGCGGTGCTGTCCGGGCGCATCAACAGCGCGCTCGTGTACAGCACCACGGCGAGCCGGGCATCGGCCGGAAGCCCGGACACGTCGTGGCCGGTCTCGTGGTCGAAGACGGTTGGCGTGGCCAGGAGCACGGTGGTGGGCACGGGCGCCGTGGATGGTGTTGGGGGATGCCAGAGCGGCGAGACCACGATGGTCTCTTCGCGGCCGGGTTCCCAGATCCGGTAGCTGCCGCCCGGCTCGATGCAGGTCGGGTCCGTCACCGAGATACTCGTCGCCCCGCTCGTGGCCGCGGCGGACAGTTGCGTGGCCACGTAGCCGGCCGCGATCGACAGGCGTGTAAAGAGTTCCGAGCCGGGTGCTGCTCCGAATCCGGCCTGCAGGGAGCCGCTCCAGGCGGTTGACGCCCCCGCGAGCGCGATGACCAGGTTGGAGCCGTCCTCCACCCAGGCCTGCGGCGAGTCGAGCGCGGTCAGCGACGTTGGGGACAAGCCGTAGGAGAGAGCGGTCACCGTGCTGACCGGGGCGTGGTCGGCGTGGATGCGGAGCATCCCGGACCGGTCGGTGCGCACGCGCGTCGACTGCGTGTACAGGTGCGCCCCGAGTGGCTGGTCGCACTCGTTGTCCGCCCACGCGGAGGCCTGGAGCAGCAGGTTGGTCAGCTCGGCGTCCTGCGCGGCCGGGTCCGGGTTGTCGGGGATGAGGCCGTCGGTGTCGAGGTAGGTGGGGTGGGCGCGGAACGCCGCGGCGGAGACGTACGGTGTGGCGGGCACGCCCACCCTCCTCCCAGGTCAGGAGTTGTCGCGGATCCAGGTGCCGTGGGTGCAGCCCACGGAGAAGGCCTGTTGGGGCCAGCCGTTGGGGAAGCACTCCTCACAGGGCCGGTCGACCGTCTGCAGGTCGCTGCGTGCCGAGTCGTCGGCGGTGGAGCAGGCCGTCTGACTGTCCGTTTCGGGAGCTACCGGCTCCTCGGCCTTCGGTGCGCTCTCGGCGCGCTTCCTCGGGGGCATCAGTGTTCCCTTTCGCAGGTCCCGCCGCAGCGAGAGCAGGTCTTGAAGAAGGACCCGAACGAGCAG
Organism: Streptomyces sp. NPDC020299; assembly: GCF_044387825.1. Lineage (NCBI taxonomy): Bacteria > Bacillati > Actinomycetota > Actinomycetes > Kitasatosporales > Streptomycetaceae > Streptomyces > Streptomyces sp. NPDC020299. The sequence goes on from NZ_JBIRWL010000011.1 coordinate 21,413, forward strand.
GCCGGGCAGCGGTATCCACCGCGGGTGCGGCCGCCGAGGTTCGCGAGGAACGCCCCGTACTCGCGAAGGGCGCGCTCGTGCTGTGGGTTGTCGACGGTGACAGTGCCGTCGCGGCCGGGGGTGTAGGCGGTGGTGGCGCCTGTCTGGGCGCCCTGGACATCGATGCCGCGGCAGGCGCCGTCGGGCATGCACAGTCGAGCCATGCTGGTGTGCTCCTTGAGGGTGTCCGCGGCCCCCGCACCCGAGGGACCGCGGACGATCAGAAGGGATACAAAAGGCCCGCAGAGCTACCTGCGGGCCTTCCTATGAAATGTTTCCTACTGGTATGGAAGTGACTTACGTTCGCAGTAATCGCGAACTCTTCCGATGAGCGGGCCATGTGTCATGCCGAGTTCGGCCGCAATTTTCCGCCACGACATTCCATCAGTCCGCATCTGGTACGCCTTCGCCAACTCTGGATCCCAAGCTTTTTGGGGAGTTGACCGACGGCGCCTCAGGTTTTCTTCTGAGGTGACCGGCTCCATGTGAGCTGGGTTTACACACATTGTCACGAAGCAGCGATGGTCAAGTTCCATCCCTTCAGGGATGGGTCCTACCTGCTGCTCGTAGATCGCTCGGTGCGCGAGACCCGTGCTCTTGCCGCCACGGCTCACGAAGCTGCCGATGGCGTAGCCCTGCCGGTTGGCCCTGCGCTGCCAGATCCAGCACCCGTTGGCGTCTGCGATCCAGCGAGGTCCATGGTCCTTCCACGCGGCGTGGCCGCGAAGGTAAGGCTGAGGCTGCCCCTTGACCCATCCGCGTGCGGTGTGAGTTCGTGGAGCAATTTTCGTCCTACCCTCGCAGCCGCAGCAGCAAAGTCCGTTACTCATTCCATGAGTTTAGAACAGTGCGCCGCAAACCACCTGCGGAATCCGGAACTACGCCGACTTAATTCCCGTGATCGCCCCATTCCAGGCGGGTGCGTAACATACCAGCGTCCCGAACCAGTACGACGAGGACTCGAAGGCGAACTGGTTGACGGGCCAGTCGATGCCCATCAGGTCCTGGACGTTGAACACGGACCAGACGTCGCTGACTTCGCTGTCCGGGATGGGCAGGCTGTCGGAGAGGATCGGCGCGTTGCCCTGCGGCATCCACGGGTGGACCTCGACCGCGACGCCCTTGCCGGTGACCTCGTTGATGATGGTGTTGACGACGTCGCCGATGGTGACGCCGGTCAGCTGGTCCTGGGTGATCGTCATCCGGTAGTTCGAGGACGATGAGCCCTTCAGGGCGTCGGACAGCTGCTTGCGGTCCGCGCCGTTCAGCAGCGTCCGGTCCGGGTCGGCCTTGACCGAGTTGTAGAGCGAGACGAACGCGTTCTGCCACTCCACGCCCGGGTTGCTCGTCGAGAGGGCGGCGTTGAGCCGGTTGACGTACCCGGAGTCGGAGCCGGTGCAGACCGGCAGGATGCCGTCGTAGCCGGACGCGTACGCGGTGGTGTCACCGGTGACGGTCGACGCCGCGGTGCCCGACGTGGGGAGCGCGCCCTGCAGGGTGAAGGTGTTCGTGCCCGACTTGCCCGCGTACCAGCGGGCCGAGTCGCCCGGGTCGGACGAGCCGGTCGACACGTACACGCGCATGCCGGTCGCACCGGCCGGGAGCGTCACGGTGACGTCGACGACCTGCGTCGACGGCGCCACGTTCGCTGCCGAGGAGAGGACGGACTGGCCGAAGTCGCCTGCATCCGAGGTGACCTTGACGTAGATGTTCGTCGAGACGCCGGTCAGCGCGGTCTCACCGGCGCCGGCCGAACGGGCCGTAAGGGTCAGGCCGGTCGGAGCGGCCAGGGCGCCGAGGAAGCCGTTGCCGGAGGTGCCGCGCCCCATGAGGAGCATGCGCTCCTCCAGCAGCATGCTGGAGTACATCAGCGACGTGCGGGACAGCTGGCGGATGTCCTGGTAGCCCTGCCCGGCGTACTGCGCGGACCAGGTGACCTGGTCGGACACGGAGAACTGGCTGTAGGCCACGTTCTTGTCGTAGCCCGCGTAGCTGATCTTCGGGCCGCGCGCGTAGTACAGCGACTGGCTGGCGCCGGAGGGGGCGAAGTTGTTCTGCGTGGTGTCGGCGATACCGGGGTGGATGTTCCCGACGCCACCGCTGCCCGTGCCGGTGAACCCGGAGATCACCTTGAAGCGGTGGGAGAGGCCGATGCCCTTCTTCCGCGGGATCCGGTTCCTGAGCGGGGTGGGCCGCGGCGTCAGCATCTTCGCCGGCGCCTCCAGGTCGAAGGCCACCAGGCCGCCGGAGACCGGGGACGAGGTGGTGATGTCCTTGACGAGGTCGGGCTGCTGGGCCTTCAGCTCGTCCAGCGCGCCGGTGATCGAGGCGAGAGACTCCGCGGACAGGCCCTTGACCAGGTCCGGGCTGGACAGGGTCTTGGTGAGGGCGCCGTACGCGGTGGTCGGCTGCTGCTCGAAGCTGATGCCGCGGCCTTCGGTGAAGGCCTGCACGACGTCGGCCGGGCCGAGGGTGCGGCTGGGCGCGGTGTCGACGGCGGACATCAGCTCGTCGAAGCGCTGGGAGACCTCGGCCTTGGACAGGGCCGGGGCCTCCGGGGAGTCACCGAAGAGGACTTCGGCGCGGGGCAGAGCCATGATGGCCCCTTTCATGCGATAGGCCCCACACAGGGGCCGGAGCTGGTGGGGTGAAGGGCAGGCGGTCAGGCGTCGGCCTTGGCCAGGAGGGCCTTGGCGCGGTCCCGGTAGCCGTCGCGGAGGTCGCGGTCGGAGACCTGGTCGGCCTTGGCCAGCAGCTGGCTGGCTTCGTGCCGCATCCGGTCGGCGTCGCTGTTCTTCGCCTGAGCCTGCTGTGCTGCGGTGCGAGTGAGCGCGGGTCCGCCCGGGGTGGGCATGGCCCGGAACTCCTCGATGGCAGCGTTCGCCTTCGCCAGCTCCGCCTCGAGCGCCTTCGAGCGCTCCTCGGCAGCGGTGGTGACCTCTGCGACTGCGGCCTTGACGAGTTCGGCCATATCGGCCTTCGTCACTGCGTCGGACACCGTCCCGGTCTCGCCGGCTTCGGTGTCCTCGGTGGCGCCGTCGTCGGCCTGCTGGCCCTCGGCGGCGGTCTGCTCCTCGGCGGAAGCAGAAGTCTCGGCGGTTCCGGCCTCGGCGGCGCCCTCGGTGGTCTCGTCGTGGGCGCTGTCCGACTTCGCGCTGTCGGCGAGGTCCATGTCGGCGTCGCCCGCCTGCTCGGCTTCTTCGCGTCGCTTGAACCAGGTCAGAGAGCGTACGGCGGACAGCAGCAGGTCGATGTCGCAGGCCTCGTTGAGGTTGCCCATGGCGAGGGACTCGGCCTCGGCGATGATGAGCTTCGCGATGACAGCGATGGCCTGCTCAGCGTTCGCGATGTCCGCCGACTCGCTCTCGGCGCTGTCGTTCCCTTCGCCGCCGTCACCGTCGTCCGCCTTGGTCAGCGACGGCGCGAGCGCCCGGGTGTCGCGGAGGATCTGCTCGGCCTTCGCGATCAGGTCGTCGTCTCCGTCGGCCTTGTTCGCCGTCTTCAGCGAGCCGTCCGAGTTCCAGTTGCTGGGCACCATGGCCTCCAGTCCGAGGGCCTTGGCCCGCTTCATCACGTGCTTACGGATCTTGTCGTGGTCGGCGCCCCCGCGGCTCACGGCCTTGATGGCCTTCCGCAGGTCCGCCTTCGTCTTGATCGGGTACGAACCATCCGGCATCGCAGCTCCCGAAGCAGCCGCCTGCCGCCGCCCTGCAGCGGACGTGTCCGCCTTGGCCACATCGCCCAGCTCGGCGACGCGCGCATCGACCAGGCCGCGGATCACGTCCTCGGACACGGTCAGCCCGTCGAGCTTCAGCAGGAACGTCGGCGACGAGACGGCCACGCCCTCGTCGACTCTGTCGGCCTTCAGAGCTTCGGCGGACACCGCGGCACCGGCCGATGCCAGGCTGGTCAGCGCGGTGCGCACGCCCTCCGGCAGCCGCTCGTACACGTCGGCCGGGATCCCGAAGGCCTCCGCGTCCGTCTTCTCGACGACTTCGCCCTCCACAGCTTCCAGCGGGCCTGCGCCGTCCGCCTTCGCGATCTCGAAGAGAGTGCCCGGGTTGCACGGCCGGTCGACGACGCTGATCTCGCAGATGCTGCCGTCCACGACCTCGCCGCCCGGCGCGTCCGCCTTGCCGAGCACTACCCGCGGGTTCTTGATGCCGACGGAGAACCCCTTCAGCACCTTCGTCTTGATCTTCTTGATGGCCTGCTCGTCCACGATGTGCGCAGCGATGTGATGCTTGCCGTCTTTTGCCTTCGTCAGGCCCACCCCGACGCCGACGGCCCTCTTGGCGTCGTGCTGCTCGCGGATGTTCCCGACCTGCGCCCACTCCGGCATGGCCCGGTCCAGCCAGTCGGCGTTCAAACGCTGCTGATCGCGGTCGAGGTCGCTGGACGCGGCCGGCCCGTAGACCATCAGCGTTCCGTCGGCCTGCTCCTCGGTCTTGGTGATCGGCGCCCACGCGTAGGCGACTGTCATGACGGCTCCCTTCGGTGAGCGCGGGCTACAACTGGTCCGGCTCCGGCAACGGGCTACACCGACAGTGAGGGTGCGCAGGAGGGGCTTCGGACCCGTCCGGCCACACCTCGCCGATCCTCCGAGGGCCCGCTTCCTCATTGGCCACGCAAACGGGGCAGGCACCTGGCTCCGTGCCCCACCGCCACCTCGTGACGCCCGCCGCCGTGTATACGGCGCGCGCGGCCGCGGTGCTGGCTCGGGTCAACTCGGTGAGAGCCACCATCCGGACCCACGCATCGTCCTGCAGGGTGTCGCGGAGGGCCTGGGCGAGCTCCTCGGCGGTCATGCCTTGCGCCTTGGCCTCGGCCAGCACGCGAGCGAAGACTCGCAGGCGCCGGTCAGCGATGGCCGGGATGCCGCTGCGGTTGCGGTCCAGAAAGGCCTGTAGCGCGTCCGCCGCGGCGGTGGTGAGGGCCTGCCTTGCTGCCTGGTCGTCGCCGATGTCCCACGCGAACCGGGCCCGGCGTCGGCCGGCCAGGATGGCGCGGGCGGCTGTGTCACCGATCGCCCAGCCTTCCGCCCAGATCCCGGCCAGGGCGGCCGCGAGGGGGGCGGTGAAGGTGATGCCTAGGGCGAGGAGGAACGCCACGGCCAGAGCGATCGCCCACTCGGTGGTGCTGTCGTCGTCCTGTGGCGGCTGCTGGTAGGTGTCGACTGCGGCCGGGTCGGGCTCGTCGGCCTTCACCAGTTCCTGGGCCAGCCAGCGTTCAGCCAACCGCTCACAGTCCACCGAGTCGGCCAGCGACTGCTTGAGGCGGTCGCCCCACACGGTGGCGGTTTCCTGGTCGCGGTCCCAGCCGGGCCACGCGACCGGCTCAGCTTTTGGGCGGTCATCGCCGCCCGGAGTGACGAAGACGACGGGCGCGTCGGCGAGGTTGGGCGCGTCCGCCTTGGTAACCGTCTGGAACTCGAACGGCCTGCCGGGGACCGGGTTTCGCCGCGACCAGCGCCGGAAGGCGGCCAGTTCCGCCTTCACTGCGTCGGCGCGCTCACCGCCATCTGCCCCAGCGTCGTCCTCCGTTGGCCCGTCGCCGTCGCCGTCGGCATCCGACAACGGCGTACCTGGCTGTTCACCCTCCCTCGGCGGACTCACGCTCGTCCCTGGCTCGGCGCGTTCGGAGGCGCCTTCCAGGAGAATCACGCCGCGGGTCGTCATGACCATCGGCATGTCGGCCTCAGGGAAGTCGAACCGCGGCTGCCCCATCCGGTCGCGATCCTCATTGATCGTCATGCGGCCCCACATGACCCGGGCGCGGGCGACCTCGTCCGCGCCGGCCTCGTCCTCTTCCTCCAAGCCGAGGAAGCGGAACTCCAGCTCGGCTGGCATCCGCAGGTGAGTGCGAGAGATCGAGGTGAGGAGCTGCTGCAGCCAACGCAGCGTCGGCAGTGTGGCCTTGCGCTGCTGGACCGCGGCCTGGCCCTCGTGCCAGCCCGTCGAGCCGAGACCCCCGGGCTCGGTGAAGCCGAGTTCGGCGATCGTCGTGTCGAAGTGCGCGGCCAACAGTTTGATCAGGAAGAGGTCGTACTCCGGCTTGTACTTCTCGCCGAAGTCGGCCGGGGTCTCGATATCGAATCCGGGCGGGAGCACGCGCAGCCGGTGCCTCGCTGCGGTCGATCCGGAGTAGGCGTCGTTGAGCGCGGTCTCGTACTCCGACAGCTGCGCCGGCGTCCAAGACGTCTGCCCCTGGTTCGTGACGAACCCGGCCGGGACCGTGCCTTCGGAGTACTCGTCCCGGATCCACTTCCGTCGGCGCAGCCAGACGTCGACGTCTTCCAGGGCCTGCTCGACCGCGGAGTACCCGTACGGGGTGTGCGCGCGGACGTTCCGCCGCTTGTACACCAGTTGGTCGGCGCGGTAGCCGCCGATCACCTCGCCGGCTTCGTCCGCGTCGGCGACGAACTCGCCGCGCGGGAACCCCCACAGGATCTGCTGGTACGCGGGGTTCGGCGGGAGCGGCCGGCCGCCGCGGTGGTCGCGGAGGGGCTTGATGGTGGAGCCGTCGAGGACTTCGAGGGCGTAGAGGTCGCCGCCGTAGGTGAGCCGTGGGTAGATCGCGATCGCGTCGAGGACGAAGTGCTCCTCGAGGACTTTGCCGACCCACTCGCCGAAGTTCTCGTCCTGGCCAGGGTCGGGCTTCTGCCAGAACCGGGTGCAGCGCACCATCTCGGCGGAGAGGGACTGGCGGAGTTCCTGCTCGACCTCCGCGCGCGGCTTGTCCGAGGCGGCCTGGGCGGCCTCCACGGCCTCCTTGGTGATCGTGATCGCCCAGTCCAAGGTGGTGACCTCGGCCTTGCGGATCTCGATACAGCGCCGCGGCAGCCCTCCCGCGTCAGCGGCGTCGCGCAGCACCTTCCAGGGCACCAGCCTGTCGCCGACGCCCGGCAGGTTGGAGGTGACCGGGTACTCGTTGAAGCGGGGCTCGGTCCGGCCGTCCGGGCGCAGCGGGTCGATCGCGGCGGGAGTGAGCGGCACGCCGGGCCCGAACGGTACCTGCGGCTCGATCCGGGGCAGCGGCTGATACGTGCCGTCCGTGCGGGCTGCCTGCGCCGTTGCCGCGACGAGTGTACCGACCTGAGCCGGGGTGAACGTCTGCGCTTCGGCCGGGGCGATCGCCTTCGTCGTGTCTGCTTCGGCCGCCGGGGCGGACGGGCGGGAGAACCAGCGGAGCGGGTTCCAGCGGGCCACGGCACCTCCCATCAGGCGGTCGCGTTGCTGAACTGCTTCAGCCAGTCCATGGCCTGCTCGACACCGGTGTGGCTGCCGAGGAGCCGGTCCAGGGCCTGGCTGGTGCAGTCGACCTGGTCGTCGTGGCTGGCGTTCGGGAACGAGGTGTGCTCGACGACGTAGTCATCGATCCACGGGGCGAGTGCCGGGTCCGGGAGGTAGACGTTCCCGGACTCTTGGAACGGCGCGACCGATGAGGCCCGCGCGTACTTGGAGTCCTTCGGGTTGATCGGGATCAGGCCGGGGACCACGGAACGCAGCTGCGCGATGATCGCCGGGCCGTTCGCTTTGTCCTCGACCAGCTTCGCGTGCGTCTGCGGCCACTTCGCCGTCATCGCCTTCACGGCCTGCTGCGTGGCAGGGAAGTCCAGCCGGTCCCGGATCTGGTCCAAGAGGTACACGTCGGCGCCGAAGCGGGCCCATACCTGTCCGACCACGAAGTCGGACTTGCGGGTGTCCTTGAACGCCATGTCCCAGGACTGGATCAGCTCGTCCGCGCCGTGCACCCACATCGTGCCGTCCTCGCGGCGCACCGCCCGGGGTGCCGTGTACCAGCGCCAGTGCTGCCGCTTAAACAGCGTGCCCTCGGAAGGCGCCGGTGCCCCCTGATACAGGGCAGCCCAGGTCCGGGACCCGACGTCCCGCTTCGTCGCCTCCCAGTCATCGGCCGAGCGGCCGCGCGCGGAGACCAGGTATTGTCCCGGCTCCCGTCCCAGCGGGTCATTGTCGCTTTCGGCCTGAGCTGGGATGTTGATGTACCGCCACTCGTGGCCTGACGGCCCTGCCAGCAGCCAGCCGGTCAGGTCGTCCTCGTGCCAGCGGGTCTGGATGATGATCTGCATGGCATTCGGTCCGAGGCGCGTCCGCGCCGTGTCGGTGTAGAAGTCCTTGCAGGCCTTCCGGTACGCCTCGCTATCCGCTTCCTTGCGGCCCTTCAGCGGGTCATCGATCAGCAGCACATCGACCGGACGCGACGTCAACGCGCCACCGATGCCCACGGAGTACACGCCGCCGAGGTGGCCTTCCAGCTGCCACTCGTGAGCGGCTGCCGTATCGTCGCGGACGGTCAGCCCGAGTTCCGGGTGGCTGATGATGTCGTTCCGGATGGCTCGCCCCCAGCGGCGGGCTACGCCCTTCTCGTACGAGACGATGCCGATCCGCAGGTCAGGGTTCTGCATGAGCAGCCACAGCGGGAAGCGGCGGCTGGTGCGCTCCGACTTCCCTTCCTGCGGCGGCATCGACCACATGAGCCGTCGGCAGCGGCCCTCGGCGACGTCGACGAGGTTCGCGTCGAGGAGGTCGAGGGCTGCGGTCTGGACGGTGTTCGGGTCCAGGTGCCGGGCCAGTGCGCCGGGCGTCGCCCACCGCTGGTGCGAGCTGGCCGGTTCGAACTCGCGGGCGGCGAACTCGGCCCAGTCGAGGGTGTCGGTCACGATCACCACCCCCGTGCGGTCAGGAGGCGAGCGCGCGCAGGTGCCGTGGGACGACCTCCGGGACGCGGGCTTCCTGATCCGGCGTGAGCTGCAGATCGCCGAGGATCGCCTTGATAGCCCGGGCAACGAGTGCGCCCTGCTGCTCGGCGAGCTTGATCCGCCGCTCCTCGATGCCAGCCTTGATGGCCTCGGCGCATACCTTGACGAGGTGGGCGCGTTCCTGCTGGTACAGGCGCAGCCACACGTTCGGGACAGCTTCCTCGGTGGTGCCGAAGTCCTCGCCGCCGGTCTTTTTCTTCGTCTTGCCCCAGACGAGCGGGTGCTCGCCGTCGGCTCCGGAGACGGGGCCGGCCTCGATCTCCTGCACGCGTTCGCGGAGGTAGGCGACGTGGCCAGCGGTCCACTGGACCTCGTCCAGCAACGCCTCCGTGGCGGTGGTTTCGATCTTCCGGCCGTACGTTTCCACGAGTGCTCGTGCCTTCGCCTCGGTCACCCGCTGCTCGGCTGCGCGCAGGTTCTGTGGGGCGGCGCCGCCGTGGAAGCGGCACACGTTCTGCCCGGTCATCGCGGGGGCGCCGCACTGCTTGCCGCTCTTTTTGTTCCGGCCCCAGCAGCGGCGGTTGCCGTCGGCCCGGTACTCCTCGAAGCCTTCGGGGAGGTCGCGGCCATATCCCTGCTTGGGCATCAGGCGCCGCCTGTCACCCAGTGCGTGGGCAGCGCCCGTACGGGCTCTTCGAGCGGTTCCTGCGGCCGGACCTCGGGTGTGCAGTCGCAGCTGGGTAGGTCGACCTCGTTCGGGGCCGTGCAGCTGGACGCGTGAATGTGCGCGGCGGCTTCCAGCGTGATGGCGTGCGGGCTGCAGGCGTACACGGTGACGGTCATGTCGTCGCCGGACGGCGGCGGTCCGAACACCGGGGCCGGGAGCTGCGGGTCGGCCACGCGCATCAACTGCTCGCGGCGGCCCCGCTCGGTGGCGATGACCGCGGCCAGTTCGTCGTCCATGGGGCGGCGCAGCCAGTGCACGACTGCCTCGGCACCGCACGCGGCGCACACCGGCCCGACCAGCATCGGCGCGGGCGGAGCGGGGGCGTGGGTGGGGGGCTGGAGGGCGGTTGGCGGGGTGAGGGCGTCCACGCCAGGCTCCTTCTGTTAGGTGACGTTGAGTTGCCCGACGGGGATGACGGGCCGTTCGGGACTATCCGTGACTCGAATCCACACGGCGTAGCGGCCGGGAGAAAGGGCAGGGCCGCCGCTGGAGGGCCCGACGAGGACCTGTGCGCGGTAGGAGTTGGTGCCAGGGATCGAGGCGGTACCGTCCCAGCCACCCGCGTACCAGGTGCTCGGGCGGCCACCGACTGAGGCGAATGCGAATTCGACGACATCGGCCGTGGGGTTGTACGGCTGGCCCTGGACGTTGACGGTGACCTCGGCCTGTACGTATTCCCGGGAGTCGCGGTCGATCGTCTGCACCCTGCACTCCCTTCAGTCGTCGGCGTTCCAGCGGCTGCCGGTGAGCCAGGACCGCCACCGTGCCGGGCCTTCCTGCGTCTGCCAGCGGGTGAACGGGCCCCGCACCGCGACCGTCAGGCGCCGCAGGTTCGCGCGGACCGCACTGGCCGCGCCGGTGAGCTGGGCGACGGCCTGCAAAGCGAGCGCGTACAGGCGGCCGGACACCATGGTGGCGGCGAGCAGTACCGTGCCCCGGTAGGCCGTGAGTGCCGTACGCCGCACTGTGGCGGCGGCCGGCACGATGACGCCCGCCCGCGTGAGGCCGGTCAGACGCGAGACCGCGGCGCTGGCGGTGACGGCCGCTGCGAGGATGAGGCGGGCCGCGCCGCTCACGGTGGCGGTGGCCGTCGTCGCGGTGACTGCGGCGGCGATCTGCTGGAGCAGCCGGACCGCCCGGCTCACTGTGGTCACGGCCGCCGCCCGGGTGAGACCGGTGCTGCGGCTGGTGCTGCCGCTGGTGGGCGCGGGCGCTTGCGCGAAGAGCCCGGCAGCCCGGCCGACGAGCCCGGCCACCGTAGCGACTGCCGCCAGGGCGACGCCGGTCGCGCGCCGTACGGCCGCTGTGCCGGTCACCGACGCCTGCCGTCCGAGTCCGACGGTACGGCGGACCGCCGAAGTCGTGCTTGCGGCCGCCGTCCCGGTGAGGCCGGCGGCCCGGGTGAGGCTGCTCTGGACGGCGGCGGTGGCCGCGCTGGTCAGGGCTGCCGTACGGCGTAGGGCGCTGGCGGTGCTGGCAGCCGCCGTGGCCCCGAGGTTCGTGGCGCGGAGGGTGGCCGCTGTGGTGGTCGTGGTGGCGGCGAGGAGGATGCCGTGGGCGAGCTGGCTGATGTTCGCCGTTGCGGTGGTGGTGACGGTTGCGGCGAGGGTGCGCAGGTAGGCGTTGCCGCGGGCCACCGTGGTGGTCAGCGTGGCCGTGGCGGCCCGGGCCAGCGCTGCGGCCCGACCGATCTGTCCAGCCGTCCTCACCGTGGCCGGCGCGCCGAGCTGGCCAGCGCGCCGTAGGCCGCCCGTCAGGCTGGAGGCGACGTTCATGGCGAGGACGAGGCCGCGTAGGGCGGCGGCGGTGGCGTTGGCGGTGGCCGTGCGGGCGACGTTGGTGAGGCGGCGGGCCTGCCCGAGCGTGGCCACGACGACCGCGGCGCTTAGCGTCGCGCCGCGCTGAAGAGCTGCTGCCGTGGACGTCTGCCCGGCCCGGGCCAGCCCGGCGGTCCGAGCCACGACCGCAGCGGACAGCGCGCTGGCCGCACGCGCGAGCGCAGTCTGCCGCAGTACGGCCGCGCCGGCCGCAACGGTGCCCGGCCGTGAGAGGCCCGCCGCCCGCGCCACGGCGGCGGTGATGCCAACCGCCGCGTCGAGGACCACCGTGAGGCTGCGCCCAAGGATCGCGCCGGCCGTCGTCGTGACGGCTGCTGCGCGGGCCAGGATTGCCGTGCGCCTGGCTGCGCCCGCCGTGGAGGCAGTGGCTGTGAGTGCGCTGGTCAGCAGTCGGCCGACACCCGCGATGCCCGCCGTGGTGGCAGCCCGGGCCAGGAGTACGGCCCGGCGTACGGCCGCCGGAACGGTGACCGTGGCCAGTAGGACACCGAGGGCCAGCGCCCGCGCCGCAGTCGCCGCCGTGGCGACGGACGCAGCCCGCTGAAGCCCGGTCTGCCGCAGCATCAGGCTGCTGGCGGAGCAACTGGCTGACCGCGGCAGGGTCCCGGTGCGGAGCAAGCTGGTGCTGGTGGTCGCGGTGGCGGTCTGCCGCTGGCTGATGAGCCGGGTCGTGGTCGCGGTCGTGCTGGCCACTGCCGTGAGGACGCCCAGGAGCAGCGCGCGGAGCACGCCGGCGGCGAGGGCCGCCGTTGCCGCCAGCGTGAGCAGCGAGCTGCGGCCGGCGCCGGCCGCGAGTGTCACGGATGCGTCGGCGTTGACCGCGTACACGGTGGGGCCGGAGCCTGCGTAGCGGACGGGCGGAATGACGACCGGTGCGGGCGGGCGGGCCCGTCCGAAGCGCGACATCGAGCTACTCCACGAACGACATGTACGCCACGCAGCCCGGCGTCACGGAGGCGGCGGTGGTGTAGCGCAGGCCGATCCGGGCCCCGGAGGATGCTGCGCCGACCTCGCGGTCGAGGACTTCCTGCATGCCGAACATGCCGCCGAACGGGGCGACCATCCAGGAGCGCAAGATGGTCACCGATGTCGGCTCCGTCGTCAGCGCCGTCAACGCGGACGCGGACGCGGACGGCAGGTTCTCATCCGTCAGCTTCGCCAGCGTGCCACTGGATCCGGCCGGGCTGCCGAGGGTGGCCACCCGGTACAGGTCGATCTGCACGCCGGTCGCCGCCGCCGATCCGTCGAGGGAGACGCCGAGTTCGGTGAGGCGCAGGCCCGGCGAGCCGGGGGCGATGAGGATGAGGCTCTTCGTCGCGGACGCGGACAGGGTGATCTTCGCGGTCGTCACCGAGTACGGGTAGATCCCGGGCACCGGGCGCCTCCTATCGCAGGGCGGAGCGCGCCACGGCCTGGCGCAGAAGTAGCGGGGCGATCGGCGGCGTCGGCCCGGCCGGAGCCAGCGCGACGGTGCACATGCAGGCGTTCGACTGCGATGCGGACGCAGTGGACGAGTAGCTGTACGAGCCGGTCGACTGGCCGCCGTTGCTGTCGAACGTCGCCAGGCTGTTGTTGTTCGTGCCCGTCGTCGTCAGGTTCCCGGACCGGGATGTCAGGCCGGTCGGGGTGGACCAGGTGCTGGCGCTGGCCGTGCCTCGGTCGCAGTACCCGGCGATCAGCCAGCAACTCGCGACCGTGGTTGTGATCGACGGGCTGGCGTGCGCCGACCTGTTCGTCGTGTCTGCCGTCGCCGAGCTCGCGTTGATCGGAGTGGTGTTGTCGACACCCCGGTAGCTGCTGATGCTGATGCAGATCTTCCCGACCGAGAAACTGAACGTGTACGACGCGGGTTCGCTGGAGGCGACGCGGTAGAACCCGTACAAGGCCGTACCGTTGCTGTTCGTAGTGGGGAAGTTGGGCAGCGCCGACCAGCCTGTGGGGGTGCTGACCGTTGCTGAGCTCGACGGCCGGGACGTGATCGCCACCATCACGTCACCGTCAGCAGTGTTCGCGGGCACGTTGCAGGCGAGGGAAGTCGCCGACGGCGTCGAGGTGGTCGCCGTGGCCGTGTTCACGTACGAGATCGCCACCGCGTGCCCCCTGACTGGGTGGTGGGATCAGGGGCGGCAGCCAGTTCGCTACGTGAGCTGGACTTTGAGGGTGTAACTCACCTGGTCCCCGGAGCTCAGCACCTGAGACCCGTGCGCCGAGTGGAAGGCCATGCTGCCGCCGGTGACCGCCGTGTTGCCGGGCGGGTTCCCGCCGGTCACCGTGTCGCCGGACGCGATCGTCGAGATCGCGGTGCTGCCGTTCTGGTGGCGGGTGACCGTCAGAGTATTGGTACTGATGCTCGAGATTTGCATTACCTCTGTGCGCACCTGGATGTACTGGTTGGTGCTGAAGTTGGCGCCGTTCGCGACGACCAGGTTCGTCGAGGACGAGGAGCCGATCACACCCGAGCCGCCCTGCACCGTGTCGACGGCCGTCGGCTTCGACGACGAGTCGAACAGTCCGACCTCGGCGATCGTCTGCCCCGACGCCGACGTGAACGTCCCCGTCACCTGATACGTGTCGTTGGAGGTGGACGTCGTCACGAGCGACGACGTGCCGGCCACCCGGGACTCCGCGGCCTCCTTGAACATGGCCACGTCCGTGGCGGCCTCGGTCAGTGAGGCGGGGTTGTTGCCCCAGCCGAGGTTCAGGGGCTCGTTTCCGGAGCCCTTGAGCCGGTTGAGGATGACCTCACGGCCCTTTGCTGTCACGACTGCCATGGTGGGGTCAGCCCCTTCCTGCGGTGCGGTTCGAGCGGCGGATGCGCCGGTTGGCGAGTGGGCGGCGGACGTACAGCCACCAGGCCTGTCTGAACGGGTTGCGGTAGTGCGCGTCGACCACGCCGTGATCGTGCATCGTGCCGTCGGCGCGGCGGATGACCATGCGGAGTTCGCTGGAGTGGGGCACGTTGGCCCGGCTACGGCTCACCGGCCAACTCCTCCCGGGCCGTGGGGTGGGCGTCGGCGATGTGCGCGCGGAACGAGCTCATGTCGATCGTGACGGTCACCGAGGACCGAGCGGCGCCAACCTGCCGGACCGGCACCGTGACCGGCTCCTCGCACGCTGGGCAGTCGAGCGGAATGCTGGAACCGAGGAGAGACGCCACCGGGGCACCTCCTGCCAGGGTCAGCCGCGCTCGGCGATGGTGCGGGCGATGGCGATCCAGCTGTCGGCGAGGCTCTCCAGTCTGGCCATGAGCGCGTGGTCCGTCTGCATCTCGGCGTTCTGGAGCAGCCGGACCGCGTTGGCCAGAGCGCCGTCCACGGTGAGCGGCTCGACGGACGCCGGTGTGGCCTCCCCGTCGGGGCTCACCACGACCCGGACCAGTCGCCCGGCCCCTGCCACATGGCCTCAACCGTCTCCCGCGTCCGGTGGTCATCGCAGAGCGGCGCCTCGAAGTGCATCGGTGGGATGGAAGCGCCGTGCTTCGTCGGCACGTCGCACGGGCCGTCCGTGGCAGGCGCGCGGCACCCGGCCCAGTCGGCGTACTGGGCGTCGAGGCGCAGCTTGTCGAGGAGCACCGCCCGCATGTGGGCGTACGCCTCCTCGGCGGTGTCGTGGCCGATCCGCTCCCAGGCCGGGGAGGAGTCGCGCTGATCGGCTGGCGTCTGCAGCATCTCCAGCCACGCCTCGGAGCAGCATTCGGCGTAGCGGCCCATGCGGGCGTTCCCGCCGCTGTAGATCCACTTTCCGGCACGTGGGCCGCGGTCGAGCTGCTGGACGGTGTGGTGCTGCATCGGTGCCGCCCCCTTGCCTGCTGGCGTTGGTGATCCGCCGCCGCCTGCGACCCTCAGCGCGGACGACGGCGGACGACTATCGGAGGTAGGTCAGGGCGGCGCGACGGCGCCTGTCCCGTTCGAGGACCCGCTGCACAGTTCGCTCCAACGTCCGCTCATCGAGTCCCGTCACCTCGATGTGCACGCGGCTGTCGCCGACGAGGGCTCTCACCTGTTCGTTGCGGTGCACCAGCTCGCACACCGGGCAGTGCTCGACACCGATATGCACGGCCAGGGCGTGGCCGCACTCGACACAGGCGGCGGCCAGCCTCTCGCCGGCGACCGGGCGGTACGAGCAGAACGGGGACGGTTCGACGTCAGGCACTGGCACCTCCGAGGGCATTACGTGGCGGCCGGACGTCGTTGCGGCATCGGCCGGTACGTCTTGGCCCGCTCACGAACCTCGGGGAGGGCGTACATGGTCTTGAACTCATGACCGTTACCGGTCAGCCGGCCGTCGCCCTGGAACTTCTGAATCTTCCCGCGCCGGGCCCACTGCCGGATCACCGGGCCAGGAACGCCAGTCTCGGCGGTCGCCTCGTGCTCGAAGACGAGATCCTCGGCATACAACTCACTCGGGCGCATCAACACCCCCGACATGCAGAAAGCCCCCGGCCGGAAGCTGGGGGCTGAAGCGGATGCGGACACACGTAGTTCCGGCTGAGGGCACTGTGACATACAGACGAACACACACGCAAGCGTGAGATCGCACGTCCAACCTGGAGAGCGGTTCAGCTATGCGGCGACCCGCTCCGCAAGCGGCAGATCCAGCACCTCACTCCGCCCGTACTGCGTACTGCAGCCACGACACCGGACGCCTGGCGTGGACACCGTGACCCGTAGCACCGTGCCACACGGACACGCCACCGCGATCGGTCGCTCAGCGCGCTCGCCGGTGATCTGCCGCTCGCACTGGCGAACCAGATCGCAGGCTTCCCGCGTGAATTCCACGAAAGCGGGGTGCTCGGTGGCGGCCCACTCCAAGTTGATGCGAAGTGCCTTCACGACCTGGTCGAGCTGCTGTTGAAGGCCACCCTCCCAGCGTGGGTGGCGCCAGCCGAGACGCTCGTGCCAATCGACGAGCCACGTCTGAAGGACAGTGACGACACCACCGCGCGCAGTGAGGCTGAGGGGTTCGAGACGCAGCGGGAGCGGCGCGGTGCGGGAGCCGGTGACGCGGACGGCACCCCCACCGGAGCCGGGTGCGAGGACGGTGGCGAGGGCTGCGTACAGGCCGGCGGGTCCGGGGAGGGCACGGAGTGCATGGTCGGCGCGGTCTTGGCAGAGGCGGCAGGCGATGCGGTCGAGTTCGTCGTTGCGGAGTTGGCGTCCGCAGGCGCAGGTGGGCCAGGCGTAGTCGTCGAGCGGGGAGTCGGGCATGTGGGTCTCCCGGGTGTGCTGAGGGTGGTGAGACCTAGTGTGCCTATCTGGTGATCACTCGCCGGGGACTGCCAGATCGGGCAGGATCTCGCGACCCTCGCAGCCGCACGGCTCGAACTGCCAGAGGATCTCGATGTCACCGGGCCCGTCATCGGGTTCGTACCAGGACGTGGAACCGTCGCCGTCCCGCCGGACCCGGAATGGAGGGTCGCAGCTGACGTACTCGCCTCGTCTTCCGCAGAGCGGGCAGACCAGGCAGCTCCAACGGCAGCGTTGGAGAGCGAGGAGGCCGAGTGGGCTGATGATCGGCGGCGGCAGGTAGGCGCCGGGCGTGTAGGGGACGTGATCGCCATCGTGGTCGCACCACAGGCCGCAGTGCTCGTAGTCGTCGCCGTCGATGATCCAGCAGCACTGGTGTGGCGGATCGAGGCGGTTCGGTGGGGCCAGCACCCCGGATCGGAGGAGACGCATCGTGAGCGCGTCGGTCACGTCGTCTCCTCGGTCCAGCCGTAACTGGTCGGGCTGTCGTCGTTGTACTCGACGGTGACCGGGGCGTGCAGGTCGAGCTGCTTCCGGTCGGCGGTGATCCTGCGCAGCACGGCGGCAGGGTCGTGGCGTACGACGTGCTCGGCCATGAACACGCCCTCGTAGGAGCCGTTCCACCGTCGCCCGATCTTCCGCTTGATCCCCGGGTGCGGGTCGTCGACGACGAGGATCCGGCCGTCCGTCGTCTCGTCGCCGAACGTCCACAACGGAGCGGCCGGATGACAGCCGCACAGCTCGGCAGCCTTCCGTGCCGCGAGCCCGGCCGCGTCCATGGCCTCCCGCAGCCACACCACCATCCGGTCGATGTCGGTCACCGCTTCCTCCCGCTGTACAGTCCGCGTCGGATCTCGGCGCGCCGTTCGTCCTCCCGGCGCTGCGATTCGGCGCGTGCGGCGTTTCGCTGCTGCCGCCGTTCGCCCATAACAGCGCCCATCTCCTCCTGAGCCTCAGCCCAGGCGCTCTCGGCAGCCTGCCAGCGTTCTGCCTGCTCGCGCGGCACCTCGTACACGTTCTCCTCGGACCAACAGGACTGCGGCTCGGTAACGAACTGCTCGCCCAGGTAGTAGTCGTCACTGAGGCCCACCCGAACCGTGTCACTCACCGCTCCGCCTCCCACTCGAACCGCATCCCGGCGGCGCGCATGTCCGCCGGGAGCAGCGTCTCCGTCAGCTGGGCGGCGAGCGCCGGACACGCCTCGTCCAGCCGCGCCCGGTACGCAGCCTCGCGTACCTCGCGTTCCGCCTGCGCTTTGTCGAGGAGCGCGAAGAAGTCGGCCAGATCCGACGGCTCGGCCGTCACGGCGTCCACCGTCCGCTCGGCTTCAGCGCTTCCCGGACCATCCCCGGCGTCACCATGAGCCGACGACCCAGTTCCTTCATCCGCATCTCCATGGCACCCAGCAGCATGTACTTCTCGTGCAGCTCCCTGAGGGCGTCTCGCTCGTCGCAGTGCCACAGCAGATGCATCGCCCGGTCGGCCGCTGCGGCCACGATTTCCGGGGGTGCGTCGGCTTCGATGTTGAGGCGGGTGCGCCAGTCGAGGCGCGTCCGCTCGGGAGCTCCGTAGTCGTCGCCGATACCGAAGGCCAGCCGTCCGTCAACCAGGCGCCAGGACAGCCAGAACTCGGAGAACCTCATCGCGTGGCCCGTGGCCGGGTCCGGGAAGGTCATCTTGATCTCGGAGTCGGTGACGTACTCCGGGTCCCAGCCAAGGGCCTTCAACTGGTCGTCGAGGGCCTGCACCGTGGCGTCCGGGAGGCGCACGTAGGTGTCCGTCATGCGGCCAGTATGCGGCCCGGCCGGAATCCGGCCCGTGAATTCCCCACCCGCAGGGCTTTCTGGCGGCCAACCTGCGAAGAGGGGCCACCCCATCGTCCGGCCGCGTGCATGCTGGACATGGTCCTGTGTCTTGGTGGGTCCAGGCGCAGCGAAGGCCGCAGGGGTGGTGCCCTGCGGCCTTCGCCTCACCCGGAGCCGTGCGCAATCGTCACTGGTACCACTGGGCGACACCGTGGTGGTGGGAGCACGTGCCCTGATGGTGGGCGCTGTACGACAGCGTGCCATCGTTACAGAGGGCGGTCGCCCCACCGTGGTCATCGACGGGCGGCGCGGTCGTGTGGTGCGTGGCCGGAGCTGGTGCCGGCGGGCGGACGGCAGCCTTCGGTGTGGCCCGGTGGGTGGGCGATGCCGTGGCGGTCGGCGACTCGCTGGCCACACGCTGCGCCTTGATCCGCTTCCCAACGTCGGACAGCAGGGGCGCGCACCACGTCTTCCCGTCACTGTCCGGGAGGCCGGTCACCAGCTCGTCGAGCACCCGGTACACGTCCTGATGGTGTTCGGTGTCGACCAGGTCCAACGCGGTGCTGGTGGCGCTGTACTCCAGCCCCAGCACGTCATCCGTACAGCGTGACCCGATCCGCTGGACCAGGCCCTCGACCTTGGCCCGGGAGTACCGGTGATCGTCGACGTCGTACAAGTACGGCACCGGGTCCCCGGCGTGCGCCTTGCTGGGGCTCGCAGCCGCGGGCTTGCTCGGACTTGCCGCCGCGGGCTTGTCGTCGCTCGTGGGAGTTGAGTTGCTGGAGCAGCCGGTGACGCCGGCGAGGAAGAGAGTGGCAGCCGCGGCGATGAAGGTTCGTCGCATGGGGTCACTCACCGAGCCCGTTGGTGGCGGTCTTGTACGCGGCGGCCTGCGCCGGGGTGAGGTAGTGCGACACCCGAACGAGGACGCTGCCGTGGACGTAGTCGTACTCGGCGGCTGCGGGCAGCGACTTCGTGACGGCCTGGACGTACTTCGCCCGTGCCTGTGCTGCGGCTTGGTCGGCGAAGACCTCGACCGCCCCGCCGCGGTCGACGTCGCCCTCCTTGGTGCCTTCGACGTCGGCCGCCTTGATCCGACTGTCGGTGAAGGTGACCTTCGACGTGTACTGGCCGGGCCGGCCGAGGAGGTGGTTCGGGTCGGTGGCGGCGGTGACGGTGCCGGACAGCTTGGCTGAGGCGACCTTCGACGAGAGCCGGGTGAAGGCGGTGCTGGCGGTGAGCGGGCGGCTCGCGGCGGCGTTGCCCTTCCCGGAGCCGGTGCTGCTGGCCGGGCTGCTGTTACTACATCCCGCGAGCCCGGCGAGCAGCGCGACGGCGGTTGCGGCGGCGGTGAGGGTTCGTCTCATGCGGGCGAGGGTGGCCGATGGGATGCCCGTGTGATGCTGATGTGGCGGAGTTGTGATGGTGCGTTCGAGAGGAACCGGCCCCAGTGCAACGAATGTTCATGTAGCGTCACGCCACGCTGCGCGCCACGAGCGCGCCAAGTCGGGGGCGATCATGGGGATTCGACTGTCGGGCGGCATCGGCCCGCTCCGGGTATCACTGCCAGTCAGTGGAGCGGCGACCGGGTTCGCCGGCCTGGCCGTGGCCGTATTCAAGGGCCTGTTCTACCTGCTGTGGTTCGAGCTGTGGCTCTGCTACTGGGCGATGTACGGCTGCTACTGGCTTCTGCGGGCCGTGTACTGGGAGGCCCCGCGGGCCGGGTACCGATGGTGGCAGCGGCGGCAGGCGGCACGCCCCGGAGCGGCTTGACCGTGAAGCGGTGAGAGCCCGTCCCAGTGCGGGGGGCGGGCCCTCAAAATACGCGGGTCAGTCGTCAGAAGTTGCCGTAGTTGACCTGCCATGTCGGCAGGCCCATGCGTCGCCAGAGCGCGACCACCCTGTCTCTGTCATCGAGGCTGACGCGGACGTTGTACCGGTGCCGCAGGTGCGCATCGAACAGTTCGGCCTTGACGATGTCGTCGCGCCGCGTGTCACCTGCCGGGCGCATCCACAACTCGTCGTAGGGCACCGCGTGGCGAGTGAGCCAGCCCTCGGTCTGCTCACGAAATTCCTCACCGCGGCCGGACAGCAGGACGATCTCGTCGTTGTTGGCCAGCCGGAACGAGACGAGGGCCCGGCGCACCGACTCGTTGAGGGCATCCTCGCCGCAGCGCGTGAAGTCGTAGGGGCCGCGGTTGCCCATCAGGGCCAGCGTCCCATCGATGTCGCACATGATCGCCGACGGTAGTCCGGGGTCCGGGAGGTATGGCTCGACGGGTGGTGTGTCGTTCATCCACGCATCGGTGAGCCGCCAGCCGTTCCGGGTGGCTTTGACGTGGTTTCCGTGCAAGCGCCTGATGACGTCCTCGCCGACGGCGTTCTCCCGGGCGGCGTCGCGGCGCAGGCATTCCTCGACCGGCACGTGGGTGAAGTCGTGGACCACGAACGTGGCTCGGCCCATGGCGGCCGCCTTGAGACGCTTCGGGATGTGCGGCGTCAGGTGCGTGTTGTCCACGACGGCATCGAACTCGCCGTCGATCGCAGCCCGCACGGCTGCGTCTTGGACGTCGAGGGCCGTCTGCTCGTGGGCTCGGGACCAGGTCCGGCCGCCCTCGTAGTTGTCGAACATTGCCCGCAGATCATCCAGGTTGATCCGGCGGATACGACCGCCGCTCTCGGCGAGGAGCTTGCGCGCGGCAGTCGTTTTGCCGCTGGCCGGCAGCCCGGACATGACGTGGATCGTCGGCATGGTCAGCCCTCCTCGTCGGTCTTGAACGGCTTGTCGCCGCGCGGCTTGATCTGCTTCCACGCCCAGTCGCTGACCGCATCGTTGCGGCCGTCGTGGATGAGGAACAGCGCGGACCGGTGCGAGGATTTGACCGCTTCGAGAGCGAAGGTCTTGCGGTCGGGGTCGGCGGGGAGGGCGGCCATGATGTCGGCGTAGGCGGTGGCAGCCTCGTCGACGATACGGGCATGCTCCGCGCGCAGTTGGTCGGCGACGGTGCGAGCCCAGTCGGCGAACTCGTCGGGCACCTGGTCGAACAGGACAGCCGGGTCCTGGCCGGACGCGAGGACTTCCCAGATGGTCCGCTCGTTCGTGCCGGTGAACAGCTTGTGCAGGGTCAGGTACGCGGACAGCTTGATCTTCGCTCGGGCGCCGGAGGCGTAGCGAATGACGTACCCCTCCTCGTCGGTACCGCCGACAGTGACCCCGTCCAGGGTGGTGCTCGCCAGGGCGAGTTGCTCCAGCTCCGCGAGACCGTCGCGTAGGCCCCAGGACCGGACGACTGGGCCGATCGGCTTCCAATGCGGGGCGACTGTCGCCAGCGGCTCCTCGGTGCCGTCTGCCGGCCGGTAGGCGGCGAGGAGTACGAGCTCCTCGCGCTGGCCGTAGTCGACGACGATCCGGTTGTCCGGGTAGATCGCCTCGGCCAGGTACGTCAGCTCGGGGTCGAGGCCGGACAGGTCTGCGGTGTCGAGGACGGCCTGCGCCCATTGGGCTTGCTCGGAGATGAAGCTGCCCTTGGAAGCGGCGTGCCAGCGGCCGTCGTAGTGGAAGACGATGATCAGGGAGCCGTCGGCCTTCGCGAAGATCTCGAACGGCTCGGCAGGCAGGGGCGGGGCGAAGTCGTGCACGCCGTGCATGGCCGTCACGAAGATCTTCGGGAACGGCAGCGCGACCACATGGCCAGCCTGGTCGTCGGCGATCAGGCCACGGCACCGCATGGTGACGGGTGTCCAGATGTGCCCGTACTGACACTCTCTCGTGTAGGTGTAGATCGACAGAGGCAGGGCGGGGTGCGTCTTGCGGGTGACGTGTCCGGCCTCGATTGCGGCGGCGAGGTCGGCGGGCGGGATCAGGCTGTCGAGGTCGGTCATGCGGACCATCTTCCGTTGCGGCGTGGGCGTTGAGCGAAGGAATTCGGGGTGGACCCTCGGGGTGGCGGGTCAGGCGGCGGTGCGGATGTCGGCGATGAGGGCGGTGGCGTTGTCCGCGTACGGGTCCGGGACGGCGCGGGCGGTTGCGACGGCAGTGTCGACGAACGCCTCGGCGAGTTCGTCGACGTCGCCAATGAGGAACTTCGCCAGCTGGTGGCCGGCGTCCTCGTGGGGCTCGTACGCGCCGTCGGAGGCGAGGAGGAGACGGCAGTCCTCCGGGCCGCGGGTGACGGACTCGATCGCCGGGTGGTTGTGCAGGTTCATCGTCTCCTCGTCGGTCTCGATCGCGCCGAGGCAGGAGGTGATCCGGTTCCGGTTCCCGCCCGGCCTCCCATTGCGGGGCGGCCAGACCCGGCGGAGGTTGTGGTCGGCGGTGAGCCGCTGCACCGTGCCACGGACCAGGACGTAGGCGCGCACGTCGCCGCACCACGCGACGGTCATCGGCCTGTCGGGCGCGGTCACGGCGACCAGCGCGCAGGCTTTGGGCATCTCGTCGCGGGTCCATGGGTCTCGCTGGGCGCGCTGGGCGGCGATGTGGTTGTAGAGGGAGCGCAGGCCGGTCTCGGCGTCACCCTTGCGGGCGGCGATCACGGCGAGGCGGCGGGCCTGCGCGCGGGTCCAGCGGCGTACCGCGTCGTTGGAGCCGATGCCGTCGCAGAGGACGAACGCCTGGGCGCCGGACGGGGCCGTGTAGGTGGCGGTTGCGTCGCACTGGTGACTGCAGTCGCCGATCAGCTGGGCGGTGGCGTAGGTGCGCATCGTGATCCTCAGGCGTTGTTTCGGCTGTCGATTTCGTCGCTGATCCGGTCGGCGTAGTCGGCGTGGAATTCCTTCACACGCTCGCTGCCCGCGTAGTCGTCGGTGGTCAGTAGCAGGCAGGCTTCGCGTTCGTCGCGGAGCCCGTTGGCGGACGTGGCAGCGAGGTTCTCAGAACGGGGCATGGCGGGCTCCTAGGCGGCGAGGGCGAGGCGGGCGGCGGCGACCTTGTAGGCGGGCTTCCGCGGCCGGTAGATGACCGCGATGCGGGCGACGTCGGCCGGCGTGTAGCGGGTGCAGGCGCGGGCCTGGACGTTCTTCGCGTAGCTCACCCCGGCCTGTCCGGTTACGCCAGCCTTGGCCGCGTTGTCGCGGAGGGATCCGGCGACCGAGCGGGCTTCCTTGACGCGGAGGCCGGCGGCGATGCAGTGGGTGGCGAGGGTGGCGGTGCCGTGGCGGCGGATCTTTGCGGCGGCGCGGTGGGTGCGAGCGCGGTCGCGGATGGTGGCGTGGCGGGTGCGGTTAGCGGCGATCATCTTGCGTCCCCTTGCTCGTTTCCGTGTGGCTACACAGTATCGCTAACCGTGTAGCCACACAAGCTATTCGGGTAAGAAACTCTGTGGGAACATGAGCGGCATGTCAGAGGCCACCGACCACACCTTCGTCACCCGCTTCCGCATCCCACGCCGCATGTGGGACGCCTACGGCACCGCGGCCGAACGGCACGGCGTCGACCGCAGTGCTGACCTGGTCGACCACGTGCGCACGTTCATCAAGCAGAACGGCAACGAGCAAGAGCTCGCCGAACTCGCCGCCGCCGAGGAGGAACTGGCAACGCGTCGCGCACGCAAGGGCGGCCGGCCGAGGAAGGGGCAGAGTGCATGAGCGAGAAGCCTGACCGGTACGAGCTGAGGGCGCGCCAACTCCGCATTCTCGCGGGCCTGCACCGTAAGCGTGCCGCCGAGCTGGACATGGCAGCCGAGCGGACGTTGGCCACCCGCACGATGAGGCGCTTCGCTGAGCTCCTCACGGAAGCCGAGGTCTGCCAACTGGCTGAGCATCCGGACTTGGCGGAGCTAAACGTGCAGCTGGAAGGCTTCTACGGCACGGACCCCGAGCGACCGGACGAGGAGCCCACCGCATGACGACGGCCCCGCCCAATCCGGCGGGGCCGCATCATGTCTACGCGGCAGCCGCGCGAGGGAGAACGTCCGCAGCGCCGGGCCGCCTGGGCTCGGCGAGCGGATCCCACGACTGCCGCTGACTGGACGCTACGCCCCAGCGTGCGCGCCTGTCACTACACTTGACCGCCATAGATCACGGCGTCTCGGTGACCGAGTCGAGCATCTTGTTCTCGTCGAAGTCGCCGTTCTCGTCCGTCCAGCCCAGGTGATCCATTGCCGCCTGCATCACGAGCGCGTCGTAGTCGTCCGCGTGCACGTCCTTGCAGGCGTCGGGCTTCCCCTTCTCGTCAGCCTTGTACTGCTCGGCAAGGGCCTTCTGGCAGCCCTTCACCACGTCGTCGTACGACGGCCGGAGCATCAGCCAGACGGCGACGGCAGCGCCGGCGGCGATGACGAATGCGGCGGCGAGGATGGCGAGCTTGCGGTGGCGCATGGTTCCCCCAAGGTGCTTGTGCAGGTAGGCATGATGCGCGCCGGTGCGTCTGGCATGGGGTGTTGTGTCCGTGCTGTGACCCGGATTGGCGAATTCCGGCCCGACATCCCGTACGTCCCGCCACACTCGATCCATGACGATCCGGTACAGCGTCCAGGCGGACACCCGGGACGAGTGCGTCGAGGGCCTGGAGCAGCTCGTGCAGCTCGACCTGGTGCCCGTGATGCTGCCCGTCCAGGTTGGCGGCGACCGGTGGATGGCCCGCGCGGTGCCCCGGCCGGCCGACCGGATCGAGGCGGCCGGTCAAGAGCGTGCCCAGCAGTAGTGCCAGGCGGCGTCCGGGTGCGGGTTGACGCCGAACCAGCGGAGTACGTACCGGGCGCCGTCGAGCTCCTGCTCGTCGGGCGGTACCCCGTCCACGGATTCCACGACGACCTCGCGGCCGTCAGCCGGGCCGCCCTCGACACCGAGTCGCATCTCCACACCGTGATCAACGGCGGCCGGGCGCCGAGGTCACCCCGACGTGCGGCGGCCCCTGCCGCGACGGGGGGTGACACGGCAAGGGCCTGAACGCAGTGTGGCAGACCGGTCAGTAGCCGCGCTCGCGACGGATCTGCTCGTACGCCTCCTCGATCCGCGGATCCGGGGGCTCAGGCGGCGGCAGGATCCCCGCAGCGACGGCCGCGCGAACCCAGCCGCGGGCTTCGGCGATCAGCGCCTCCGGGTTGTCCTTGCCCAGCATCAGCCAGTCCTGCCGGCTGCCGCCCGTCTCCAGCCGCCATCGGGCCTCGGCGAGTTGCCGAATGCGCGGATCGGTGGCGTAGTGCACACGCTCTGCCGCCGCGCGGTCGAGGGTGGTGTCGTCCATAGTCAGTCCTCCTCCGGCCCGCACCGGCACTCATCCGGCGGCGCGCCCTGCCCGATCGCGCACGCGCACACCGGGATCAGAGCGCCAGGCTCGGAGGCCCGCTTCAAGTCCTCCGGCGTGGAACCAGTGCACATGTCGCACTGGCCTTCCTGCCACTCCTCGCCGTCATCGTCGTCGACCAGGTCGTCCTCGTCGTAGTCGACGCCCTCGACGTACCGCTCGTCGTGCCTCATACCGGTCAGTCTCCCTTCTGGGGTCAGTCGTTGTCCGGCGTCTCAGCGACCGTGAGGTTCGGCCGGTACTTCCGGATCCGGCCGATGCGCTCCTGCGCGAAGTCCGGCGCGTTGGTGGTGAACTCGTCGAGGAACGTGCCGTCCTCGTCCTCGACGCGGTAGCGGATGAAGTCCATGAGGACCCCTTCGATGGTCAGCGGCCCCAGCAGTTCGCCAGGACCAGGGCGAGGAGGACGAGCGCGGCAATACCGGCGTGCCGGGGCAGGAGGCCGTCGCCGCGACTCGCGGCGTGGACGCGGTCGATGCGGTCGCCGTCGAGGGGGGCGTGGCCGCCGTGCACGCGGTCGCGGTGCTCCTGCCTGTCAGCTTCCGCGTCCTCGCGCTCGTCGCGTCTGGCTGGCGCCTGGGTGCGGCACTGTGCGCAGGTGTACAGGAACGGCATCAGAGTCTCCAGGCCGGGCGAGGGCTGCTACTACGGGCCCGCTACGCCTTCCTACGATCTGCGACAGTGCAGGTCAGGCGGCTTCTCCGCCATCGCTACACGCCTCTGCTACGGCAGGGGCCTCGGTCGGGGAGCGGGACCGTTCCCATGCTGTCAGATCATCCCGGTGCACCCCCCGGTTCACCTTCCCGCGGGCATCCCGGACGGACGCCCGCAGGGGGATCTCGAGGGCCTCCAACTTGGCCTCCACGTCGGCCCGCGAAGGGGGCTTTTCCCCCGCCGCCTGAGCGGCCCGGGCGAGGGCCTCGGCGAGGGTCTTCAGGTGCACGCCGGGGGCCTCCCCGATCAGCCGCCACAGGAGGCCGGACAGGGGGTCGATGGGGGCCTCCTCGCCGGGCTCGCCGCTCTCCCCCAGGGTGGGGGCTTCGTCGGCCGGTGCCGTGCGCTGGTTACCGAGCTGCTCGATGCGGGCAGAGAGCCTGTCCAGAGGCTCGTGCGGAATGAACAGCCCGACGGCCAGAACGAGGCTGATGACGACCGCCCAGGTCACCCACAGGCTGTAGTAGCCGGCCGCCCACACGGCCACCGCGTGCAGCGTGTACGTTCGGCCGGAGCCGATGCGGTTACTGCACCAGGTGAACCAGCCGCGCACGCCCTGCGCGAGGGCGCCAAGGAGCCCGATCACTTCGGCGGCGTCCCGCTCCTGGCCGTCATCGGCGGCGTCGCCGGGCTCGTCCACAGCGGATTCCTCAAGGTCCGGCTCGGGACCGGGGGCGGACTGTGGCTTGCGGAGGCTGATGAACGTCACTGGAGGCCTACCCGGGCGTTCTCGATGGCGTCGGCGATGTACGACCAGGTGCCGCCGGCGCCGCTGGCGCAGTAGAAGAAGATCAGCGCGGTGTATCCGACCTCCTTGGTGGTCAGCTTCTTGAACAGCATGAAGATGACGACGCAGAGGGTGATGGCGGGCATGGTCAGGCCCTTGAGGAAGCCCTGCGCGAAGTGGATGACGCTGCCTGTGGCGTCCGGGACGATCGTGAACGGGCCGCCGGCGGCCTTGTAGGCGCTGGCGGCGAGCATCGCGACCAGGACGGTGGTCCACCAGCCCAGCGGCTTGATCTTGCCGCCGCCGGGCACGCCGAAGATGAGCAGGCAGGTCAGGGCGGCGGCTAGGCCGACTGGGCCCAGGTCTCCGAAGACGCCGTTCACAGCGGAAGCTCCAGGTGCAGTTCGGTCCAGTCGGTCCCGTACAGGAGGGTGCCGACGACGATGGATGAGATGGGGATGGCCGCCAGCCAGCGGACGGGCAGGCGCCAGCCGCGGAAGGCGCGGTAGCGGAGGACTTCGCAGCCGATCGTGCAGCCGCACCAGAAGATGCCGCTGGCGGTGAGCAGGCCGTTCTGGGCGATCCAGGCCGCGGTGCGGGTCGAGAACTGCACCCAGCCGAGCTTGTATCCGGCTGCGGCTGCGCTGCTGTGCAGGACCAGCCAGCGGATGCGCGGTGGGATGCGGGCGTAGGCGTCGAGGAGGGACATCCGCGGTGCGGGCGCGGCGAGGATCGGGCCGCCGTTCGAGGGGCCGCTGTCGGGGCTGCGCGGGCCGACGGGGATGCGCAGCCGGAGGCGGCGCTTCTTGGGCTGCGCATCTGTATCCGCGCCGTCGGGTTCCTCGGTCGGTTCCGCGTCCGCGTTGGCGGCCTGCGGCTCCTGCTCCTCGTCCTCGTCCTGGCCATCGGGGGTGAGGTCGACGTGGCGGCCGGTCCACCAGGGCGGGATGCGCCGCGGGTCACGGCTACGGCTGGCGGTCTGAGTATCCGGCTCGTCGGCTTCGTCCGGCTGCGGCTGCACGGGGTCGGATGACGCGCCTGCGGTCGGCTGCGGCACGGCTGCTGCCGGGCCGTCGATGAGTGCGATGAGCCGGTCCCGGACGGTCTTCTCGTCGTCGTCCACGGACGCGCTCACCACTGCCACCAGAAGACGACAGCGAACAGTGCGGTCATGGAGCCGATCGCGCGGCACATGTAGCGGGTGTCGAGGGTGGGGTGGTTCCAGCCGGTCAGGGCGGCGAGGACGCCGACGGCGAGGAGGAAGTAGAACATCAGCGTCCTTGCTGGTAGTCGGGCAAGAGCCGGGCCGCCTGCGCGGCCAGGTCGGCGGGTCGGGGGTGGCCGTGGTGGGGGCGGGCGATCCCGGGGAGGGCGTGGGCGGCCTGGTCGGCGTGGATGACGGGGATCCCGTCGACGAGGAGCCGCCCGTCGGGCATCCGGCCGTGCATGACGACGACCGGCACAACGGGCACACCGACGATGCGGGAGACGGCGTCGGACTCGTAGCGGAGGCCGTTCAGCCGGTCGGTGATGTCCCGGGTGCCGTGGAACAGCCGCCTGCCGCGGCCGGTGACCGGCCAGCGCGCCGAGCAGCGTTTCGTGTCGAGGACCAAGACGACACCGGCCGGGCTGATCGCCAGGTGATCCACGTTCGCCCGACTGCCAGGCAGCGCCCGGTCGTGCAGCAGCGTCCAACCCTTCGCGGCGAGCGGGGCGAGGAGGGCCGCGGTACGCCGCTCCCCTTCCGCGCCAGCCTCCGACCGGTCGGCGAGAGCACCGGCCTTGGTGCGGATGCCGAGGAGGGTGGCGAGGCGAACGACCGGGGTGCGCAGCTGGCGGGCCCGGGCAGCTGCGGATGCGCCTGCCCCGATGCGGGGGTTGCGGCTGCGGATACGCCGGGTCATGGTGCGCAGCCACTTCGGGCTGTTGGTGAGGTACAGCCACACGGCGGCAGCCAGGACCATATCCAGCTTCGTCACGGTCAGGCCTCCTTCGCGGGCGGCTGCGCATCCGCATCCGCGGGGTTGTCGAGGGCGTCGGGGAGCTGCGCCTGGATGCGCTGCGCGCGGCGCTGGCCGATGCCGAGGGTGCGCTGCAGGACGCGGAGGGAGACCTTCTTGCCGTCCTCCACTAGCGCGGCGTTGTTCAGGGACTTGGCGCGCTCAAGGAGCTGCGCATCCGCATCCGGTGCGCGCAGCGGCGACACTGGCTGTTTCTTGCCGACCGGGGTGGCCGCGCGCGGGCGTGGTGCATCCGAATCCGGTGTGACCTGCGGTGGCTTCGGCTGCGCGGCTTCCGGATCTGCCGGAGGCCTGTGCTGGACGTCCGGGTGCAGAGGCTGGGCCGGGGCCAGGTCGAGGATCAGCGCCTCGTCGCGTGCGACGTGCTCGATCACGCTCGCAGATGCGTCAGTGCCAATCCGGATCACGGTGTGCGGCTGCGCGACGGCGAGTGCGGATGCGGCTGCGCTGTCGAAGTCGTCGGGCTCCGGCTGCGGTGCGGGCGCCAGCTCGGGCGCGGTCGCGTCTGGGTGCGCATCCCGTACGGTCTGGATTGCGTCCATGGGGTGCATGCGGCGCAGCTCGGCGCCGGTGACCCCGAGCGGGGTGGCGGGGTGCGGCTGCGCCGCGGGGTCGGCGACCCACGGCGACGGGACCTCCATGGTGCGCAGTTGTTCGGCGGTACGGCGGCCGGCCAGGTCTTGGAGCAGTCGGTGGCGGCGGTTGCCGTCGACGGTGGCGCGGGAGCGGGTGACGGCGGCGGCGAGGCGGGCCCTGCCCCACGGGCCGAGGTGGCGGCGGGCGCCGAGGCGGACGGCACGTGAGTGTGCACGGTCGCGGGTGATCTCCTCCGCGGTACGGTCCCGGGTGGCGAGGCCAAGGTAGGACAGGAGCCGCTCGCGCAGCTCGTGGCCGATCTGAGCGGGCAGCCCGCTGGACAGCGCTTCGGGGCGAGTAACGCGGATCTCTAGGCCCATGGCCAGGTGCCAGAGCAGGGCGGCCATGGCCGGGCCGATTGCGCCACGAACCAGACCGGCCCAGAATCCTGACTCCGTGAAGGCTGGGACGAGCTGAATGCTGGTGATGCACCAGACGAGAACGCCGGGGACGCCGGGAGTTCCCGCGCTGTCGTCGGTGGCGGTGGCTTTCTTGTTGGCGCGGGCCATGACAGCGCAAGACAGGAGTGCGATTTCCCCGGCGGCGAACATGAAGAGACGCTCGTTGGGGCTGGTCATGCCGAGGTGGTCCCGGGCGAACCGCCAGGAGGTGTCGCCGGAGTAGCCGGTGCACACCATGGCGCCAATTCCGGCGACGAGCACGTTGCCGCCGGCGCGGCGGACGATCAGGTAGCCGGTGGCGGCCAGTGAGAGGAGCAGTAGGCCGGTGGCGAGGGCGGCCAGCCGCGGCTCGGTGGTGGCCCACCGGGTGAGCTGGTCAGCGTTCACGGTGCTCCTCCGGGAGCGGTAGGGGTCGCGCCCGCGTGGGGGGATGGTCACGCGGGCGCGGCGGTCTGGGTGGGTCAGTGGATGTGGCGGCCGAGGAGGAAGGCAGCGAGGATCAGCGGCCAGGCCATGGCGAGCAGGTAGAGCCAGCGCATGCGGGTCTCCTCAACGGGCTGGGCGGTACCAGCCGCCGCGGCGGTCTTGCGCCCGGTCGCGGTCTTCCCACGCCTGGCCTTGGGCGGCGGCGCGGCGGGCTCCGCTGGTCTTCGCGCGGCGGAACCGGCCGACCGAACCGGTGACGGACACCCCCGCGGCGGGGTAACTACGGGTGGCCTGTGTGTCGCGGCGGAAGAGGCCCATCAGGTGCCGCCTCCGTACGACCGGTATCGGGCGGCTTCGGTGCGGGCCGCGTCGATGGCTTCCTGGCGGGGGATGCGGTCGATGCCGTTGCCTTGCCAGCCGCAGTAGGCCTCGATCAGGCTGTGCGCCTCGTCGTAGAGGTCAGCTTCGGTGGTCTGCCGCTCGGGGACGTGGGCGTGCGGGTTGCCGAAGACGGCTTGCCGTACGGCCTGGTCGGGGTTGAGGTTCGGGTGGGCGTCCATGATCGTGGCGGCGTTCTCGAGGACGCCAGCGACAGCAGCGAAGTCCATCAGTGGTCTCCTGCGAGGGTGCGAAGCCGGGTGGCGTATTCGGAGTGGTGCGCGCCGGCCGGGTTGGGGAGGAGGGTGAGCCAGTCCCCGGGGAGGCCGAGGGCGCGGGCCTTGCCGCGGATGGTGGGCAGGTCGACGGGCCGGTTCGGCTGGGTGTCGAGCTGGTCCGCGAGGGCGGCGAGCACGGTGGGGATGGTCACTGGTGGCCTCCGGGCTCGTTGCCGCGTACGCACTGCCGGATCTCGTGGTCCTCGCGTCGGGCCACGGCGGCCTCGTAGTCCTGGCGTGCGCGGCGGAGGAGTTCGGCGAGTTGGGCGTTCTGGTCGGTGTCGACCGGTGTGGGCTCGTTCACTGGACGTCACCCCCAGCCGTCGGTTCGTCGGCGTCGCGGACGGTCAGCGTCCCGGTGACGGTGTGCATGGCGTCGACGGCGAGGGCGAGCCGGCGGGCGTGCGCGAGGACGGTGTCGAGGCTGCCGCGCAGCTCAGTGACCCGGTCGACGGGTTCGCCGTCGGCGACGGTCAGCTGGCCGCGCTGCTGGGCGACGGTCACCGGGCGCATGGCCTGTTCGAGGGCCTGCGGGAGGATCCGCGTCAGGTAGGCGAGTTCGCCGAGGGCCTCGTACGTGTCGGCGGGGTTCTGCCAGTCCTCACCGGTTTTGACGGTGGCGTGGTTGAACTGGCGCAGCTGCGCGGCGGCCTCGGCCGCGAGGCGGTAGGGCTCGCTCATGCCACACCCGCGATCTGCCTCAGGCGGGCCGCGTAGGCGCCGCGCGTCGTCGGTTCGGTGATGCGCGGCAGGAGGTCGAGGAAGCTGCGGTCGCCGCCGGTGAGGGTGTTCGCGATGGCGACACGCTCATCGGTGGTGAGCTGGGAGTCGGCCGGGCGCTCGGGGTCGTGGTCGAGGATGTCGGCCATCGTGATCAGGCGGTGGCGGAGAGGCTCGTTCACCGGGCCACCCCCGGCTTCGGGAGGGCGCGGCACATCTCGGCGTGGGCCTGGGCCCACTTGTGCGCCTCGCGGTCGGCCTTGTCGCGGTTCGCGAAGTACACGGGCTCACGGCTGCCGTGGCTGTAGTAGTAGTCCCTGATGGCGTGGTCCTCGTGGCTGCCGCAGCCGAGGCACTTGGAGCGGGTGGCGGAGTCCAGTTGCATCAGGTCGACGGTGGCGCCAGCGACGGTGGCGTAGCGCGCGATGACCTTGCTGGGCCACGGCTCGGCGAACACGCTGGGCGCGGTCGGCTGGTTCATCGGGCACCGCCGGCCTGCCGCGGGAACGGGTTGGCGGCGAGGTGCTTGGTGAGCTCGCGGCCGGCCTTCGCCTGCGCGGGGTGCCGGAGGGTGCCGCACAGGTTGCAGTCGCGGGCCGTGTGGGGGCTGGGCTGCGGCTCGGGCGGGTCGGTACGGTTGGCCATCAGGGCCTGCCTTTTCGTGAAGGTTGAGGTGGGCCTGGCCCCGACCGGCAGGGTGAGAGCTCCGGTCGGGGCCGTTGTGCGTTGCAGGCGCGGGCTTCCGCTCGAGCCTGTATGGTGACCATACACCAGTTGTGCGGTCACCATACAGCCTCTGGGGGAAAGCCCGCCTGGATTGAGGAAGGTGCGGGCGTGTCAGACGACGAGGAGGTGCAGCGAGTGTTCGACGCTCTCGACGAGGTGGAACGCATCGCCGACCCAGAGGCGCGGTCGCGTGCTCAGGCCCTGATCACCGCGAAGACGAGGGAGCGGAGTACCAGGTGGAACGCTGAGCGGGGCGAACTGGCCCGTCAGCTCGAGGCCGAGGGTGAAACCGTGCGCGGGATCGCGAAGCGTCTGGGCGTGAAGCCGAGCACAGTGCAAGACCTGCTGCGTGGCTATAGGGGCTCGGGCAAGGACCGGCCGCCCGCCGAGGAGCGGAACGCGACAGACAAGCCGTCTGAGGAATGAGAGAAGCCCGAGCGGTGTGAGAGACCGCCCGGGCTGTGAAGCGCCGAACCCCTTGCAAGGAAGGCACTGCCTTGACTGTATCGAACTGGCTGGAGCAGCATCGGCAGGAGAACCCGCGCTGGTACGAGCCTGCCGCCGTGTACCGGCTGTGGGACGCTGACGGGAACCTGCTCTACATCGGGTCTGCATTCAACCCGGACCACCGCTGCAAGAGCCATCAGAAGAAGCCGTGGTGGTCCGAAGTCGCGCGCCGCACGGAAGAGTGGCACCCGAGCCGTGGAGCGGCGTACGCCGAGGAACTGAAGGCGATCGCGGTCGAGCGATCGAAGTACAACGACATGGGTACGCCCGGGTATCGGACGCCACAGACCGAGAAGATCAAGCAGCGGAACGCGCTGGCTCGCACACGCTCGCTCCTGATCAGCGAAGGCTACAGCGTCAAGGCGGCCATTCGTGAGGCGGCCCGAGAAGCGGGGTACTCCCACGACGAAGCCGACCGGATGGCGACGCTGGCAGAGATCGAGTTCCTGGAGCACACAGGGTTGTTCGCTGCCTCAGTGAAGCGCCGGCGCGAGATGCTCGCGAGGGCTGGCCGCGCGTAGAGCAGAGTCCCCCGAACGCAGCAGCGCCCTCGTCGTCTACTTCGGCGAGGGCGCTTTGTGCTGTAGCACGCCTCCCGTCGGCAGCAGCGTTGCGGCGGGCGGCACGACCAGGATCACACGCCCGTCAAGCCGGACCCGAACCCGTCCTGGAATCCCCTCACTGGAGGGGTTGCGGTTTGGTGTCGGCGTAGGCGTCTGCTGCAATGGGACTGCGACCCCTCGGAAACGGGAACTCGCAGATGGGCCGGGCCTGGAGGGTGGCTCCCTCCGATGGGTCCGGCCCTTCGTGTG
Organism: Streptomyces sp. NPDC020299; assembly: GCF_044387825.1. Classification (NCBI taxonomy): domain Bacteria; kingdom Bacillati; phylum Actinomycetota; class Actinomycetes; order Kitasatosporales; family Streptomycetaceae; genus Streptomyces; species Streptomyces sp. NPDC020299. The sequence continues at coordinate 55,376 of NZ_JBIRWL010000011.1, forward strand.
TGGGGCGGCGGCCGTCACCGCCAGGTGTCCCGGCAGGGTGCCGGGGATCGTTGCCGCCCCGTTCAGGATGCCAGATCGCGGGCGCCCGTCCAGTTCCTAGTTCTGGTCGGGCGCCCGGGTGGTGGCGGTCGCGCCTGCACGCCTACAGGCCATCGCCGCTGGCGCCCCGCGAGAGGAGGAGCGGCAGGTGCCCGCCCGGCTGTAGTCCGGACCTCCCCGGGTGCTGTGGTTTCCCACGGCAGACGAGCGGGCTGGGTTCAGGATGCCATGGCTGTCAGGCCGGGCGCTGGGTCTGGTCCGTCAGTTCGTCGAGTTGTTCGCGCCAGCGTGCGATGCGGTCGCCGGTGATGTGCCCGCCGTGGAGGATCTCCCGGGCGAGTACGAGCAGCTCGTCCCGCTGCCGGGCGAGGCCGGTCGCTTCGGTCGCTGCCGTGGTCGGCGCGGTGTGGTCTTTGGCGACGTGCCGGTCTCGGGCGCGTTGCGCGGACTGCTCGCTGGTGTGGTCGAGGGAGAGCCAGCCGTCGCAGGTGTCGGTGCCCCAGCAGCGGAACGCCCACTTCTGGCTGCCGTCGTCGGCGCGGTAGGGCTGGACGACGAGGGACGCGTCAGGTTCGAACGGCCCCACGCTGATCTCGGCGCGGAGTTCGGTCAGCGGCCGGTTACCCGGGGGTGGCCCTTCGAGGTCCCACCTGTCGGCGAGCGTGTTCATGCGCTGGCGGAGGCGGTCGCGTTGGGCTGCGATGGCGGCGGCTTGCTGGTGGGCTACGTCGCGCTCGGCCTCTGCCTGGTCGGCGCGGTGCCGCTGCTGCTCCCAGTCGGCCACGGTGGGTGCTGCGTCACCGCGTCCGCAGTCGGGGCAGTAGCCGCGCGCGACCTGCCTGAGCGCGGCCAAGGCGTCCAGTTCGGGCTTCAGTTCGGCGAGCACGGCGCCGGCGAACATCTCCGGGCTGCCCTCCACCACCGCGAGCTTCCCGTGGTGCCAGACGAACGGCTGGATCCGTTCCTTGGCGCATTCCTCCTCGGTCTGGCCGCAGTTGCCGGTGCAGGCGGCTGCCCGAATCGCGTCGGCTGCACGCTGGTGCAGGTCTTCGGTCATCGCTACTTCCTCCGTGCTGCGCGTTTGAGGGCGCGTCGGGTGGCCCGGTTGGGCGGTGCAGGGTCGGGTGCGTCGTCGTCAACGAGCTGCTCGGTGCGGACGACGGTGGTCTGCCAGTGGGCGCCCGGCCGGGGCGTGTGCTCGCCGCGGGGCGTGGACGATAGACCGGTCATGCGGTGAACCTCCGGACGGGGATGCCGGCTTGCTCGGCAAGGCGTGCGGTGTGGCTGGCGCCGCGGGAGCCGTCCTTGATGAAAGCGAGGCAGACATCGGCGCCGAGGTTGACCATGCGGGCGTTGCGGATGAACCCGGCCCGCCTGCCGTTGATCACCCAGTTCGCGGGGTGGGCTTCGATGACGGCGCCGTACCCGCGCGCCCATTCGTGGGCCATGTAGTCGGCGCCTGTGGGGCAGGCTCCGTGGACGATGACGACTTCGCGGTCGGCTGAGAGTTCGCGGACTGCCTCGGCGAGCGCGCTGTAGACGGTCTGCTGGTCGGTCCAGTCGCGGCTGCCGGTGACGAGGATCCGGTATGGGCGTTCGGTCATGGCTGCTCCTGGGTGCCGTTGATGGTGCGGGCCACGGCGAGGGCGTGGCGGGCGACGAGGTCCTGCCAGTCGGGGTGGGTGTGATCGCGGAGGACGAGCCAGCAGGCCATGGCATCGACCAGCTGGTGGAAGCTGTACTGGAATCGGGCGCGGGTGTTCATGCGGCCTCGTCGTAGTCGTACGGTTCGGTGTGCGCCCAGGACGGGACGGGCCGCCGGCGGGGCTCGGGGCGAGCGGTGCGGCGTACGGCCCGGGCGGTGGGCGCGATGAGCGGGGCGAGGCAGAAGCCGACCACGCACAGCACGAACGCGGCTGCGGCGGCGAGGGTTTCGACGGCGGTGATAGCCCGGTCGATGATGAGGACGAACAGGGTGGCGGCATCGTGGATGATCACGGGCGGGGCTCCTCGCTGTCGGCTGCCGCAGGCAGCTGCTCGCCGTGGTGGCCGCAGCCGCAGAGCTCGACCGGGCACTTGCAGACCCACGCCTCGGGTGCGGATTGCTGCTGTGCGGCTGCCTGCTGCCGTTGCTGGAGTGTGTAGGCCGTCGTTCCGGGCCGGGCGTCGGTGACGTCTTCGTCGTCAGCGATGTGGACGGCAGCGCGCGCTCGTTCGATCGCCGCTTCGGCCTGCTCCACCCGCTCGAAGTGCTTCAGGTGCCGGACGCTGCCGAGGATGTCCACGCCGCACGCCTTGCCGATCACACGGAGGCTGGAGTGCGGGATGTACGTGCCGCGCTCGCTGACCTCCCACTGGCCGACAGCGCGACGGTAGGCGGCCAGTTCGGACTCCAGCGCTTGGGCGCGCCGGTTGAGGCGCTGGTTGGTGGCGCGCGCCATGGTCAGCTCGGCGGCCGCCTCGGTAACGTCCTGCTGTTGTGTCCCGGTGTCGTGCGCCTCGCCAGCCAGACGGCGCTCCCGGTCGGCCATGACGCTGAGCTGGTCGGCGGCGAACTGCGTGCCAGGGTCTGTGTCCATGCCGCGCACCGCTTCGGCAGCCTCGGCGAACGCTTCAGCCCGGACGGCGGCCCGGCTCGTCGGCGGGGACACCACGGCAGGAGCGGCGGCGGTCGCGTGGCGCAGCTCGTCGAGCGCGACACGCATCTCGTCGCCGAGTCGGTGCAGCGCGTCGAAGGCTTCGGACTTCAGCGGCACGCCGTCGTCGTCGAGACCGCGGTCGTAGGCCCACTTGCGGCGGTGGGCTTCGGCGGCGAAGCGGAGGAGTAGCGCCTCAGCCTTGGCGGCTCGGTTCATCTGCGGGGGCTTGTCGTCGGCTCGTGTGGGCTGCCCGGCAGGCACAGCAGCGCGGGCCACAGCAGCAGCGACGGCGGCGATGTTCCGCGGGTCGTCGACGGTGAGGCTCATGCAGTCGTCGGTGCCGCACTGCTTCCACACGGCGTGGGCGATGGCCTCCGTCAGCGGGTCACCGTCGGCCCACACGGCGGCGGTTGGGTCGGTCGGCGGGGACACTGCGGCAGACGCGGCCTTCAACACGTGGGGCGTGATCACGCGCCCGTCGGCGCCCTGCAAGCTCTGCCCTCGCTGGAGGAACCAGACATCGCTGTAGCCGAGCGTCCCGCCCTGGCAGTCCAGTTGCGGCGGGCACGCACGGTCGGCGTCCACGAGGTTGATGCAGAGGCAGCGGTGCCAGCGCTTCGGACCGTGGTCGACGACGCCGTCACACTCGACTCCCGGTCGGTGAGCAGCGTGCTGGCAGGTGGGGCAGACAGGCTCGTCGGCGGGCGCGTCGTTCCGGTGCACGATCGCGCGGGCCGCAGCAGCAGCCTTCAGCGGGTCACCGAGCGCGGGCTCGATCAGGCGGGCCAGTTGCGGCACGGTGTAGCTGTCGTAGCCGATCGACGGGTAGCCGTCCTCCGGGTCCGTGTAGACCCGGGACATGCTGACGGTCGGTTCAGGCGGCGCGGCGTGCTCGCACAGACCCCACGCCAGGGTGTGCTTCTGCTTGATGCGGCATTCCCGGTAGCAGCCGTCGAAGTCGGCGGTCGGGTCGGTGTGGTTCACGGTGTCTCCAGGGGTGAGAAGATTCGGTGGCCGGCCGCCCCGATAGCCGCGGGGCGGCCGCGCTCGTGGTCATGCGGCGGCGATCTGTTCCGCGATCCGCTCAGCGGCCTGCACCCGCTGCACGGCAAGCTCAGCGTCAGCACGGTTGATCTCGACGAGGAAGCAGCGGCGGCCTTCGAGGACGGCGGCCACGCCGGTGGAACCGGAGCCGGCGCACGGGTCGACGACCAGATCGCCGCGCACGGTGGACGACTCGACGAGGTCGGCCATCAGCGGGACGGGCTTTTCGTTCGAGTGGCGGGCGCGTCCTCGGCCGGGCCGCTGGTAGCGGAGTACCGATCCGCGGCGCAGGCGGGCCGACAGGTTCCCGGCGCCCGACATCCGGTCGCTGCGCCGTTTGACGTGGACGCCGAAGGTGATCGGCTCGTGGCCCGGCCCCCAGGGGACGGTGAGGTCGCCGCTGCCGATGTCGGTCTTGTCCCACACCAGGACCGCTGTCCCCCCGAGGCGCAGCGGACCGGAGAGGGTCTCGGGCTGGTAGCCGAACACGTACACGTGTCGGGAGGGGGCGAGGCCTCCGTTGAAGGTGCCTTCCGGGCCTACCCACTGGCCGAGGATGGCGGGCCAGTCGATGGTGCCGTCGTCTCCGGGGATCTCGGTGAAGGTGCTGGAGCGGCCGGAGTTGTAGCGCATGCCGTAGGGCGGGTCGGTGCACAGCAGGCCGTACCAGTCTGGGACGGAGGCGATGATCTGGGGGTCGCGGCAATCGCCCCAGATGATGGTGGCGCGGTCGGTGTGGTGGAGAATCTGCCCGCCGGCGGGCGGAATTAGGGGCATGTCGAGCATTTCGGTGCTCACTGGCCACCGTCCTCGTTCGCGGCGGGCACCACAGCCGGGACAGCGGCGGGCTCGATGCGGGCGCGGCCCCGGTCGTAGTGCGGCACCGGGTCCGGGACGGGCAGCAGGACGCGCGAGTGCGGGTCGACCTCGTTGCCGTCACGGTCGTAGTAGGTCGGCGCGTCCATCTCGTGCTCGGCCCGCCACTCGGCAAGGTCGAACGGCGACAGATCCTCCGGAACCGCCTCGTCGTACCAGTTCTCTTCGATGCCAGCCTCTTCGAGCAGGTCGTGGCTCATCTCGCTGACGATGTGCTCGGTGGCGGCCTCCACGCGGTAGGCCTCGGCCTGCGGCACGTGGTCGAACGCCTCGCGCATTTCGTCGAGCAGGGCCACGAACTTCGTCTGCCAGGCGTCGGGCATCGACTGCAGCAGCGTCCGCGGGAGGACGAGGTAGTTGGCGTAGGACAGGCCGAAGTGGGTGTGGATCGCGTCGGTTTCGATCTCGGGCTGGTTCACGGGTGCTCCTGGGGTGGTTGGGGTGGTGGCCGCCCGCGCGGTGGGTTGCGGGCGGCCGTGGGTATCGGGCGGTTCACGGGGTGAGCGCCCGGGCGAGCGCGAGGGCGTGCGGCGAGACGGTGTCCTGCCAGTACGGGTGGGCGGTGGTGGCCATGCGGCGGGCTTCGGCGCGCAGCCAGCGGGCGAGTTCGAGGACGGCGGTCGGCGGGATGGCGCCGACCAGTTCGGAGCAGATGCCGCCCATGCCGTTGGTGAAGCCGTCCCGCCAGGCGGTGGCCTTGTCGTAGCCGGACCAGTAGTCCTTGGCGTCGAGGTCGTGCTGCGCCTTCTTGGCGAGTGCTTCGAGCAGGTCGGCCGCGGCGGTCAGCTCGTCGGCGGGCGTGGGTTCGGACATGGCGGTCTCCGGGGTCACGAGGCGGCCGTGCCGGTGTCGGCGCGCCAGGCATCGACGACTTTCTTCGGGATCCGGCCGCGGTCCGGGCAGGCGACGCCCTTGCCCCGAGCCCAGGCGCGGACCACGGCGGCGTCGTACGACGGCGACGACCGCTTGGCCTTCGGCTTGACGGGGGCGAGTTCGCCCTTCCGGGCGCGGAGTTCGGCGAGGCGCTGCTCCAGCTGCTGCTCCTCGGTGGCCAGGGCGGCGAGTTCGCGGTCGCTGGTGTACCGCTGGCGCAGGCCGTGGAGCGCGATCCGGGCGCGGGCGGCCTGGTCCTGCACGGCGGGGTCTTCGTGGTCGTCGCCCCACTTCAGGAGCTTGCCGACGGGCAGCTGCTCGGGCTGCTCTTCGACGGCCGGCGGCCGGATGGTGACGAGCGGGGCTGGGCGGATGGCGGGTTCGGGTGCGGCGGTCATGGTTGGTCCTTCGTCGGGGAGGTGGAGGCAGTTAGCGCGGGCGGCTTCGGGGCCGCCCTGGTGGTCGATCTCGTCGAGGAGGCGACGGAGGGCGGCGATCGTCACGGCACGCTCCTCACACGCTCCAAAGGGCCATCTGGTCGTCGAGCGGGAGTTCGTCTTGGCCGGGCATCGGCTCGGTGCTGGTGGCTGGACGGGGCGGGGTTGGCTGGCGCCAGGCGTGCGGCGGTCGGCCGTGGAGTTTCCGCCAGCAGACGGGACCCGTCCTCCGGGCAATCGATTCCGGGTCCCGAAGAGTCCGCCCGCACACGCAGATGACGGGCTCCTCCTCGTCGCGGCGTGCTTCCATTTTCCCATCTTTCAGGTGGAGTTATGCGGGTATTGCTGGCTTTATGGAAGTGTGGGCCGCACCATGTCGGGCGACCCGAGAGCGGTCAGGTGGCTGCTGATGCAGTGCGGCGTACACCCTGGAACTTGCGGGCCAACCGGCGGAGTCGACGTTTCGTGTCGTCGCCTCCGCCACCGTTCCACCAGACCCACGCTGCGAGAGCCGTTCCGCCGGCGCAGATGCCCCCGTCCAGGCTGTCGTGCCGCAGGGCGGCGCTGACGAGGTTGATGGCGTTGCCGACGATGCACCAGCCCATCAGGGTGTGGTGGTTGATGATGCCTTTGAGACGGGCGGCGAGGGCGCTGACGAAGGTGGCCATGCCTGCGGCGGACAGGGCGAGCGATACATAGGTCATGAGGTGGCCGCCTCGGTGCCGGGTTCGTCGCTGCGGGATCCCTGGCCGGGGGTGCGCCAGTCGGCGCAGGCTTTCTCGACGGCGGCGAGCGTGAACCGGTCGGGTACGGGCCCGTCGGGGTCCGTCCGCCACCGGTTCATCGCGGCGGCCACGAGGTCGTCGAGGAAGCCGTGCAGGTCGTCGTCGGACATGACGTGCGCCCAGGGCAGGGCGGGCCGGGTTGTGGCCGGGCGGTCGCCGTCGGCTGCCTCGCGTACGGCGTCCACGGTGAACGTGCCGCCGGAGAGGGTGCCGTTGGCCGCGGTCCGGTCGCACAGGTCGTACACGGCGTCGAGGCAGCGGGAGAGGTAGGCCATCTCCTCGGCGATGGTCGGCTCGGCGCCGACGTACTTCTTCCGCTCCGTCTCCAGCTCGGCGACGCGGGCGCGCAGCTGCTCGACCTCGGGTGCGAGCCAGCCCGCGACCTTCGCCCGGGCCTCCGGGTCGAAGGCGAGGGCGACGGGCCGGCCGTTGTCGGCGATCGCGCCGATCGTCAGGCCGGGCTCTTCCTCGAGGGCGGCCTCCATGGCCACGTCGAACCGGGACACGACGAGCGGGGTGGCGGCTTCGGCGCGGTGCTCGGCCAGTTCGGCCGCCTCTCGCTTCACCCTGGTCTCGGCGTAGTCGTCGGCGGTGAACACGCGCAGGCCCTGGTCGACGGCGGTCTTGCACGGCCATTGTGTGGACCAGCCGTCGCCCCAGCAGACCGCGCACACCCAGGCCCTCACGGGCTCGACGAAGGCCGGGATGTGGAAGCGGGCCGGGAGCGCCCAGACTTCCTCTTCGCTCATGCCGGTGATCAGCTCGTACCCGGGTGCGTCCGGTGCGGGGAGCAGCAGGGCGCGCTGCGCGCATTCGTCGTGCACGACCTGACCGCCGGCCGCGACGGTCGTACGGCAGGTGCCGCACGCGCCCGGGTCGGCGTGCTGGCCGCGCTCGGCCACGGCGCGGGCGCGTTCCTGCGCCCAGAAGTCGTCCTCGAGTTGCTCGGTCATGCCGGTGCTCCTTCGGTGATCACGTCGATGTGGGTGAGGGCGATGCCGCCCGGATAGCCGTCGACGGAGACGACGGGCGCGCCGTAGCAGAGGGTCCAGGCGGGGGTGCGGGTCACGGTTTCCAGCCGCTTGTAGAGGTCGGTGCAGTCCGGGTCGGCGTGGCCGCGAGCCTTCCGCTGGGCGCGGGCCGCCGCGATGAACGGGTTGTCCGGGCGCAGGCCGGGATACGCGATCACCGGCGTGCCGACCGGGTGCAGGGCGTTGAACTCGTCGGCGGTCATCGGGGGTCACTCCTGTTGATCAGCTGGGCGTAGGCGCTGGCGGTCTCCCAGATGGCGAAGCCAGGCTCGTAGTCGTGGAACGGTGCCAGCCAGGCGAGGGCGTTGGCGGTGGCTTCGAGCCAGTCGGCGATCGCTGCGTCTTCGGGGGTGCCGGTGGCGCGTTTGGTGTCGGCGGCTTGCTGGAGTTCGCTGGCTTGCGGGCAGGTGGTGCGGCGCGCGACGGTCATGCGGTCACCGCCGTGTGGGTGCAGGGCCAGGGTTCGGCGTGGGTGATCGCGCCGTCGGTGTTGATCTCGGAGTGGGTGGCGCAGGCGAATTTTTTGCGGACTTCAACGCAGTGCTCGGCGTCGAGGGCGATGTCGTGGGCGCAGTCCCCGCCCCCGTCCAGGCACTCCGGTTCGCCGACGAGCATGACCATGGGCAGGCAGTCCGGCTCGGGCGCGGTCGGCCCGCAGGCGGGACACTCGCGGCGGACGTCGGGAAGCGGCAGCCCGTTGAGCGCGCGGGCCATCTCCTGGTCGGTGACGTCACCGAGCCGAAGGCCGCAGCCGTTGCAGGCCCGCTTCAGCTTGATCGTGGTCGAGCCGTGCTCGGTGATCCAGTCCGGGGTCCATGGGCGCGTCATGCGGTCACCGCCGGGGCGTCCTTGCAGGGCCAGCGGTTGCCGCACGCGCACCAGTGGCATCCGTCCGCCGGGTCCGGCACCTTGTCGTAGTGCTGCGAAGGCGGGGTTTCCCCGGCCTCGGTGATGTCCGTCCAGCCGTCCAGCTCGTACTCGCCGTCGGGGATCCAGATGCCGCTGCTGTCCGAGGAAAACCCGAGCGCCGTACGAAGGCCGCGGGGAATCTCGGCGATGGCGACGACCTTGAACGTGCGCCCGGCGTTGACGTAGATGCGACCCGGCCGGAAGAAGCCCGCCGCGGTGTTGGCCGGCGCCTGGCCGTACCGTTCGGCGGCCAGGGCCCGGAGCGTGCGTGCGTCCTCGCGGACCAGGTCGGCGGAGCCGGGGCCGATCCCGGACGCCAGCCCGTAGTGCGCGGCGACGCGCGCCTCGGCCTCGTCGGCGATGGCCTCCAGCACGGCCGCGCCCTCGTGCAGCACCTCGGCGGCGAAGTCGTCGATCGAGCGCCGCGCCATGTCAGCCGGCACGGCCGGGTCGATGTTCGTCTCCAGGACGTCTCGGGCCGTCACGCCGACACCTCCGCGCGGTTCCGGGCGGTGTCGTACTGGGCGATGGCCCACACGGCGGCGTGGCACTGGTACAGGTAGTGGTAACCCAGCTTGTGGATACGCCACTCGGTGAAGTCGTCGAACGTGAACCCCCCGGTTTGCCGGACCTTCACCTTGTGCTTCGGGCCGCTGCCGTGGTGCGTGAGCGCGTTCCAGCAGACCGCGGAGCTGTACGAGTCGTGCTCGTCGCCTTCACCGCAGGAGCATTCCGAGCGGAACCGCATGCCAAGCTGGAACTCGCTGACCAGACGCAGCGCGTTCTGCTCCTCGTCCATCCAGTGGCTGTCCAGGATTTCGTCCCGGACCTCGGCCTCCAGCCCGGCCGGCGCCCACCCGTCTCGGACGGCCTCGGCGACGCGCTCGTTGATCTGGTGCTCCAGCCGCTTCCGGTCGTACTCCTCGACCGAGCGGCGACCGTTGACGAGCTTGCTCGCCCACGACGACGGGCTGACCCGCTGCCCGCGCAGCCAGTTGAGCATGTCCTCGGTGTCCGGGCCGAACCGCTCGAAGTGGAAGCTGCCGTGGCTGCCAGCGACGATCAGGTTGTACGGCCAGGTGACGAGGATGATCCGGGACAGGCCGCTCAGGCCGGTGAACTCGATGTGCCGGAAGACGCCGTCCTCACGGTGCACGGTGAGGGTGTGGGTCTTGGCGTCGTTGGCGAAGTGTGTGGCGGCGCGGGCCTCGTCGGTGAGCTCGTGGCCCGCGGGCGTTGAGTCGGGGACGGCTGGCGTTTTGCGGAGCTGCTCGGGCTTGCCGATGAGCGCGGCGCCTTCAGGGGCGGTGAGGGCGTCCGGCGACGATGCCTCTTCCTGGCCGCCGTACGGGCCGGAGGCGGCCGTTCCGGGTCCGGTTGGGGTCTCGGGCCCACCGTGGGGGTCGCGGGTCTCTGTGGGGCCGTTGTGTCCTTCTGAGGCGTCCGGTGCCATCGAGTTGTCCGTTTCGGTTGAGGGTGTCATGCGGTTTATCCGTTCTGGCGCTGTTCGGTGAGGTACTGACTGGTGAGTCAGTTGTTGCTGACAGTTCTGTCAGCAAGGGGCTGGTGCGAGGGGGAAGGCGTGCTTGGTGCGCCCGTCGGGGAGCTGGATCTCCCAGGGGCCGGCGAAGAGGCCGTAGGCGACCCAGTCGCAGCCGCGGCCCTTCCACTGGTTCTGGGGTCCTTTGAGGGCGCCGAGGGTGCGGCCGATGCATTCGACGCCGAGGATGTCGGAGGCGATGACTTCGTCGCCGGTGACGTGCGCGCGGGGGTGTTTGGTCAGGGCTTCGCTGAAGTCGGCGCCGTTGGCGATGTCGCCGCAGGACGGACAGGCGAAGGCCCACTTGAGGGGGTCGGTGCCGAAGCGTTCGCGGGCTTCGGCGACGAGTTCGGCCTGGGTGAGCTTGCGGTGCTCGGTCGTGGCGGTCACAGGGCTGCTCCTTGGTCTGGGTGGTGGGGCGGTTGGCCGGCGGTGCCTGGCAGGCGGGGCGGCCGCCCGGTGATGGCCCGGGCGGCCGTGGGGGCTACTGGGAGGCGACGAGACGCCGGAGGGCGTTGATCAGCTCGGGGATGCGCTCGATGGGCACGTGGACCGGGTCGACTACGGTGTGGAAGCTGATCGCGGGGCCGCCGTTGACGGGGCTGTGCGGGACTCCGATGTGCAGCAGGTCGCCGTCGTTGTCCGTGAACTGGTAGGGCTCGATGTCGCCCGTCGGTGGCTGGTCGGTGACGCGCGTCCAGCGGGTGACGATTTGGGCGCGCTGTTTGACCTCGAACGCGTTGACCTCACGGTCGTCGAACCAGGGGTCGCACTCCTGGTGTTCGGTCAGAGGCTCCTGGTACGTGACCCGGTAGGTCTTGCCGTCGTCGGGGGCGCGGAAGACGAGTGTGTGGGTGGAGGCCCAGCGGCGGGTGTCGGTCTGTTCGCGGTGGAGTTCGACGGCGGCCTCGGGGTGGTCGGCGGCCTCGTCCTCCTCGATCAGGTCGTACGGGAGCCCCCAGTCGTCGAGCTGGTCACGGGTGAGGATGCGGGTGGTCATTCGGTGTCTCCGGTCTGCTGGTCCTGGTCGGCCTGCTGTCGTTGCCAGGCGGTGGTGCGGGCGTCGTGGCTGGGGATGCCGATGGGGCGGCCGCGTGGGGTGGTGCAGCGTTGGCCGGCGGGGGCGCCGCACCAGGGGCAGCGGATCGCGTGCTCGGGGAGAGCGGTCATGTCATGCCTCCGCAGGTGTTGCAGGTGAAGCCGGCGGGCCGGGCCCCTTGGCAGGTCGGACACGGCACGCAGCGACGGAGGAGCGCCGCGGCGTCGGCGCCGAGCGCGTGGGCGGCGGCGACGAGGTGCCCGACGGAGATCTCGGCGCGGTGTCCGGTTTCGGCCTTCGCGATGACGGCGCGGTCGATTGGGTAGCCAGCGGCTGTCATGCGGTCCGCCAGGACTCGGGCGGAGACCTTCTCGCGCTGGCGGAGTGCCCGGAGTTCGGCGATGACCCGGGCGCTGATGGGCTCGGTCATGACGCGGAGTCCTTCGGCTTGTCGGTGCCGTCCTCCGCGGGCTCTTCGCGGAGCTTCTCCTCGAACTTGGCGAGCTGGTCTCGCTCCTCGTCCGTGAGGCGTCCGAGGTGGGCCTGCGCGGCGGCGCGGCGGCGGTCGATCTCCTCGGCGACGGCGTTGTGGTCCACCGCGGTCTTGCCGGAGTTGATGGCGCGCGACGCCTCGATGCGCGTGGGGTGGGCGTCAAGGCGGCGTCGCCCGCGCCCGCTCTCACAGGACTGGCCGGCGGGCGCGTGGCAGTGAGGGCAGGGCGCGGTGAGTTCGGGGCGGCGGCTGGTCGTTTCGCGGCCGATGGTGCGGAGGATCGCACTGCCGCGGCCGTCGGCGTCCACGCTGTCGCCGCTCGTGAGCGCGGCGGTCGTGGTCTGCGGTGGGAGATGGCCGCTGGCGGCGGCGGAGTGCAGGGCCTTGCGGCTGGCGATCGACTCGCGACCGGTCTCGTCCGGGTTGCCGTCGTACATGACGGCGGTCTTGGCGAGGCGGGTGTTGCGGATTTGCTGGCGGTGGTAGCGGACGTGGTGGGGTTCGAGCCAGCGGCGCTTGCTGGGGTCGAAGCGGGTTGCGGTGTCGAGGGTGTTGGTGCCGTAGAAGGCGGTGACGGCGTCGATGGCGTCTTGGTCGTACGGGATGTCGTGGAGAGCTGCGGCCCAGGCGCGGGCGGCGGCTTCGCCGACGGTGCGGTTGTCGAAGGCGGCAGCGTGGCCGAGGAGGCGGGCGGCTTCGGCGGCGTTCATGGCGAGTTCCTCTCTTCGGCTTCGAGGCGGGCGGCGAGGTTGAAGGCGTCGGAGACGCGCTGGTCGGTGGTGGGGATCTGGCGGGGCGGCTGGAAGGGCACGATGTCCGCGCCGACGGCGACCGGGAGGTGTCCGGGCTGGGGCTGGGCGGCGGGTGCGTCGGGGAGGGCGCGCCAGGCGGGGAGGAAGTAGTTGCCGGAGCGGGGCTGTTTGCGGGCGCCTTGCCAGCTGCCGCGGGCGGAGGTGACGAGGGCGGGGATTCCGCATCGCTTGATGAGCGCCTCGATGAGGAACCACTCGCCGGGCTGGAGGTCCCATCCGACGACGAAGTGTGCGGTGGTGAGGGCGTCGACGAGGGGGCGGCAGGCATCGGGGATGCGGGGCCGGTCTCCGATGCGCGGAAGCGTCGCGTCCGAGCTAGCTAGCTGTCCCTCCTCCTTCGTAGAAGGAGGAGGTGTAGTTGGGACGGGTCGGGTCGGGTCGGGGGCAGCGTCTCCGTGACGGCCGGGAGACGCGTCTACATCGGCATCTACATTCGAGCGCGTACCGTCTTTGACGTGGGGCTTTCCGGTTTCAAGATCGTCCCCGTGTGTGTGGTCAGGGTGCGAACTCGATGCGAACTCGACCTCAACTCGATGCGAGTTGCCTTCCGAATCCGCTTCGACTTCGCGCGACTTGACCTCCGGATTACTTTCCGGGGCATCGGCTGTAGACGCGTCTACATCAGCGTCTCGCTCACCCCTCTTCCCCTCGCGCCACCGCTGCTGCCGGGCGGACTTCGCCTTGCGCGCGGCGTCCGTCTCGGCGCGGCTGGGATTCTTCTCCAAGTACTGGTGGATCACGTATGAGTTGGCGTCGGCCTCGGGGCAGGAGCCGCAGGCGTGGCCGCGCTGGTGCCACAGGCCGGCGTCGACGAGCGCCTTGATCATGCGGGGGGTGCCGTACATGCGGGCGACGTGCTTGGGGATCACGCCGTCGGTGACCTGCTGCGCGGCCCAGGACCCGCAGCGGACGTACAGGCCGACGGCGGGAGTGCCAGCTGCGAACACCTTGGGGTGGCAGTGGAACCCGTCGTCGATCTTGAACCAGGCCATTGGTGCTTCTCTCGGTCGTGCGGATCAGGGCATGGCGAAGAAGCCCGGTTTCAGGGCGGCCTGTCGTTGTGCTCTGACGTCTCAAAGCCTACAGGATTTGTGTACACAAAGGTACCGCGCAGTACCTCGGCTACTCTTTGTGTATGCCGGAGAACGCGAAGAACGAGTTCGGGGTCCGCGAACTGCGCGCGAACCTCGGCGACGTCATCAGCGATGTCGCCGTGCGCGGCCGCATCGTGTACGTCACCAGCTACGGCCGGCGCGTGGCCGCGATCGTGCCTGTCCCTGACGCCGAAGCCCTGGAAGCCCAGCGGCAAGCGGAGCCCCCCGAGTCCTGACACCGTCTCCTCCTCTCGCCCTCCGAGCCCAGCACCGTCGTGCGGGGTTTTGTGATGTTGTGGAACCGTTTCGGCTTGATCCGCCCGATTAGCGCCGGGCTCCGATAGGGCCTGAGCAGGCCTTGCAGAACCCGGCGTTCGGAGGGACCGGAGCCCCGCAGCGCGGACACTTCACGGGCCACCCGCCTCGGTGACGGGCCCGTGTTCGGCGACGAGGACCCGCCAGCGGATGAACCGGCTACCGGTGCACGTCCAGCGGGCGCCGTCCTTCGAGCACCGGCGGCCGGGCCGGTCGGTCACGGCGCGCACGCCGGCCGGGGCCTGGAAGCTGCCGGGGCCGTCCGGCCGCCAGGAGCGGGCGGTCACGGTGGGCCCGGCGTGGGGTCGTCGTGGTCCTGGTCCCAGGAGTGGATGAACCAGTCGGTGCCGTCCCAGGCGTCGGCGACGGGGACGCGTTTGAGGCCCATGTCGCGGGCGAGGACGGCACGGTGGTGGCCATCCACGACGTGGAGGGAACTGCAGCAGTCGGGGTGTCCCCAGCAGAGGCGGATGGGTTCTTCGATGCCGAGTTTGGTGATGCTGCTGCGGAGCTTGGCCATGCGGACGGGGTGGTTCTCGTACAGCCAGGCGGCTTCCGTGTCCCAGGTGTGGTCGGGTGAGACGGTCTGCTCGGTCGGTGTGAACAGCCGGAACAGCTTGGCGACCGACATGGTCCGCTGGGTGGTCATACCCGCTCCCAATCGACGGTGCCCTGCTCGACGTAGCCGGTGGCGCGACTGGTGCCGGTCTTCTCGCCGGTGTCCTCGTCGCGGTCGGCGAGGTAGTTGGTCCAGAAGCTGACGCGGGCGCGGGCGGCGCCGAGGGAGCCGTACGGGCCTTCGTGCTTGGTGTCCTGCGCGCCGTCGTGGTCGGTGAAGGTGATGACGGCGCGGTACACGGTGGCGTCGGCGGCCATGCCGATGGATCGGGCCATGGTGATCTCCTGACGGTTGGTGCCCGGGGCGGCCGGGCGTGGGTGGCGTTTCGCCCCGGGCGGTCTGCGGGACGGGCGGTCAGTCGTGGCTGTAGAACTCGACCTCGATGCCGTCGTGGCGGACGGTGATCTCGGCGTGGTCGCCGAACGCGTCGAGCAGAACGTTTTCGAAGTGGCCGCCCTCGACGGCGCTCTCCAGCGCTTTGCAGCACAGGTAGCGGGCCTCGTCCGGTCCCTCGTACGGATCGGTCACCCAAGTGCCGGTGGCCTCGTCGCGGTGGCCGGGGATCTTGCCCAGACTGCGGTGGCCCCACATCTCCAGGTCGTCCTCGTCGGCGTCCTCATCGGCGGTGGTCCGCACCCACGTGCCGTGAACGCCGAAGGTGCAGGGATCACCGTCGTTGAAGTACGGCGTGTACTGCCGCCACCCGAACTCGACGATCGTCGGGTCGTCGAGGACGGCCTGGAGGATCGGCTGGAGTTCCTCGATCGGGCGCTGTTCGCCGCGGGACTCGCCGCGGGTGATGTCCCCCTGGACGGGGATGCCGAGGAAGTTGCGGGTGTCGGTCACTGGGTGCCTCCGGTGGGCTGGTTGAGGAGCAGGTGGGAGAGAGGGACGGTCTTGCGCTGGGAGCCGGACATCCACGGGGCGATCGGCATGCCGTCGATGTAGTCCGCGGGCGACGGAAGCCAGCCGAGGTCCTCGAGGACGTGCTGCTCCGCGATCAGCCGGACAGGGACCTGCACCGTGGACCGCTGCTTGGGGACGTCGAGGGTGACGCCGAAGATCCGCTGACACAGCCACACGCCGGTCGTGTGGTGGTACATCGAGCGGTGGCGGACGTCGCCGATGACCTGCTTTGACGAGTCGATGAACTCGTGGATCGGCAGGTACAACTCCGGGTCCCCGCCCCACTTCCGGGCACTGGACTGCGCGTGGTGGAAGGAGTTCACGCCCGGGCCCCCGTCCGGGGGCCGCCGCGGGCGCGGAGTTTCACGCCGGCGTCGAGGAGGAGCTGACGAACGTTGCCGTACGAGCGGCCGGTGCGGGCGGCGATGCCGCGGATGCTGGCTCCGGCGTGGTACAGCTCGGCGAGGTCTTCTGCGTAGGCCTTGCGGTCGTCGCCGGTGAGGGCGGGACTTCTGGTGCTCATGTGACTCTCCGGGTTACAGAAGGGGCGCCGAGCCCGCGGTGCGGGGGAAGGTGCGGGCTCGGCGCCCGGGGTGGCCGCGCGTAGGGGGAGGCGCGGCCGGGCAGTGGGTCAGGCGGCGTATTCGTCGACGAGGGCCTGGTACTTGTCGCGTTCGGCCGCGTACTCGGCGATGTACTTGGTGCTCGTCTCGTCCGGGCCGTCTCGGTCGGCGATGCGCTGCCAGTTGGTGACCCGCTCCTCCGCCTGCTGCGCGGACTTGCGTAGCGCCTCCGCCACGGCCGTTCGGCTGGCCCAGGTGTCGTCGGTGACGATCGGCGTCCCGTTGTAGACACAGTCGCGGACGTAGCCGTACACGCTGACCAGGTGCATGTCGGCCTTGCGATCGTAGGACGCGGCCTTGTAGAAAACGCCGACGCGGCGGCGGCCGAGCTCGTCGACGATGTACGACCACATGGCGTGGTCCGACCCCTCGCGCTTCCACCCGTCGGGCAGGGTGGCTGGCGCGAACAGCGGGTCGTGGGGGTCGGGCTGGCCGAAGGTGAAGCCGACGGCCTCGAACTCCTCGCGGGAGTCGCGCATTGCGGTGGGCAGGCAGTCGGAGTGGATGACCTGTGCCTGCCCGGCGCGCTCCTGCGCGCCGATGACGGCCTCAGTGTCGCCGGTGGCGAGGAGCAGCATGCTGGTGAGCTCCATGCTGCTGGGGTCCTGGGTGTTCTCGATGGACACAGTGAGTCTCCGGGTGAGGGTCAGATGTGGTCGCCGACGTGGATGCGGCTCCAGCGGGCAGCGGTGACGCACACGGTGAGGCCGGTGTCGAGGCGCAACTCCCAGCACTCGGGCGTCCGGTGGGCGACGCGGCGCATCCCGGCCGGGATGCTGGAGCAGGTGCGGCGGCTCCTCCGGCCGGACGTCGTGGTGCACACCCGGCGGGTCCGGGTCTGGGTAGTCCACGTCGTCTGCGCGGCCCGGTAGGTTTTGCCGAGGACCCGGCCGTGCGAGGTACTGCTTCCGGAGCAGGCGGTGACGAGCGCGTAGACGGTGAGCGCCGCGCACACGGCGGCGAGCGCGCGCCTCACCGGATCACGCCAGCAGCGGTGGCGGCGGCGAGCCA
This sequence comes from Streptomyces sp. NPDC020299, assembly GCF_044387825.1. Lineage (NCBI taxonomy): Bacteria > Bacillati > Actinomycetota > Actinomycetes > Kitasatosporales > Streptomycetaceae > Streptomyces > Streptomyces sp. NPDC020299. Next base: position 72,461 of record NZ_JBIRWL010000011.1, read on the forward strand.
GCCGGCGTACTCGTGGGTGATCCCGTCGTACAGCTGGGCGTCGGTCACGCGGTGCGGGTCGCGGGCGTGGAAGAAGCTCGCGTTGTCGACGGTGCGGCCACGCAGGTCGTCGAGCTTCTCCAGGAACTTCACGCGGTCACCGAAACCGACGAACGCGAAGAACAGCGGGTGAGTGGACGCTTCGCGGAGCGCGGCTTCCGCGTCGCGGCGGGAGTCCGGCTCGCCATCCGTCTGGAAGATCACCAGCCCGGGCCCGGCGTTGCTGGCGTGGAGGTCGACGACGTAGTCGATGGCCCGCGCGTAGTCCGTCGATCCCCACGGCACCTGGTGGTGGGTGCGGTTGATGACGCCCTGGTAGTCGTCGAGGCGGACGTCGGGCTGCTGGGTGACGTGCGACCCGAAGTACACGAGCGGCACCTGGCCGTCGTCGTCAAGGTTCACGGACAGACCCAGGGCCTGCTCAGCGAGCCGCTGCACCGACCCGTTGTTGTAGAAGCTGGTCATGCTGCCGGAGTGGTCCAGGACCAGGTACACGGCGGCCCGCTGCCCGGCCAGACCCTGCTTCTCCAGGCTGACCGCAGCGGTCTTCGCCAGGGAGACCAGGCCCGCCGGGACCTTGTCGAGGTCGATCGCCGGGCCCTGGCCGACGGGCGCCGGGACCGGCGACGACGTGGCGGGGTTCTTGCGGAAGAGGTTCACGAGGTTCTCCGTTGAGGGTGAGTGGGTGGCCCCGGCCGATTCGCGCGGCCGGGGCGCTCGAGCGGGTGGCTACTTGGGCATGGGCATCTGGCTGTTCGGCGGGTGCACCAGCCGGTCCAGCGAACGGCCTTCGCGTACCGCGTTCCAGGTCCGCACCAGGTAGGCCATGTGCCGGGACTCCGGCATGCGCATGCTGTCGAGACGTTCCGAGGTCACTCGCGACCGCAGCGCGAGGACCGGGTGTCCGACAGGGAGTTCCGCGCCGTCCGCGATCCGCTGGAAGAACCAGGTCGCCTCGTCCAGGGAGATCGCCGCGAACAGGTGGTGGGCGGTACCGAGGACCGATTGCGGGATGTGCGGGAACGCATTCCTGGTCCGGACGGCGATCTCAGCGGAGCGTCGCAGTTCGGGGTGGTCGGCGAGGAGCTGGGCGCACTCGCGGTTGGTCGCCGCGTAGTTGCCGCTGAACCGGTAGTCGCCCTGCTTCCACGCCCAGACGCGGCGCAGAACTGCGGCCAGGGTGTGGGCGTTGGTCTCTCCGCGGAGGCCCATGACGTCGCCGGTGGTGCGCTTCCGGCCGGTGTCCATGGTTTCCTGCGCGGCCGGGTCGAGGCCCACGACGACGAGCATCTGCACCGTGACACCGGATTCGATCACGGCGCGGAGCCGGTGCTGCCCGTCGAGGACGGTGCCGTCGGTGGCGAACTTGATCGCCTCGCCGTTCAGGTTCCAGTGGCCGGCGGCCATGTCCCGGGCGTAGTCGGCGACGGCGCGCTCCCGGACCTTGCGGTTGTGGGTGTTGTTGCGTAGCCAGGTTCGGGCGATGTCGGGGGTGACCTCGACGACGACGGCGGTAGGCCCGTCGATGTCGGCGAGCAGGGGTAGGGTTTCGACGTTCAGCGATTCGGCGTTCACGAGTTGCTGCTTTCTGTGGTTGTTGGGGCGGCGGTGCCGGGCAGGGCGCCGCCGCCTTTGTTGTTGGCCGGGCACCGCTGCTGGTGCTCGGCTGTGATGTGGGTGGCGAAGTGGGCGACCTGGTCCCCGCTGGCGCTCTCGGTTTCCCGACAGGCCGGGCAGACGAAGTCGGCGTTCGGGATGCGGATCCAGCCGCCCCGGTGGTCGCGCTGCCCCGGGTCGAGACGGAGCCCCGGCGCCGGGTCAGGGGCTCGGCCGACAGCGGCCCGAGCGGCCCGGAATGCAGCCGGGTTCGAACGGCGCTTGCCAGAAGCCACGGCGCGGTCACCCGGGCCGGGCGGGATCTCGTCCAGGCCCTGAAGCGCGCGCGGCGTATGAGCTGGGCACCGCAGGCCCGGCAGGAACAGGCGGACGCCCTCAGTCGCGTGGCAGTGCCGCTGCTCGACGCCGACCCAGTAGTCGCACGCCCGCGGCTCGCGGCTGGTCATGCCGTCGCCTTCCGTGCGGCCCGGAGTGTGGCGTCCGTCAGGTGGGCGACGCACTTGTGGTGGTCGCAGTCGGCCTTGACCGGCCCGGACGGCGGGACGCCCGTCGTGGCTTCGAACGCGAGCCGTCGGTACCCGACGTGCTTGTCACCGACCCGTACGGTCGGGGTGGGGCCGATCCAGACCCGGTGACCGTCCTCGGCGGGCTCCGTGTGCTTCACATACAGGGCGGCCGGCGTCTCCTCGGCCGCAGCCTCCGGCTCCAGGTGGGGTGCCGGGCGGCGGCCCTTCCGGCGCTGGAGCCTCCGGCGCTCGTCCTCGCTCAGCCCACCCCACACCCCGAACTCCTGCCGGGTCTCCAGCGCCCACTGCAAGCACAGTTCGGCAACAGGGCAGAGGCGGTGGCAGACATTCTTGGCCTCCTCGATCTGCAGGAGCGCCAGCCCGGTTGCACCGACCAGGAACCACAACTCGGGGTCGTAGCGGCGACGGTCGCGGCAGACTGCCCGGTCACGCCAGTCGCTGTCCCGGCTGGTGGTGTCGGGGTAGACGTGGTGGCTCACGACGCCTCCCCGAAGAGCAGCCTGTACGCGCGGTCAGCGCGGCGGTTCGCCTCACGGATCCTTCGGTCCTCCAGGTGGCCGCCCGCGACGCAGTGGTCCACGCCGCACCCGGGCCGGGCCTGCCCTTCGGGATCGCGGCCGTGGTGGAGACGGAAAGCAACCCTCGCGGCGGTGATCCGGGTCTGACGGCTGGAGACGTACGGAATGCCCTTGTTGATGTAGCCGGTCCAGCGAACGTGGCCGCCCTCGACTGCTTCGGTGTTCGCGTGGAACGCGTCTTCCGGCGAGGCATAGGTGTCGGGGCGTCCGGACCGTGCCGGCGGTAGCCCGAGTTCTGTACGGACGCGTTTGACGGTGGCCGAGGAGACTCCCAGCTGGCGAGCGATGCGGGCGTCAGGAGTGCTCTCGCGGAGCAGCTGCTCGATGACCCTGAACTGCTCCTCGCGGGTGGTCGCGGTCCGCGCTTTCATGGCGGCGGGGTCGCGCCGCCACTCGCGCTTGCACGCCTCGCAGTACGCGGTGCCGGTGGGGTCGAGTCGGCCGTGCTCCTGCTGGTTGTGGCCGTGCACGCACAACGTGGAGACGTCGCCGAGGCCCTGGCTGGTGCGGAGCGCACGGCGGGCCTGCTGGCGTCCGGCCTCGTCGTTGACGTGCTCGGGCGCAATGCAGTGCTGAACCCCGCAGTCAGCGATGGCGTACCCCTCAGGCGCACGACCAGTGCGAATCCGGAACGCCACCCCGGCGGCGCTGAGGTGCCTCTCCTTGTAGGTGAGGAGCGGGGTACCGCTGCCCTTGGCTCTCTCGCCGGTCCACTCCATGTGGCCGCCGTCGACGGGCCGGGCGAACAGCGCCCACTTGTCCTCGACGGTGCGGGTCTGCTCGGCCTTCACGAACTGGGGCAGGCCCAGCTCGTGGCGGAGGCGGGCGACGCGGGTCTTGTCGCAGCGCAGGTCCCGCATGATCTTGCTGTTGCTGTGGCCCTGACGAAGCGCGGTGATGATGTCCTCCCGGGACGCGTTCGGCTGGGTCGGGCTCATGCCGCCACCTCCGGTGCGTACTCGGGGTGCTGGTGGAGGGCCTTGTCGACGTACGTCCGGTCCACGCCGAGGCGTTCGGCGACCAGGCCGCGGTCGAGGCGGCCGGCCGTCATCAGCCAGTGGGCTTCTTCGGCGATCACCGTGATGCGGGCCTTGCCGTACTCCGGGATGAAGTGCGGGTCGTCGATCGCGCCCGGGAACTGGTCCCAGTAGCGGGTCGGCGGCCAGTTCCGCCGCTTCGCGAGGTTGCGGACATACGAAGCCGAGCGGCGGGAGATGCCGTACCTGGAGGGCCTCTTGACACGGAGCGTGTCGTAGCCGCGGGCCACCTTGAGCGCGGTAGCCCCCATGACCTGTGCGTCGTCGTACAGGCTGGCCCGGCCGATCAGGGCGCTGATGTAGCCCGGGTAGAGGTCCACCCATCCGGCGATCTCCGTCATGGGCCAGGCGTCCGCGACGAGGGCCCGAAGACGGCGGCTCGTGCCGAGTGCGGGCACGTACTGCGGGATGACGTCGCCCGCGCTGACAGCGAGCAGCTTCTCCGCGTTGCTGGTGAGGAGCCGGTGCCGCACCGGCGTCCGCCGGCCACTGGAGCGGGGAGGGAGGAGGTCGGAGACCACTCTCAGGCTCGTCTGGGCCCGCAGAGCGATCCCGCGCGGGCTGGCCCCTGCGGCGATCAACTGCTGGACGTGCGCGCGGACCGGGGCCGCGTCGGTGAGGTGTCGGTACTCGCCTGCTCGGTGCAGCCGGGCCCGCTCGCGCTCGTTGGCGTTGTACCGGTCGGTGCACTCGGGCCTACGGCAGCCGTACTTGGTGTAGCAGGTGGTGGTGTCGTGGTTCGGGGGCTCGCGGAGCACGGTCGGGGTGGTCATGCGGCACCGCCGACCTGCTGCTGGCCGATCCGGTCGAGCTGCCGGCTCAGGCGGCGCAGCACCACGACCTGGTAGCTCAAGCGGACGTCCGCGTTGTGCGCGTCCCGGCACGGCGGGCACGCCACCGTCTGGTGCCGCTTGTGCCAGTCCCAGCCCCGCGGGGTTCCCGCCACGTCCTCGTGGGAGACGACGCGGACCGGCGGCGGGCCGTCGGCCGGGCGGCCGTGGTACCGCCAACGGCGGTGGCACGGCTCGCACCAACCATGGGCACGGTGCTCGCGGGACTCGCCGCAGGCGGCACAGACGATGGTCCGGCGGCTCACTGGGCACCGCCGTTCCGTCGGGCCTGCTTGACGGCGTTCTGGTACTCCCGCTGCGCCTGGAGGCACTCCGGGCACGGCGGGTCCTTGCGGTAGTAGTGCTGGCGGGCGCCCCGGATGGTGCCGTGAGCGATCGGCTTCAGCTGCCGGGGCCGCTTCACCGGCGCGGCGTAGCTGGCGTTCTTCGCGTCGGTGTTGGCCTGACGGCAGGCGTCGCAGATCTCGTCGCCCTCACGGCGGTGCCGGTAGTAGCCGGCCGGAGTACCGCAAGCCGCGCGGGCGCCAGGCCCCTTGGCCGGGCGGGTGAAGATCGCGTCAAACAGCGCATCGAGGTCGGTGGGTTCAGACATCGTCGGCCTCCTTCGCCTGGTCGTCGTGGATGGCCTGCCACAGCCGGTCCGGGCCCGGATGCCGGGGAGGCAGGGAGTAGAGGCGCTCGCACTGGTCACGGAGGGCGAGGTTGATACCCCAAGCCGTCTCGCGCGCAGCAGGCTTCGTCCGGTGCGGGAGCGGCGGCCGCGGGTCCGGCACCGTGTCCGCCTGGTCGGCGTTCCGGTACCAGCGCACCAGCCGACACAGGAAGAAGACGGCGATGAGGATGCCGACGGCGAGGAGGGTGGCGACAAGCGCGACCGCGATCATGGCGGCCTTGACGATCAGCACGCTAGTCTGCAGCGCCTGAGCGAGGAGGTAGCCGTTCACGCGGCACCGCCCGAGACCGTCAGGCAGTGGCCGCACTGCCAGGTACCGTCCGCGTGCAGCACGGACGGCATCTCCTGCCCACACGGGCCCGAACACGGCCGCCACGCCTGCACGACCACGCCCGACACCGGAACGTCCGCGAAGCCCGGCGTCGTGTACGGCGACGGCGGCCCCAACAGGTCATCCAACGGCACCGTCCCGGAGGCTCGGTGCCGGCCGAGGGTCGGAGCGGGCCACGAGGCCATCACGCCCCGTGTCACGCCGGTCAGGCCCGCGACGAGCACGGCAGCGCCCACAGCGATCTGCTCGATCACGACGCGCTCGCCTCCTTGTCGGGCGTCGGCTTCTTGTAGCCCGGCTGGTAGGGCGAGCTGTCCCGGATCCCCGAGGGCGTGAGGCCGACTGCGTCGTCCAGCCGTTTCTGTAGCGCCGTCACTTGCCGGGCCAGACTGGTGCTGTTGGCGCGCTCCGCCTTCAGCTCGTCCCGGGCGCGTGCGGTCTCGGCCGTGAGCTCGGCGATCCGGTCCGCGGTCTCCTTCGCCTTGGCCCGGTCGAAGCCGCCGCCGACCTGCGCGGCCTCCAAGCGCTCAGCCAGCGCCTTGTTCCGGCCCTCAAGCCGCCGGTTCGCGGCGTCGAGCTCGGCGTTCTGCGCGAGGACCTGCTGACGGTTGAAGACCGCGGTCTCCTCGCGTTCCTCGGCGTTCTCGGCGCGCTTCCGCTGCCGAGCGGCCTCTGATTTCGCCGCGCCTAGTTCCACCTCGAAGCGGCGGCGGGTGACGAACCAGCTCATGCCGCACCTCCGACCGGACGAAGCGGCCACGAGCCATCGATCACCGCGTCCGTCTCGCCCTTGCGGCGCAGGCTCGCCTGGAAGTTCGCGGCCCACGCCGCGTGCCACTGCACCTGCCAGCCGTGCAGCACCTCGGCGGGCACCTGAATCTGCGCGTACCGTTCGGCGATCGCACGGGCCACGTCGAGCGCGGCCTGCGCGTCGGCATCCGCGGTGTGCGCGTCCGTCAACGTGACGCCGTAGTGGGCGGCGAGCGCTTCGAGATTCCGCCGGCCCCTGCGATACCGGTCCGCGGCCCGGTCCAGGACCAGCGGATCGACGACCGGTGCCACCGCGCCGAGCCGGTCAGCAAGCGACGCCACGCCATACCGTCGGCACTCCGCATCGAGCATGGAGAGGTCGAACGGGGCGTTCATGACCACCAGCGCGGCACGGTTCGCGCCGAGCTCGCTGGCGACCGCGTCCGCGATCTCCTCGACGACCTGCTTCGCCGGACGGCCGTGCGCGCGGGCGTACTCGGTCGTGATGCCGTGCACCGCACTTGCGGCCGCTGGGATCTCTACGCCGTCCCCGTCGGACAGCCACCGCAGTGTCTCGCCACTCGACCGGATCAAGGCTCCGGTCACGATGCGGTCCGTCTCGACGGCCAGGCCCGTGGTTTCCAAGTCGAAACTGGCCAGCGGGCCGCGGTGCCACGAGGGCCCGGTGGGACTGGGCTGGGGTGTGGTGCTCACTCGGCACCTCCCTCGGAGATCTGGACCGCGTGGTCCCAGCCCTCCCAGTTGTCGACCCCAGCCGCCTCCAGCGCGGACAGCCACGCGTCGCGCTTCTCCAGCTCGGCAACGCGCTGCCGCAGCTTCGCGGCGTCCCCGCCCTCGTCTGCGGCCTCGATCGCCACCGGCGCCACCACGGGCATCCCGGCGACGGCCAGGCGGCCCTCACGCCACGCCTCGGCGATCGCCGCCTTACCGGCGTCCGGCACGGTCAGCCGGGTGTACGCGGCCCGGCCCTGCATCTCCACGCCCGGCACGTCATGGATGACGCCGGTCTCCGGGTCAGCCCACTCCGCCGTCCCGGCGGCCGTGAGCGCGTCGAGGATCTTCTTCTGGAAGCCGGGCTTCACCTCGGTGACGAACCGGCGGGTGATCTCGGTGTTGTAGTTCTCCAGCGCCCAAGCGGTGAACGCGTCGGGGTCGGTGACGGCGGCGGCTGCCTTCGGCTGGACCAGGCTGACGGTGCCGATGTCGGGGCCGTCGTCGAGGCTGACGGCGATCTTCTGGGTGCCGGTCTCCTCCTTGGCGGCGCGCAGGCCGTCTTCGAGGTCACGCTTGGCGGTCTTGAGCTCGTCGCCGATGGCCTTGTGGAGGGTGTCGAGGACCGCGGCGCGGGCTGCGGTGTCTTTCAGCGTCATGGTGTGTTCTCCTTGCGGGCGGGGCCGTCCGCGTTTCGGGCGCGGACGGCCCCGCCCTGGTGGTGGTTCAGGCTGCGGAGCCGGTCAGCAGGCCGGTCATCTCGCGCATCTGCTGCGCGCCGGCCTGGGCGATCGGGAGGCCGTAGCTCTGCTCAAACTCGGCGTCGAGGTTGTCGAGGCCCACCCGGGCGGCGGTGGCACGGAGCTCCCGCTCAGCCTTGTCGGCTTCGGTTTCGCCCTCGGGGACGACCTCGGCGTCCGTCACACCGTCTTCGGTTCCGCTGCCCTGAGGCTCCGGGTCCGCGAAATCCTTTGCACGGCGGGTGAGGTACTGGCCGAGCTCGTCGATCTGCCCGGTGTCGGGCGCCTTCACAGGGGCCTCCATGAGCCGCCCCGTCTTGGCCAGCCCCCACAGCTGGGTGAAGCGCTCCTTCGTGGTGGCCTTCTGCGCCTCGTCCGCGATGTCCTGCGCCGGGCGGTGCGGCTCGACGACCGGACCCTCCGTGGTCACTTCCGGCGAGGGCGCAGGCATGGTCCACGGATCGGCCTCGCCAGGCTGCACCTGGCGGAGTTGCGTCACCTCGGCCTCGACCGGCAGACCTTCCGAATCGACCCGCGCTCCGAGTTCTTCCGGCGTGTAAATGGCCCCGTGCAGAACCTCCGGGCACGCGGTCCGCACACACTCGGAGATGGCGCGGGCCCGGAGCATGGCCCGCGGGTACTTCTCCCAGTTCTGCGGCTCGTTGTTCTGCTTGCTGCGGGAGTACGGGCGGTTATTGCGCATCTCGCACAGGCCCGCGGTGACGGCGTCGTCGTAGGTCCAGGTGATCGTGTTCTCGAAGTCCGGGTCGTCGGAGCGCCAGATGCTGACGGTGCAGCTGCCGGGCTCCTGCCGGATGCGGACCTTGTGGCCCGCAGAGCGGGTGCGGGACAGCATGAGGTCGGCGGACTGGGACGGCTTGCCCTTGATGACGTGGATGGTGGTGATGGTGGTGACGACGTCCAGGCCGAGGGCGCGCCCGTACTCCATGGCCCACAGCACGGAGGCCGGGTTGCGGCGGTACGCGTCGGGCAGGAGCGGGGTGTCCGCGAGGGACTGGCAGAACAGCCACGCCTCGTGCGGCGTCATGTGCCCGAGGGAGAGCGCGCCTCCCCGCTGTGCGACTGCAGGCGCGTAGCCCTGGTGCTTGACGATCTCGCTCATGAGGGTTCCCCCGTGGTGGTGCTGGTTGTGTGAATGGAGGCGAGGGCGCCGGCCCAGGCCTCGTCGGCGGACTGCGACGGTTCGCCGACGTAGCGGGCCTCGACCTTCGCGCCCTTCGACACGGGCACGGTGCGGGCCTCGAACGCGCCCGCAGGCCCGTACATCGGCGCGCCATCGGCACTGCGAATCCGGTCTGCGGCAGCCCAGGCGCCGGCCCACGTCTGCCACTGGCCGACCAGAAGCCACACGCCCGGCTGAGCCCGAAGCGCGGCGGCGGCCTCAGCGTGACTGATGACCGTGCGGCGGGCATCGACGGACAGCAGGGCGGACGGCACCTGCCCGGGCTGCCGAAGACTGGCGGCCGGTACTGGCTCCCAGACGGCGTTGCCGTACGCCTCCATAGCGCGGGCGGCGAGCGCCCGGGCCGCATCCGGCCCGCACCGCAGCTCGCCGCGCTCGATCTGCCCGAGGACCCGCTGGGTGTCGAAGGACATGTGCTGGACGCTCACGGCCGGCCGCCCTTCACCCGGGCCGCGATCGCGTCGACGAGGACGCTGGCCGCGTAGCCGGACACGATCACCGCAGCCCCAGTCGCCGCAGTCGCGTACACGCCGTGCAGCGGGGTGAACCCGACGACGGTCGCCGCGCACGCGATCACCGTGCCGACCACGGCGTAGTAGACGAGCGCCGCGCCGATCTCCCGCGCGGCCATCAGCGGGCACCACCGGTCGGCAGGAGCCCGTGACGGGACGCGATCGCGACGGCCTGCCCGCCCGTGTACGCGCCCAGCCGCTTGTACAGCAGCCGCCGGTGGGTGGCCACCGTGTTCTCGGCGAGCTGCAACCGGGCGGCGGTCTCCTGGCGGGTCTCGCCCGCCACGAGCGCCCGGAGGACGTCCATCTGGCGCGGCGGCAGGTTCGTGTCAACCTGCGTTCCGCGCTGAACCGCTGCTTTCTCGGCGACGAGGTGCGCCAGCTGCGCGATCTCCGTAGTGGTCAGGTTCAGGGACATCTCAAGTGCGGCTTCGAAGATCAACTGCCGCAGCCCGGACGGGCCGTTCGGCTTGTTCATGCGCAGTCCTTCGGGATGTAGAGGCGGCGCCCCGTGGCGGTGGTGCCGGTGTCGAGGCGGCCGTTGCGGGCCAGGCCGCGCAGGTCTTTCCGGACGGTGTTCCGGCCGGCCGTCGGCCAAGGCGAGTCGGCGAGGAGCAGTTCGGCGTCGTGCGTGGTGATCGGCTGGCCAGCAGCCCTTATCGCGGCGAGGAGCCAGTCGCGGCGGGTGCCGACGTAGCGGGCGTAGACACGCACGCCTTCCTCGACCAGCTCGGTGCGGGACTCGAACGAGTCTGGGGGCGCGTACCAGGCGCCGACACCAGGGGTTGCCGCGCGGATGGCGTACGAAGTGCTGCTGGCGGTTGAGCGGTTCCGGTACTCGCCGACGATCAGCCACACCCCAGGACTGCGGCGCAGCGCCTCGGCGGTCTCCTTGTGGTTCACCTGGCGGCGCTTGGCGAGGCGACTCACTGGTCCTCACCGCCGTCGGTGGGCGGTCGGTGCGGGATCTCGATCCCCTCGCCCAGCGCAGGCAGCCGGTAGGCGGCGGCGACCTGCTTCCACTTCCGGTGGAAGCGGATGGCCTGCCCGATGCCCCACAAGCTGGTGACCACGTACGTCGCGACCAGGCTGACGAGCAGCGACGGCTGGCGCCCGCTCACCGCCAGCCACACCGGGTTGACGATGAGACCGGCGACGAGACCGGAGGCCACGCCCCCGAAGACGGACCTGACGAACTTGCGGCGGCTCACTGCCCCTCACCGCCCTCGGCGACCTCGGTCCAGCCGCTGAGCTCGAACTCGGCGGTGTCCTGCGAATACGGGTGCCACGACGTCCGGGGCTGCCGTCGGTACCAGCCGAACGCCTGCCAACCGCCGTCCGGGCGTTCGGAAACGTGCCGGACATCGAACTCCGCGCGGACGCCGTGACACTGCCGGGTGTAGATGCGACCCGGCTGGGCGAAGCCGTGCACCACGGCAGCCGTATCCGGCTTGATCATGTTCCGGGCGCTCATGCCGCACCCGCCTCACGCTGCGCGGGGATCGCAGCCCCGTTGACCACGTAGTCCAGGACGCTCAACCGCTGGGCCATCTTCGTCAGCTCGCCGCCGTACACCGGCAGTTCGTAGCCCAGCTCCGCCGTCAGCTTCTCGACGAGCAGCCGCTCCGGCTCCCAGCCGTCGTGGCCCCGCGCCAGCCCCCGGTCCTCCGCGACCTCCAGCAGCAGGTCGAGCAACTCGGGGTCGTCAGCGATCGACTTGATCACGGAGATCAGGTAGTGCTCGACGTCCAACATGACGCCGGTCGGGGTGCGGTGGACGTAGATCCGGTACGGACCCGTGACGGCCGACCGCCGGAACAGACGGTGCAGATTGAGGCGGATACGGTTCATCGGGCCGCTCCCTTGCCGTTGGCCCCGGAGGCGTCGTCGTATCCGGCGACCGTCCACTGTTCGGTGACCCGGTCCCAGACCACGGACCACGCGTTGTGGTCGGTGAGGGTGCCGTCGAGGTCGATGCCGACCGGCATCCCGACGGCGTGTGCGGCATTGAGGGCGTCGGCGATGGCCACCCAGTACGACCGCTCCGTCCGCGGCACGAACACGGCGGCCTCGTCCTCGCGGAGGGCCTGCGTCGGTGCCAGCAGCCGCGTCAGCTTGTCCGCCGACACCTCCGCCGCACGCTGCGCCACCGTCGTGTCCGCGAGGGCTTCGTTCGTCGAGTGCCGTTCCGTCTGCAACTCGGCGATCCGCGCCCGCAGTTGCTCGTTCTCCGCGAGCAGCTTCCGTGCTACAGGGTGCTGGCGGGCCTGGTCCTGCTCCCACGCGGCGTGCATCGCGTCGTGGTTTGCGTCGTCCAGCAGCCACTCCACGACGGCGGCGCGGGCGGCGGTCGAGGCGGGGTCGGTCAACGTGCCGCGCTGCACGTAGCACTCCTGCGCGGAGTCCACGACGTGCGGCCACGGCTCGCTCTTCAGCACGGAGTAGAACTCCGCGTCCAGCAGCCACGACGCACGCGCGACCTCGGGGATCTGCACGTACACCTGCGTCTGCTTCGCGTTCGACATCAGGTCGAAGCGGTCCAGACGGACGCGGACGATGATCGAGTCGCTCATGCGGCCACCGCCGGCGTCTCATCGGTGGCCTGAAGGGTGTTCGCCTGCTCCGCCGTCAGCGGCACGTTGAACCCGGTCAGGTGCACGGCCACGCCGTGGAACACGCCGTCAGCCTGCAGCCACACGTGCTTGTCAGACGTTGCACGCATCTCCACACCGGACGGCGCAATACCCAGGGCCGTCCGCCAAATCTCGAAGGCCTGCGGCGTGTCCAACTGCAGCCCCAGCTCGGCCGGGACGGACAGCACCGGCCGGTGGACCTTGATGTAGGCGTCAGGCAGCTGACCGAACATCCGGATCAGCGAACCCAGCGCCTCAGCAGCAGCACCCTGCTCGCTGATCGGGCGCGGAGTCGGGAAGGTAACCTCGTCGGTCACGGGGACCTCTCTTCTTGGTTGATGGGGTCGCCGAGTCGTTGGGCTGCTCAGGCCGGCACAGTCGGAGCGGCCCTTCGGCGTGAGTGGGATCAGGCGGCGGCGTTCGCCGCGTGCTGGGCGTCGTCCGTCGGCCGCGGCTGAGGCGCGGCGCCTCCGGGGCGGGTCATGATCCGGCGGAGTTCTTCGACGAGTTCGTCTGTCGGTTCCGGGGCGAGTGCTACGCGGGCGCGGATCGCGGCGACGGTTTCGGGGCCGAGGATCGCGAGACGTTCTTCGCGGGTCATGCGGTGGCCTCGGCGTCTTCGGCGGTGTCCATGACGTCGCGGAGGTCGAAGTTGTAGGCCTCCGAGAGTCGCAGTGCCGTAATCAGGTCAGGTTGGGCGGCGCCGCGCAGGATGCGGTAGACGGTTGAGTCGTTGATTCCGGTCCGCTTCTGGATGGCGTAGCCGCTCGTGTCGCCGTGTTCGCGGGCCTTGCTGCGCAGCTTGCGGACGTTGAGCTGGTACATGGGTGCGCGCCTCCTTCCGCAGGTTGCGGGTGGGTTCTGCCTCACGAGGAAGACTCTGGCACAAGAATTCCTGCCGCGCAAGGCAGGTGTCACGTAAGGCAGAGGTGAATTTGGAGGCGAACGTGCGTTCGAGTGCGGGTGTGGCCTGTGTTGACGCAGGTCGGTGACTGGATGGCACACCTTCCTCGCGAGGCAGTCTCTAGCTACTGCCTAGCTAGGCAGGTACTGTGCGGGAATATGACGGAGACCCCCCAGAACCGCGAAGAGTTCTTCACGGTTGTCCTCCCCGCCCTCAAAGCCGCCGGCTACGAGGGCTACGGCTCACAGCAACGCCTCGCCGACGACACCGGCATGTCCCCCGGCACGGTGTCCCGCCTCGTCCGCGGCAAGACAATTCCAGACGTGGAATCGATTCCCGCGCTCGCCAAGGCAATCAAGCTCGACCCACTCGACCTGCTAGTCAGGGCCCGCTACCTTCCCGCCGACTTCCGCGAGTCACAGCAGACACTGTCCGAAACGAGCCGGTCACAGGTAGGCTCCGAAGGAATCACACCGGAGGAGGCCGCCAACAGGCTTGGCTTCCACGACGAGGTACGCCGCTCGATCTTCCTCGGCATCATCGACACGCTGAAGAACACGCAACCCGAGACCGAGCAAGGCACCGCCGCCTCCGGAGACGCAGCAGCACAGATGTGACGCGGGGGTGCGGTGTATGAGGCTCGCAAGCGGCAGTCGGATCATCCTGGCGGGCGGGGCCACGCTACTGGCGAGCGGTCTCGGGCTCGGCGCCATCGGCGTGACCGGCAGCGACGCGTCCCGTTCCCTGGGTGGGACATGCCTCGTTACCGCCGCACTCACGATGATCGCGCTCACGCTGATCCATCACTGGGTCGTCGACACCAGCGTCGTCCGCCGCGAGCTAGTGCGCTCACTCGGAGAGGTCGAGGCAGAACGGCGCCGATACACCGCCCTGCAAGGCGCACTCGAAGCCGAAGCAACGCGCCTCACCCGCGACTTGAACGAAGAGCGCGCCGCCGTCACTGCCACGCTGTACGCCGAACGCGCCGCCATGCAGAAAAAGTTCGAGGAACAGAGACTTCAGCTCGCAGGCGAAGCCTTCCGAACCGGCGTCCAGATGGAACGCTCCGGCATGCTCAAGCCCGACGAGCCCGTACCGGCCAACCTCATCCAGTTCCCCGAGCACGGGCAGATGAGCCGGTCCCCTGAGCGGTCCCGGGAACACGGAGGGGTCGCTCCCTGAACCCCGGCTCACCGAAGAACGCCAGCCGGATACGGCCGTCGTCCAGCGCCCGCCGACCAGACGCCTGCGCCTTGAACAGTCGCACCGTCACGGTCTTCTTGATCACCTCGCGCCTCTGATCCAGCGTGAGCCCCGGCACCGCCGGCGGATCCTCAGTCTCCAGCCGCCCGTTCCACACCACATCAGGATCGGGGGCCTCCAGCAGACGGAGCACCAGCGGCGAGACACCCGTGTAGGTCCGAAGCTTCTCTTGCGCCGCCTCCAACTTGGGCTCCAGCTCCAACTCCATCGCCGCGAGCGAGACGGCGGAGAGCTTGAAGCGGCCGGCTTCCGCGTCGAACTCCCGGGACATTCGGCGTGCTTCGTCGAGCTGCTCCGTGTAGGCGTTGATCAGCTTTTGGGCGGCGGCGGCCATCTCCTTGACCTTGTCGTCTGCGGGGATGAGCGCGGCCCGGGCCTTGGCCTTGTCGGTGAACCAGTCGATGACCGCTTCCTCGACGTATGCGTCGATGCGGGCCTCGGCGATGCTGGTGTCGTTCTTCTCGCTACAGCACAGTCCGGGCTTACGCTTCGTGCTCCCGGAGAGGTGGCGGAGCACGGCGTGGTCGCCGCATTCGCCGCACAGGGCGAGGTACGACAGGAGGTGCGCCACCTCCGACCCGCGCTGCATCAGCCGCGCCGGGTGGGTGAGCGCGGCTGTCACACGGTTGAACATGGCGCGACCGTCGGGGGTTTCCAGGCCCTTGATCGGAGCCCACACGGCCTTGACGTAGGTGCCCTTGTGGACCCGCTCTCCGAGGTAGGCCCGGTTCAGGAGCATCGACCGGGCGAAGGCCTCGGTCCACGGCTTGCCGTCGAGGCGGGTCGCGTCCTGCTGGGAGTTGAGCCAGCGGGTGAGCGACCTGAGGGAGTGCCCCGTGTCGATGCGTTCCAGGGACTGCAGCACGTACTGGCCACGCACGGGGTCTTCGTCCTGTCCGGTGCAGCGTTTGCGCCCGTTGACGGTCTGATAGGTGCGGTTGTACCCGTACAGCAATTTCCCGTGCGGGAGGCCGGCCTGGGCCTGGCTGCCGGCCGTGCGGAGGTTCCCGTCTCGGATGCCTTCCGCTTCGTCCTCGGCGTCGATGGCGTGCTGCGCGGTGGCCTTGAGGTCGTCGCGGCGTGATAGGTCGTAGACCTGCCCGTTGTAGCAGAGCAGCGTGTTGGTGTCCCGGAGGACCTTGCGGAGGCGGACGTAGGCCTCAAGGTCGCGGTAGTAGCGGCTCGCTTGGAAGGCGACGACGATGCGTCGGGTGCCGGACGGCACGGGCTCGGTGCCGAGCGTCTGGATCAGTGTCTCGAAATCGTTGCGAGGTTTGCGGCCGTGCCTGCTGGCGGAGATGTCCGTGTCGCTGAACTCGCGTGTCACGTGCCACTTGTGGTTGTCGCACAGTCTGCGGCCGGTTGCGAGTTGGTCGATGACGGAGCTGCCTTCACCGATGGCGTCATCGGAGTTGCGGCCGTAGAGCATGGCCTCGAAGGTGACGCCGGGGATGACGAGGTGCAGGTACTCGGGCGCGTAGGGCATGCGGTGATGCTAGCGAACTCTGCCACCCCTAAATAGGTTTGTGGGTCCAGATGGCCGGGGTGGTGTTCTCCTGCTGGTCGGACAGGCCGTTCATGCCGGAGATGCCGATGTGGGAGTAGGCGGTGGCGTCGTCCCACCCGAAGGTCGACTTCAGCTTGGTCTTCAGGCCCTCGGCGGCGTTCACGGTGTTGCCGTACATGTCGGAGCCGCCACCGAAGTCGAACGGCATGATCGTGAAGACGTCGATGTTCGCGCCGAGCGACTGCGCCTGCTCGATGAGGCGGTTGCCGTAGTAGGTCGGGCCGGTGGTCGACGTGCCGAAGGTGACGATGGTCTTCAGGCCGGGGTTGTTGGCCTTGACGGTCTTCAGCGCGGTGAGGATCTTCGCCTGCACGGCCTCGTTCTCGAACTCGTCCGAGTTCTCGATGTCCATGTCGATCGCCTTCAGGGAGTAGGCGTCGATCACCTTCTGCAGGGCCCCGGAAAGCGCTCCGGCGGAGGAGCAGTTGGCGCCGAGCTTGCTGCCCTGCCAGCCGCCGAACGACGGGACGATGTCACCGCCGGCGGAGCGGATGGCGTTGATGGCGCTCTGGTCGGCGCCGCCGGTGAGCGGCCGGCTGCCGTCCCAGGCGGGGTTGCAGCCGCCGGAGTCCAGCACGAAGGCCATCGTGAACCACTTGACGCCGGTCGCGCTCATCACCGTGCTCGGGCTCGGGGGATCGCCCCAGCCCTCGTACAGATAGGGTGCGGCCTGCTTGAAGCCGGTGCCGCCGCCGCTGCCCGCATCGGTCGTGACGGACACGGAGTTGGAGGCCGCGGAGGTGTTCCCGGCGGCGTCCCGCGCCTTCACGGTGAAGGTGTACGAGGTGCTCGGCGACAGGCCGCTGACCGTGGCGGACGTACTGGAGACGCTGAGGACCTGGCTCGAGCCGCTGTAGATGTCGTACGCGCTCACGCCCACGTTGTCCGAGGAGGCGTTCCACTTCAGCGACACGCTCGAGGAGGTCTTGCCCGTGGAGCTCAGCCCGGTGGGCGCGGTCGGCGCCTGGGTGTCCGAACCGCCGCCCCCGCCGGGCCCGTCCAGGCTGATGTCGTCGGCGTAGTAGGTGCCTTGCGCGTACCAGCCGTGGACGTAGATCGTGGCGCTGGTCTGGGAGGCGCCGGTGGTGAAGGACACCGACAGCTGACTGTAGGCGGACGGCGACGTCGTCCAGGTGGAGGCGCCGCCGTTCACGCCGAGGTAGACGTAACTGCCGCGCACCCAGCCGCTGAGGCTGTACGTCGTGTTCGGCTGGACGGAGACGGTCTGGCTGCACTGGGCGTTGTCGCTCGAACTGACCGCCCCGGCGAGGGCTTTGGAGCCGCCGTGCACGGGGGAGGAGACGACCGAGCCGAGGTTTCCGGTGCAGGTCCAGGGGGAGAGGCCGCCCGATTCGAAGCCCGGGTTGGTGAGGACGTTGGCCGCGTGTGCGGTACCGGGGAGGGCGATGGCCCCGGCGAGCGCCAGGGCCGCGGAGCCGAGCAGGGCGAGGAGACGGCGTCTGGAACGCCGGAGTGTGTTGCGCACGCGATCTCCCTGAAGTGATGGGGGTGTTCGGGAGTGCACGAAGGTGTGCGGGGAGTGCGGGGGGTGCGGAAAGCGGTGCGCAACCAAGTTGGTATGGACCAATCGAGGTGTCAAGGGGCTACGCCATGATTGGTCCAGACCGGTGGACGGTGTGATCTAGGCCGGTGCTATGGCGGGGGCGGCGGCCCCCGCCTCCGGCGCCACCGCGGTGACGGGCCCGGCCGCAGGCGTGGGCACCGTCGGCAGCAGTACCCCGGTCTCCTCCGTGCGCTGCCGCGGCAGCGACACCGGGCGCAGCGGACGCGGCCCGGAGACCACCGCGTAGTCCTGTCCCAGGAACGGCGGCTCGAACTCGCCCGGGTCCTCGCCGAGCGCCAACTGCACCGCCGCCCAAGGCGCGTTGATCCCGCACTGGGACAGCTGGTGCAGACCGCCGGCCGGGCGCGTGTTGACGTCGAGCAGTACCGGCTGCTCGCCGAACATCCGGAACTGGATGTTGGACAGGTAGTGCAGCCCGAAGCCCCCCGCGATCAGCCGCGCGGGCGCCAGCCACCGCTCGTCGAGCGTGAAGCCGCGACGGCGGCCGTTCTTGGTGCGGCCCACCGCCAGCCGGACCCGGTTGTCGGGGCCGGTCAGGCAGTCCACCGACACCTCCGGCTCCGCCAGGCGCGGCATGACCAGCCAGTCGACCGGTTCGTCGGCCTCCCGTACCGCCGTCAGCACCATGTCCAGCGGCACATGAGGCCCCGGGAAGCCACTGAGATGCGTGAGGGAGAAGGGCGCGCGTGTGATCACCCGGAAGCCCACCCCGCCCGCACCGGCGGCCGGCTTGAAGCACGCCTTGTGCCCCGCCGCCTCCAACTCCTCGACGGCGGCGAGGAGTTCGTCCGCCGTGCGGACCCGCTGCCACGGCGGCACCGGCACACCGACCGAGCCCATCGCCTCGTACGCGGTCGCCTTGTTCTCGAACACGGCGACCGCCTCGGGCGTCGGCGCCAGCAGCGCCGTACCGGCCGCCGCGAAATCGGCGCGGTGCGCCACGATCGCCGCCTGGTGCAGGCGCGGCACGAACACGTCGATGCCGCGCCGTGCGCACTGGTCCAGGGCGTACTCGACGTAACCGGCCGGGGACAGGCCCTCCGGTTCCAGGTCGGCGGTGTCGGCCGCGGCCAGCACGGGGGAGTCGGGGTCGCCGTGCGTGGCGTGGATCTCGACCGCCCGGTCGCTGGGATTTCTCCGCAGCTGATCCATGAAGAACACGTTCTCCGCGTACGTGCGGTTGAGCCAGACGCGTACGCGAGAGAGCATGCAGGCCGCCTTTCGGGGTTTTCGGGCAGGGCGCAGCGGCCCGTGCCCGGGCAGGGTGGATGGAGGGACACCGAACCGCCCTGCGCGAAGGGCGTTGATGGCGGCGGTGTTGGGGCGATCATACGGCTTTCAAACAGCCCGGCGTGCAACGCGAGTGTTACGGATTCACCGGTCCTGCCCACCCGCCCGGCCGGTACTGTGAAACGGGGGTTCGAGAAACAGGAGTTCGGGGCGTTTTCGTACTGTCGTGGATTGTCCTTGTCCGGCGACCGCGAATGTGTTCTCGTTGGTGGCACTGACATGATCGGGAGGGGCCAGGGTGGAGTCGACGGCCGGCGGGGCCGGGCAGTTACTGGCCATCAGCGACCTGCACATCGGGTACCCCGAGAACCGCGCGCTCGTCGAACAGATGCGCCCCGACTCGGACGAGGACTGGCTGATCGTGGCGGGCGACGTGGCCGAGACCGTCGCCGACATCCGCTGGGTCCTCGGGACCTTCGCCGGCCGCTTCCGCAAGGTCCTGTGGTGCCCCGGCAACCACGACCTGTGGACCCACCCCCGTGAGACCGTCCCCCACCGCGGCGTCCCCCGCTACGAGCACCTCGTCGAGGTGTGCCGCGAGCTGGGCGTGACGACCCCCGAGGACCCCTACCCCGTGTGGCACGGCCCCGGCGGCCCGGTGGCCGTCGCACCGCTGTTCCTGCTGTACGACTACTCCTTCCTGCCCGACGGGTGCGCCACCAAGGAGGAGGGACTCGCCTACGCGCACGGCACCGGCATCGTGTGCAACGACGAGTACCTGCTGCACCCCGACCCCTACCCCAGCCGCGATGCCTGGTGCCGCGCCCGGGTCGCCGCGACGGAACGCAGGCTGGCCGCGCTTCCCGAGGACCTGCCCACCGTCCTGGTCAACCACTACCCGCTCGACCGGCACCCGATGGACGTCCTGTGGCACCCCGAGTTCGCCATGTGGTGCGGTACCGGGCTCACCGCCGACTGGCACCGCAGATTCCGCGTCGCCGCCATGGTCTACGGTCATCTGCACATCCCGCGGACGACCTGGCTCGACGGCGTCCGCTTCGAAGAGGTGTCCGTGGGATACCCCCGCGAGTGGCGCAAGCGCCCGGAACCACCGGGAAGGCTGCGCCGCATTCTGCCGATGGAGGTCGGATCCGGTGATCGAGGAGCTGCTTCCGGACTCGGTCGTGGCCGTGGAAGCGTACGGTGACGACGGGCTCCGCGGCGCCCCGCTCTACCCCGAGGAAGCGGCACTCATGACCCGGGCGGTGGCCAAGCGCCGCCGCGAGTTCTCCGCCGTGCGCGCCTGCGCCCGGCTGGCCATGGAGAAGCTCGGCGTACCCGCGCAGCCGGTGCTGACCGGCGAGAGCGGCGCGCCGCGCTGGCCGGACGGGCTGGTCGGCAGCATGACCCACAGCGACGACTACTGCGCCGCCGCCCTCGCCCGCGCCGCCGACCTGGCCTCCCTCGGTATCGACGCCGAACCGCACGAGGCGCTGCCGGGGGAGATCGTCTCCTACGTGTTCCTGCCCGCCGAGTCCGACCGTCTGCGCCGGCTCGCCGGGCAACGGCCCGAGGTGCACTGGGACCGGATCCTGTTCAGCGCGAAGGAGTCCGTCTACAAGGCCTGGTTCCCGCTCACCGGCCAGTGGCTGGACTTCTCCGAGGCCGACATCGAGATCGTCCCCGAGCCCGGCCCGGGCCCGCAGGGCCGCCTGCACGCCGAACTCCTGGTGCCCGGGCCGTGGGTGGGCGGCCGTCGCGTCGGCCGGTTCGAGGGACGTTGGACCATCCGGCGCGGCGTGGTCACCACGGCGGTCGTGGTGCCGCATTCCTGAGCGGTGTGCGGCCGGCGCCCCCGGTCCGGCGCCGTCAGGCCGGTGGACACCAGTCGTGCAGCAGCCGGAAGAACTGCTCCTCGTTGCCCGCGAGTCCGGCGTCCGACAGCGCCCGCTCCGCCTCGGCGAGCACGGCGGGCGGGAGCACGACCGGACGGGCTCCGTCGGGTGGGCCGTCCAGGGCGGCGCGCACGGTGTGCAGCAATCGCAGATAGGCCTGGACGGCGGCACGCTCGTGGTCGGTCAGTACGGCGGTGGGCATCGGTCGGCTCTCCCCGTCGGGTGTCACGGTCACGCACGCGCAGCGCGTACGCCGCACATGTCGGCGGCGCACCTCCAGCTTGCCGTCCACCACTGACAACGCCGCCCCACCGCGCGGTGCACGCTCAGCCCTGCGGCCCGGGATACCCCAGCGATGCCTCGATACGGCCCGCCACGTCGTCCCGCTGCACCGGACCGCGCAGCGAGGAACCGGCCAGCCACGTGCGGCACTTGCTGGCCAGGAGCAGTCCGAAGGTCTCGGCCTCCCGCTCCTCGGCCAGGTCGAAGCGGGTCCGGGCGGCCACGTTGCGCACGGTGGCCTCCAGGGCATGCTGGTCCGGGACGTCGCCCAGCAGCCGCGCGGCCACCCCCACGCCGTCGACGTGGTGGCCGCTGTGGCCGGCCTGCATGTGCCACAGCTCGTGCCCGAGGATGACCAGCTGGTGGTCGGGCGCGGTGCGTTCCTCGACGACGATCAGGTCACGGTCGGCCATGTCGAGCCACAGCCCGCTGGCGGTGCCGGCCGGGAAGCCGGCCGCCCGGAACACCACGGGCCGGCCGCGGCGGCGGCTCATCGCGTCGCACAGCGCCGTGTACAGGTCGTGCGGCCGCGCCGGTGCGGGAAGGGTCAGCTCGGTGACCAACTCGCCGCACAGGCGGCGCATCTGACTGGCGATGCCCACTCTTCTCCCTCGGTTCACGACCGGTCACGACTCGGGGCGCTTGACGCTCTCCAGCAGCATGTCCAGCCACTCCGCGACCTTGTCGCGGTGCTGGTCGGTGGGCAGCTGCGCGGCCCGCCAGGCGATCCCCCGGACACCGTGGTCCTGCAGCAGCCGCTCCAGCGGATCCTCGGCGGCCTCGGCCGCCGCACGCTCGCGGTCGGCGAGCTTCTGCAGCAGCTCCTGCTCGGTGCGCTGCAGCGCACCCGCGAGGGCCTCGGGGTCCTCCGCCGTGAGGAAGCCGGCGTGCACCCGGAAGAAGCGCTGCAGCGCGTCGCAGTGCTCCATCGTGGGACGCCGGTCGCCGTTGATCAGAGCGCCCGCCTGCTGCCGGGACATGCCGGCGCCGTCGGCGATCTCCTGCTGGGTGTACTTCCGCCCGTTCGTCTTCAGCCGGGTGCGGCGCAGCAGGTCCAGGCGCTGCAGGAACCGTGCCTGCACATCGCGTTCGCCCGCGGGCCGGCCGCCGAGCAGGGCCCTGACCACGGGCTCGGGGACACCGCAGCCGACGGACAGCCGTCTGACGTCGAAGACCTCCGCGTGCGGCACGCCGAGCCGGCCGGCGAGCGCGGTGACGCGGGCGACGACGGCCGGCAGCCGGTCGGTCGTCGTGGCGCCCGGATCCTCGTAGCCATCCGTCACCGACAGATCTCCTACGTCTCTCAGAGGCTCAACACGAGGCTCATCACAAACGGTTGCCGTGAACTTCCCGGAGAGTAGCGGTTGGTTCGAACTCACATCCAGGTCTCGCCACAACTGTGGCCAATTTCAGCCGTCAACAGGCATGAAATGCCACGATAGTTGACATCACTCTTCTCGGGGCAGCAGGATCAGGGCGCCGCGTGAAGGCCGCATAGGCAAGAGGGGTGACCTCCCGATGGCACATCAGGCAGGAGGGCAGCGGCCGGCGCCGCGGCCCGTCCCCGAGGGTCTCGAGGCCCAGGCGTACCTCCAGGACTACGCCACGCTCCTTCAGGCCGGCCCCTTCCCGTCCTTCGTCGTGGACCACCGCTGGGACGTCGTCCTGGCCAACAACGCCTTCGAGACACTTTTCCGGGGTGTCGGCCCGCATCCGACGGCCATGCCCGGCGACAACTTCCTGAGGTTCGTCCTGTTCCACCCGGACGCCGGCACGGTCCTCGGCGAGCACGAGCCGAGCTGGTGCCTGCCGATGCTGGCGCACTTCAAGGCCGCCTGGGAGCACGGCGCCCACGACCACGGGCTGCAGGCGATCCGCCGGGACATCGCCCAGGACCCCCTCATGGAGGCCGCCTTCCGGCAGGGCCTGCCGCACTGGATCCGCGCCGTCGGCGAGGACGCCTGCGAGCCCGACGGCGCCGTCCGCCCGCTGCTGCACCCCGACCCGCGCTGGGGCGCCACCGAGTGCCGCATCGTCGTCGAGACCCCGAGGACCCTTCAGGCCCTCGGCTACACCCGCCTCACCCTGGTGCTGCGCGACTCCCGCCGCCCCGCCGCGGCCCCGCGCCGCCCGCGCCGCGCCCGTGCCGCGGCGGGCCATCTGACCGTCGTCCCCGCACCGGAGGCCTGACCCGGCACCGTCGGCGTTCAGGTCGCCGACGGCGCCGGGCCGGAAACCCGCGATCACCTCACCCCGTCGAGGCGGAGGTGCGTTCGACTCCGTGGCGTGCCGCACGTCACAGGTCGAGGACGAGCCTGACGCCCCGGCACCGTGACACGCAGATCATCATGGTCTCCCCGGACGCCCGTTCGTCCTCGCCGAGGACCGAGTCGCGGTGGTCGGGGGTGCCCTCCAGCACGTCGGTCTCGCAGGTGCCGCAGGTGCCCTCGGTGCAGGAGTAGAGCACCTCCACGCCCGCGGCGCGCACGGTGTCGAGTACCGAGACACCCACCGGGACCGTGAGCGTACGGCCGCTCCGGGCCAGCTCCACCTCGAACTCGCCGTCGTCGCCGACCGGTTGCTCCTTGGGCTGGAACCGCTCCACGCGCAGCACCCCGGCCGGGCAGCGCTCCTCGACCGCGTCGAGCAGCGCCCCGGGACCGCAGCAGTAGACCAGGGTGCCGTCGGGCAGGCCGTCGAGCACCGGGCCGAGGTCCAGCAGTCCCGTCTCGTCCTGCGGGGCGATCGTCACCCGGTCCCCGTACCGCGCCAGCTCTCCGGTGAACGCCATGGAACCGCGCGCCCGTCCGCCGTACAGCAGCGTCCACTCGGCGCCCGCCGCCTCGGCCGCGGCCAGCATCGGCAGGATCGGGGTGATGCCGATGCCGCCGGCGACGAACCGGTACCGGGTCGCGGGCTGGAGGGGGAAGTGGTTGCGCGGCCCGCGCACCCGCACCTTGTCGCCCGGCCCCACCTGCTCGTGCACATACGCCGATCCGCCCCGCCCGTCCGGCTCGCGCAGCACCGCGACGCGCCACACGGCACGGTCGGCCGGATCGCCGCACAGCGAGTACTGCCGTTCGAGGTCCGGGCCGAGGAGCACGTCGACATGGGCGCCCGGCTCCCAGGCGGGCAGTTCCTCGCCCAGCGGATGGCGCAGCGTGAGGGCGAGGACCCCGTCGGCGGCGGACTCCCGCCGCTCCACCACGAGTTCGGCTTCGTACACACTCATGAGCCGGCTCCTCGCGGCTGGCGTCCTTCGGGGTGGTGTCCTTCGGTGCGGTGTCCTTCGGGGTGGCCGAGCATCCACTCCCACATGGCGACCGGATCCTGCGCGGTGTGCATGGCACCGCAGTGACAGGTGCCGTGCAGGACGTCGGTGCCCGGCAGCCAGTCGATGCGGTACACCTCGCCGGTGGCGGCCCCGCGGACGGGCGACGTCACTGGACCTTCTCCACGGGCTTGTCGCCCTCCTCGACCAGCCGGGCGAGGATACGGCGGGCGGCCAGGCCGCCGGTGTCGATGTTGATGCTCAGCTCCTGGTAGCCGGTGCGCTCGGTGCCCAGCGTCTTCTGCAGCAGGTTGAGCGCGTCCACGTCCTGCATGACGACGGTGTGGTTGTTGCCCCGCAGGAACCCGGTGACCTCCTCGTCGTCGACCGCCCAGTCGCGGGAGACCATCCAGAAGTCGTACACGTGACCGTCGGCGGACGGCGTGATCGCGTACGTGATCTCGGTGTGGAAGCCGTTCGGGTCGCTGCCGTCCGCCTCCGGCAGCACGCCGACCGGGGCGATGCGGCTGTGCAGCAGGTAGAGGCACGGGGCGTGGTACTCGATGTCCTGCCAGCGGGTGATCCGGCCTTCGATGCCGGTGGAACGGGCGTAGAACGGCGGGCAGGCGGCGTCGTCCATGCGCCGGCTGACCCGCACGATGCCCGCGCCCTCGTCGACCTCCGTGGTGATCGGCGTCTCGGCGACCTCCGGGGTGCCGATGTAGCCGCCGTGCAGATACGTCTCGTGGGAGAGGTCGAGGAGATTGTCTACGAGGAGGCCGTAGTCGGCGTCGATCGGCTCCATGCCGCGGACGGTGACCCAGCCGGGGGAGTCGAGGTGCCGGGCGCGCGGAATGGTCAGCGGGTCCGCGAGCGCCGGGTCGCCGATCCACACCCACACCAGCGAGTCCTGTTCGACCACCGGGTAGGAGGCGACCCGTGCCGTGCGCGGGACGCGTTTCTGCCCCGGCACGTACACGCACGTACCGGTCGTGTCGTAGGTGAACCCGTGGTACCCGCACACGATCCGGTCGCCGTCCAGCCGGCTCTCGGACAGCGGGAAGCGGCGGTGCACGCACCGGTCGTGCAGGGCGACCGGGGTGCCCTCCTCCTCGGTGCGGTAGAAGACGAGCGGCTCACCCAGAATGGTCCGGCCCAGCAGTTCCTCGCGCCCGACCTCATGGCTGTAGGCGGCGACGTACCACTGGTTCCTGGCGAAGGCGGTCATGTGCGGCATGGCTGCGGCTCCCGTCTGTGGTGGTGGCCACATCATGGGAAGCGGCGGAGCGGCACGACAACGGCTCTTCCGTCCCGCGGAAGGGCTCCGCGAAAGGCCGCCTCGCAGGAGGCGGCTCGTTGTCCGGGGCCGTGATGTTTCCGAAGTGCCCCAAAGGGGGCACTTACTCTCGTGTTGCGCTTCGCGGGGGGCGGAGTGGCGGGGGGAGGAAGCCGTGATGGCGACGGCCGGGCCACAGTTGCTGTTGGTACACGGAATCGGGGGAATCCGGGACGCCGAGGACGAACGCCGGGACTGGCAGCGGTCCTTGGCCGAAGGCGCCCGTGCGGCAGAGTACGCGGACCACATTTCGGCTCTGACCGGCGGCTGGCTGGCCGACTGCCGGTTCGCGGATTACAGCGACCTCTTCGCGCGGCCGGGTGCACAGGGAGCCGGCGGGGCGGAAGGCCAACTCGACGACGAGGCGGCGCTGGTGACGCTCGCGATGGTCTTCGAGTACGTCGACGCCCTCGACAAGTCCGGTCCGGCGAGGGCCGATCTGCAGCGCATCCGGGCGCAGGCCCGGCTGTATCTCGAGACGCGGCCCGAACAGCGGCGGGCGCAGGGACTCATGTCGCCGGTGCGACACGCGGCCGCCGTGTGCGCGGCACTGGCGCGCGTACCCGGTGTCCGGTTCGGCCTGCAGCGGGCCAGTGCCGCACGGTGTCTGTCGATCCTGTCCCAGCCGGGCCGCTATCTGCGCCGCAAGGAGCGTGTGACGGACGAGGACGGGGGCGTCACGACGCTGGACGAACGGATCCGGCACCGGGTCGTACGTGAGCTGGATCCCGGGCGTCCGGCCGTCGTCATCGGCCACTCGCTGGGCTCGGTCGTGGCTCTGGAGGCGCTGGCCTACTACCCCGGGCAGGTCGAACTGTTCGTCACCATCGGCGCCCCGATCGCCATGAACGCCCTGATATGGCCCCGGCTCCGACCGCAGCCGCCGGCTGTCCCGGCTCAGGTCCGGCGGTGGCTCGACGTGTGGGACGGGGACGACCCGGTGGTACCGCTGCGGCGGCTGTGCGACGTCATCGCGCCCAATGCGAGCAAGGTGCTGCCCGAGCCGGTGCCGCTGTCGTCCAGGGCGGTGTGGACGCATTCGGCCCTCACCTACCTGCGCCGGCCCGAAGTCGCGGGTCCCGTGATGGACACACTGATCCGCCTGCGCGGGGCCGCCTCATGAGACGTGCCCTCGGGACCGAGTTGCGGCATCCCCGGCACGCCTTGGTGGTGGCGACACAGTGTCAGGCCGAGGACGAACTGCCCGGGCTGGCCGAGACCGCGGCGGCCCTGCACGCCGTCCTCACGAATCCCGCCCTCGGGGCATGCGAGCCGAGCCCGGGCTCCCACGAGTCGGTCATCCGCTCCGGTCATGCCGACCGTGCCACGGTGGACGCGGCGGTGCGGGAGGCGATCGTACGGGCCGGCGAGGCGCACGCCGTCCTCGTACTGGCCTTCCTCGGCCACGGCCAGTCAGCCCCGGGATCCGGCACCCTCCACTACATGGCCGCCGACACCGAATGCGAGGATCCGGTCACGTCGGTGGACGTGAACCAGCTGATCGACTGCGCGGTCAACCGGCACGGTATGGCCGGGGTCGTCGTTCTCCTGGACACCTGCAACGCCGGAGCCGGAATTCCCGCCGCGACGAGCCTGATCGGCGGATACCTGCAGGGGCGGACCCGGATTTCCGTACTGGCGGCGTCGCAGTCGCAGCAAGAGGCCTACAACCTGGATTTCAGCCGCGAGATCACCCAGTGGATCAGTGACGGATTCGAGGACGCCGGGGAATTCGTGCCCCTGCGCAGATACCGGTCGGCGCTGATGGAGACACTCGACCAGCAGGAAGCGGCGGCACTGGACTACAACGGGTCGCTCATCGCGGCGGAAGAGGGACTCTGGCTGGCGGTGAATGCCCGGCACCGTGCGCCGCAGGGCCGCGGACAGCTCAGTGAGGTCGGCGCCGCCGACCTGCGCTCGGCCCTGCTGACCTGGCCGGACGGGGCCGCGATAGGGGCGTCCGACGGACAGGCGGATCTGGCGGAGCTGCACGAGGCGGCAGCGGAGCGCGGCGACTCGATCGGGGCCTGTCGGGTCGCGGAAGTGACGCACGCTCTCATACAGGCGTTCGCAGCGGAGACATTTGTGACCGACTGGACCAAGAACGCGCTGTCGACCTTTACAGTGACCCGTGCCATGAAAGAGCTCAACAAACGCCGTCGCGCCGGAACGGATCCATTGCGCCCGCCCGCGGATCTGCGGGGTACGGATCTGCTGCGGTATTTCCTGCAGCACGAGGCTCTTCGCGGCATGAGCATGGACGGCCGTATGAATTGCGATCTCGCCCTGGCCCGTTGCATCGTCGCCCTGGCTCAGGCGTGCGCCAGGGATCTCGACGATGTGTCGCTCGACGCATGGGCGGCGCAAGGCGATACCCATGTGGCGCTCAACGACGCGCGGGAAGAGGTGCGCGTCATGCAGGACAAGCAGCGCGCCGGCGCGGTGGTGAGTCTGCACGCGGCCCGGCTGGACTGGCCGGAGTCCATCTCGGTATGGGTGCGGCACGGCACCGACTTCTCCGCCCCGGAACACTTCCCCTGCCCTCCCACCCAGTCCGGTGTGGAACAGGTCCTGCCGGACGTCGTGGACTGGGCGGAGGAACAGCTTCCCGCGGGGGTGCGGCTCGGTCACATCGACGTCGTGGTACCGGCGGCGCTCTTCCCCTCATGGCGACCGGAGGAGCTCAGGGCGGGGCTCTACGTCCTCGGCGCCGCCGAACGCAGCGTGACGCTGCGCTGGTCGGAACGGCTCGTGGAGCCTCGTCACCTTCGGGGGCTGAACGACCTGGCCCGGCAGCAGCTCCAGGTGTGCAGCACCGAGGCGTTCAACGGCATGGCGCCCATCGACTGGCTGAGCGTGAAGCAGGTCGAAAACATCGAGCAGTTGACCGACGCCCTGTCGATGGGCCGCTATCCCAGGGCCATCGGCATCGCCCGACGTGACCAGAGCTTCTCCCTCCTCCTGCAGACCCTGCTGCCCTATACGCCCGTACTGCTGTGGCCGGCGGACGAAGAGACGGCCCTGCGTGAACCGTTGGCCGAGCTGGTGCGTAACTGGGAACGTCTGCCGACCGAGTTCACGCGCGCCTACCGGTGGCGCCGGCTCAAGGAGCACGGTGCGGACGGGCCGGTCGACCAGGACGGCGACGCGGCGAGCTGGGCCGAACTGGCCCTGATGAGAACGGCGTGGCACGACGAGCCGTGGCTCGACTTCTGCCGCCGGTTCCAGACGAGCGGGCACCGTCCCTGAGGAGCATGTGATGGCGTGGAACACCTACTACCAGGGCACCGGTGAAGCACATGACACCGAGCTGCCGCCCCCTCCTCCCTGGCGTACCTTCCCGCGCCGGTCCGCGCCGCGCACCTTCCAGCCGCCCGTGGGACTGACCGACGCCGTCAACGCGGCGCTGTTCCTGCACCGCCCCCTGCTGATCACCGGTCCGGCCGGCAGCGGGAAGTCGTCCGTGATCGAGCAGGTCGCCGACGAACTGCGGCTCGGCCCGGTGCTGCGCTGGCACATCACCTCCCGCAGCACCCTGTCCGACGCCCTCTACCGTTACGACGCGCTGGGGCACATCCACACGCTGCGCCTTTCCCAGTCGAAGGCGAAAGGGGACAGCGGCGAGAGTGGCGAGAACGGCGAGAGCGAGAACGGGGAGAGCGCGGAGGTCGTGGAGGACGACATCGCCCAGTTCCTCCAGATCGGCCCGCTGGGCACCGCTCTGCTGCCGGGCTACGACCGCCCCAGGGCACTGCTGATCGACGAGATCGACAAGAGCGATCTCGATCTGCCCAGCGACCTGCTGGACGTGCTGGAGCGAGGAGAGTACGAGATCCCCGAACTCGTCCGCCACGCACGCGAAGAGGTGGGGATCAGGCGGTGGCGCGGGGACGGCGAAGACCTCACCGAAGGCGATCTGGATCCGTACGTCGTCGTCAACGGGCGGGTCAGCTGTGACCGCTTTCCCTTCATCGTGATGACCAGCAACGGTGAACGGGAGTTCCCCGCGCCCTTCCTGCGCAGGTGCATCCGCTACGACATGCCCGACATGACGCCGGAACTGCTGCGGGACGCGGTGGAAGCCCACCTGGGGCAGGCCGTGACGCAGGAGGCCGGCGACCTCATCGACGAGTTCGTCAAGCGGGTCGCACTGGGGCAAGCCCTGGCCGTGGACCAGCTGCTGAACGCCGTCAAGCTCATCACGGACAGCAACGCACCCGTCGAGCCCCAGCGTGAGAGGCTGCTCCGCTGCCTCCTGCGCGATCTGTCCGGTGCCTGAGCAGCTCGGACGCGTCCTCGGCGCTCTCATCGACTGCCTGGACGGTGAGGTCGACGCGCTCGCCCTGGCGGACGCCCTGTGGCTGGCCGCGGCGTCACCGGCACCGGGCGACACCGTGACGCCGGCCGACAGGCCGACGGCCGCGGCGGAGGCCGGCGCGGGCGAGTCCGGCGACCCGCCCCGGGCCGAACGCCGACCCCGGCAGTCCACCGTGCCGCCCCGCCCGGTCGGCGTGCCCGCCACCCCGCGCCCCGACTGCTACCCGCTGTACGAGGAGTTCGGTGACTCCTCGGCCTCGCTGTCAGGTCCGTCCGTCTCGGTCGCCGCGGGCAGATCGCTGTCGCAGACCGTGGAACTCGGACGCTCCCTGCGCCCTTTCATGCGCCGCTATCCGCGCGGCAGGAAAACCGGTCTGGACATGCAGGCCACCATCGACTCCTACGCGCGTGGTGGCGAACTCGTCCCGGTCCTGGCCCCGTTGCCCGAGCCGTGGTTCGACGTGGTCGTCGTGGTCGACACCCACCTGACGACCGAGGTGTGGCGTGGCGCCATCGAGGAATTCGTCGCCCTGCTGGAGAACGCCGGTGCTTTCCGCAGCGTGCGCCGATGGCACCTGTCCACCGACGGGCACGACCCCTACGTGACCGACGCCCGCGGGCACTTCGTCCATGTCACCGGCGCCGTGGGGACGGAGAACCGGCGCCTCTTCCTGGTGCTGTCCGACTGCACGGCACCGGCGTGGTACGAGGCCAAGGTGTGGCAGCTGCTGCGGCAGTGGGCGATGCGCGCGCCGCTGTCCGTCGCGAACCCGCTGCCCTCCAGGCTCTGGCACCGTACGGCACTCGACCTCCCGGCCGTCCACGTCCGCAACCGTGTCCCCGGCAGCAACTCCACGCTGCGGGTGACACCTCCGCCGCACCTCAAGGGCATCGTCAAGCAGAGCGAGCTCTACCTGGCGATTCCCACCCTCAGCCTGACCGCCCACTCCCTGCAGCGCTGGGCGCGCGGTTTCGTGCGCGGCGCACCCGAGGGCTACGACGCCGTCCTGGTGGGCCCGTCCGGAAACGCGCCCTCGCCCTTCCTGGCCTACAGCCGGCCCCCGACCGAGGAGGAGCGCGCGGAATCCGCCGGGAACGCGGCCCACGCGTTCCTGCACATGGCCTCACCAGCGGCGGTACGCCTGGCGGCACTGTGCTGCTCGTTCGGCCGCCTCAGTCTCCCGCTGCTGCAGCTCATCCGCCAGGAAGTCGTCCGGGACGCCGACAACGCGGACGTGGCCGAGCTGCTCACCAGCAGCCTGCTGCACATCGACACCGACCGTGCGGGCCCGCCGTTGATCACGTTCACCGATCAGGCCCGTGAACAGCTGACCGCGGTCGTCAGCCGGCACGACGCGTGGTGGACCTATGAGGCGCTCAGCCGTTACATCGCCGAGCGGACACGGTTGCCCGCGCAGAGCCTCGACGCGGTGGCGGCACTTCCCGCGGACCGGCTGCCGGAGGACCTGCAGCCGTTCGCGCACGCCTCCCAGGAACTCCTCAAGGCACTGCGCAAGGGCTCTGCCGGCCTGCGCGCGTCCCAGGGCGGCAGCGGTACGGCGGACCTCTACGCGCAGCGGGCCCACGAGGATCCGGTACCCGGGCGGAGCACCGCCTCCGATGCCCGGTTCCAGGATGATCCGCAGGTGGAGCAGGAGCTCGGCCGGCTGCGGAGCGAACTGTGGGACGGCATCCCGTCCGACCGCTTCACGGATCGGTACCGTCAGGCCGCCGATCAGGTACTCAAAGCCTTCGTCTACTTCCTGGCGCAGTACCTCGCCGGCCAGGCGGACTGGGTCCCCTTCGCCGAACTGGACACCTTGACCGCGGAGCTGGCCCGATCCGCCTCGCTCCACGGTGTCCA
Source organism: Streptomyces sp. NPDC020299 (assembly GCF_044387825.1). NCBI lineage: Bacteria > Bacillati > Actinomycetota > Actinomycetes > Kitasatosporales > Streptomycetaceae > Streptomyces > Streptomyces sp. NPDC020299. The sequence goes on from NZ_JBIRWL010000011.1 coordinate 104,199, forward strand.
CGTCGACGTGGGCGCCGATCCCTCGTTCACGCTCCGGGCGCGCGTTCCGGGCATCGACGACAGCGTCGTCGTGCTCGGCGAGGTGTTCGCCCTCACCAGTCCGATTCTCCGCTCGCAGTGGCCGTCGGCCACCGCGCGGCGGGACGGGCCGGAGCTGCGGATCGCCCCCTTCACGATCCTGATCACCCTCATCGCGGATGGCCGGACCGGCCCGGAACTCCTCAGCGGGAAAAGCGTCTCCGTCACGGGCGGCCCCGGTTCCCGGGTGGTCGTCCTGCGGTTCCCCCTCTAGGGGGCGTCGCACGGGCAGGGGGACCGTGGCCGCTTCGCAGTTTGTATACGCGCACGGTATGCGATGTACGGCGGGGACTTCTTGGTGAGGTTTTGGCCTCACGTACCCGCACCCGTCACATCGTGGCCACCGGGCCCTTCCCTGACGTTCGGTGCTCTTGGAACACTCGCAGCGCGCATCATCCCGTCACGTTCCGGCATCCCGTACGCCAGGATGAGAGGTCCCTCAGCCATGCCCGAAGCCAACCGGCGTCGATTCCTCCAACTCGCGGGCGCCACAACGGCGTTCACCGCGCTGTCCAACAGCATCCAGCGCGCCGCCGCGCTGCCCGCCAACCATCGCACGGGGTCGATCGAGGACGTCGAGCACATCGTCGTCCTTATGCAGGAGAACCGTTCCTTCGACCACTACTTCGGCTCACTCAGAGGCGTCCGCGGCTTCGGCGACCCGCGTCCGATGACCCGCCCCGACGGCAAGCCGGTGTGGTATCAGTCGGACGGCACGAAGGACCTGCTGCCGTTCCACCCCGACGCCGACGACCTGGGCCTCGCGTTCATCCAGGACCTCCCGCACGGCTGGAACGACGGACACGCCGCCTTCGACCAGGGCAAGTACGACAAGTGGGTGCCTTCCAAGGGCTCCACGACCATGGCGTACCTGACGCGTGAGGACATCCCCTTCCACTACGCGCTCGCCGACTCCTTCACCATCTGCGACGCGTACCACTGTTCGTTCATCGGTTCCACCGACCCCAACCGCTATTACATGTGGACGGGTTACACCGGCAACGACGGCAAGGGCGGCGGCCCGGTCCTCGGCAACGACGAGGCCGGCTACAGCTGGACCACCTACCCCGAGCGTCTGGAGAAGGCCGGGGTGTCGTGGAAGATCTACCAGGACGTGGGCGACGGACTCGACGCGAGCGGCTCCTGGGGCTGGATCCAGGACGCCTACCGCGGCAACTACGGCGACAACTCCCTGCTCTACTTCAAGCAGTACCAGGACGCGAAGCCCGGCGACCCGCTGTACGACAAGGCCCGCACCGGCACCGACGCCCGCAAGGGCGACGGCTTCTTCGACCAGTTGAAGGCAGACGTCAAGGACGGCAAGCTGCCGCAGATCTCCTGGATCGTCGCCCCCGAGGCCTTCACCGAGCACCCCAACTGGCCCGCCAACTACGGCGCCTGGTACGTCGCCCAGGTCCTGGACGCCCTCACGGCCGACCCGAAGGTGTGGGCGAAGACGGCCCTGTTCATCACCTACGACGAGAACGACGGCTTCTTCGACCACATGATCCCGCCCTTCCCGCCGTCCTCCGCCGCGCAGGGCATTTCGACGGTCGACGCCGGGCCCGACCTGTTCAAGGGCGACAGCGGACATGCCGCCGGTCCCTACGGACTGGGGCAGCGCGTGCCGATGCTCGTCGTCTCCCCGTGGAGCAAGGGCGGTTACGTCTGCTCGGAGACGATGGACCACACTTCGGTCATCCGGTTCATGGAGCGTCGCTTCGGCGTCCACGAGCCGAACATCTCGCCCTGGCGGCGTGCCGTCTGCGGCGACCTGACCTCGGCATTCGACTTCTCCCGCACGGACACCCGGCCGGTCGCCCTGCCGGACACCGACGGCTACCGGCCCCCGGACCACGACCGCCACCCCGACTACAAGCCGACCCCGCCCGCCAACCCGGCCCTGCCCAAGCAGGAGCGCGGGCACCGGCTCACCCGGCCGCTCAAGTACGCGCCTCTCGTGGACGCTTCGGCGGACGCGGCGACCGGCAAGCTCACGCTCACCTTCGCCTCGGGTGCCCACGCGGGCGCCGCCTTTCTCGTCACTTCCGGCAACCGCACCGACGGCCCCTGGAGTTACACCACCGAGTCCGGCAAGTCGGTGTCCGACACCTGGAACTCGGCGTACTCCGGCGGCTCCCACGACCTGACCGTGCACGGCCCGAACGGCTTCCTGCGCGTCTTCAAGGGCTCCGGGAAGATCGCGGGAGCAGAGGCCACCGCCCGGCACACGGGCGACGGCGTCGAGCTCACCTTCACCAACCAGGGTTCCGGCACGGCCCGGTTGAAGGTGGCGAACGGCTACGGCGGACGGCCTCGGACGCTCACCGTACGGCCGGGGGCGCATGTCCGGCTCACCGTGGACCTCACGGCGAGCCGCCGCTGGTACGACCTCACCGTCACGTCCGACACCGACCCGGCGTTTCTGCGCCGGTTCGCCGGACATGTCGAGAATGGGTGCGCAGGTGTCAGCGACCCGGCGATCGCCGCGGAGTAAACGGACGATGAATACCGCAACGTGGGGACTGGTCAGGTACCGGTCAGCTCAGGGTAGTGTGCCCCGGTGACCACGCAATCGAACACTCCTGCAGGCTGGTACCCCGATCCGCACGGTGCGCCCCAGACGCTCCGTTACTGGGACGGCGCGCAGTGGACCGACCACACCAGCCCGGACCAGCAGGGCGCCCAGCCGGGCACCCCGCAGGCCGCCCCACACGCGGCCGTTCCGCAGCAGGCCACCGGTGACGCCCGCGTGCAGCGTCAGGTGCAGCAGCAGGCCGGAGTCGCCGGCGGCGGCCCCGGCGGCGGCACCCTGTTCACCGAGCCGGTCCTGGTGGTGAACCAGAAGGCCAAGCTGATCGAGGTGACCAACGAGTACAAGGTCATGGATCAGAACGGCCGGGAGATCGGCTCGGTCGTCCAGGTCGGCCAGAGTGTCATCAAGAAGATCATTCGCTTTGTCTCCAGCCTCGACCAGTTCATGACGCACAAGCTGGAGATCCGCGACGCCTACGGCCAGCCGCAGTTGCTGCTGACCCGGCCGGGCAAGATCTTCAAGTCGAAGGTGATCGTGCAGCGCCCGGACGGCTCGCCGGTGGGTGAGATCGTCCAGCAGAACATGATCGGCAAGATCAACTTCGCGATGAACGCCGACGGCCAGAAGGTCGGCGCCATCAAGGCGGAGAACTGGCGGGCGTGGAACTTCGCCATCGTCGACCACGCGGACAACGAGGTCGCCCGGATCACCAAGACCTGGGAAGGCCTCGCCAAGACGCTGTTCACGACCGCGGACAACTACGTTCTGCAGATCCACTACCAGCTGCCCGAGCCGCTGCTGAGCCTCGTGGTGGCGACGGCGCTGACCGTCGACACCGCGCTGAAGCAGGACTCGCGGGGGCTGGGCTGATTTTCGCCTACTGTATGCAGGCTTTGTGTACAGGCTTTGTATGCAGATTTTGTATGCAACGGCAGGCGGCGGCGGCCGGTGTACGCGGGCTTCCGCACGCACCGGCCGCCGCCTTTGCTGGCTGCCTTCGTGGCTGCATGCATGGCTACAGCGGACTGAGCCGTCCCGACTCCGACTGCCGTGGCACCAAAGCCGGTTCGAGTGACGCCGTGCCCGGCTCCAGCGCCAGCACCGCCGCCACGGGGTGTTCCGCATCGTCGTCGACGCCGGGCCCGGCCACGGGTGTCGCCCGGGTCAGCAGCAGCACGCCGCAGGCGGCCAGCCCTGCCCCGGCCAGCGCCAGCAGGACCCCGGCCGCGCCGCCCTGGAGGCCCTGGCCGAGCAGGGTGAGCCCGATCACCGCGGCCGCGACGGGGTTGGCCAGGGTCACCATCGCCAGCGGGGCGCCGAGACCGCCCCGGTAGGCCGTCTGCGACAGCAGTAGCCCGCCCGTGGCGAACGCGGCGACGAGCAGTGCCACCCCGACGACCGCGCCGACCCCGCCGATCCCGCCGCCGAGCCCGGCCCCGGCGCCGCCGGTCGCCGCCACCGTCACCGTCTGGGTGAGCGCCGACGCCACACCCGAGGCGAAGCCGGACGCCGTCGCGTGCCGCAGGCCCGGCCGTGCACCGGGCCGCGCCAGCACGCCGATCAGCGCCGCCGTCGTACCGGCGACCGCCAGCGCCTGAGTCAGGCTCAGTACCCGCTCGGGCGCCGGGCCCGAGGCGGTGACCAGCACAGCGGCCAGCCCCAGCAGCGTGAACGCGGTGCCCCGCCACTCGACCGGGCTGACCCGCCGCCCGGCGGCCCGCGCGCCCATCGGCACGGCCGCGACCAGAGTGAGCGCGCCCAGTGGCTGGACCACCGTCAGCGGACCGTACTTGAGGGCCACCACGTGCAGCAGCGCGGCGCCCGCGTTCAGTCCGACCGCCGACCACCACGCGCCGGTGCCCAGCAGTCGCAGCAGGCCGGCGCCGGAACCGCGTGAGGCGAGGCGCTCCTGGGCGACGGCGGCCGCGGCGTAGGCGACGGCCGAGACCAGGGACAGGGCGACGGCGATCAGGTCGGCGCTCATCGGCCGGCTCCGGCCAGGACGGGCGTCTCGGGGGCCACCGGCATCCGCCGGCCGCTTCCCCGGCCACTTCGCCGTGTACGTGTGGCACTTGTCCCGTCCGTACTCGCTCCGTCCGCCGTGCGGTGCGGTGGGTGGATCAGGGCGAGCGCCACGCCGAGCATGGCCGCCGCGGCGATCGCGTCGAGCCAGTAGTGGTTCGCCGTGCCCACGATCACCAGCAGGGTCACCAGCGGGTGCAGCAGCCACAGCAGGCGCAGGCGCGACCGGGTCGCCACGATCAGGCCGATGGCCACCATCAGAGCCCAGCCGAAGTGCAGCGACGGCATCGCGGCGTACTGGTTGGAGAGATGATCGGTCTGCGGTGGACCGTATGCAGAAGGTCCATACAATCGCGCGGTGTCGACCAGCCCGGTGGCGGCCAGCATGCGCGGCGGGGCCAGCGGGAACGTGAAGGGCAGCACCAGGGCGGCGGCCGTGACCGCGGCGAGGACCCGGCGGGCCCAGACGTAGTGCGCGGGCCGTCGCAGATACAGCCAGACCAGGAAGGCGGCGGTGGCCGGGAAGTGGACGGTCGCGTAGTAGGTGTTCGCCAGGCGGACCAGGGTGTCGCCGTGCAGCAGCGCGGACTGCACCGTGCCCTCGCCCGGCAGGTGCACGGCCCGTTCCAGGTCCCACACGCGGCGGGCGTTGTGCAGCGCTTGACCGGTGTGGCCGGTGGCCAGTTGCCGGCCCAGCTTGTAGACGAGGAAGAGCCCCGCTACGAGCAGGAGCTCACGGACGAGCGGCGGTCGCGCTGTCGCGTCGGCCTCCGCTTCTGCAGGCGCGGTTCGGGCATTCATTCCCCCGGCCCCTTCACTGACGGTGTGCTGGCTCATCGATACGTCACCGTACCGATACGTCAGTGTACCGATACGTTCGGGTACCGGTACACTGGCGTATCGATTGACGTAGGCCACACTGGATACGGGTTTCGGGGACCGTCGGCAGAAGCCGTACGGGAGCCGTACGAGAGCCGTGCAGGAAGTGGCCGCGTCACACGAGTGACCGCGCTACGAGTGAGGAGAAGAGCACATGACGTCGCAGGCCGCGGACGGACCGGAGGCGGTCGCCGCCTCGCGCCGCTCCAAGATCACGGCCGAGCGTGAGCGGGAGTTCTTCGACGCCGTGCTCGAGCAGATCCGTGAGTGCGGCTACGACTCGGTCACCATGGAAGGGGTCGCCGCCAGCACGCGGTGCAGCAAGTCCACGCTGTACCGGCAGTGGAAGACCAAGCCCCAGTTCGTGGCGGCGGCGCTGCGCGCCAACCGGGAGGTGCGCTTCGCCGGTATCGACAGCGGTTCGCTCGCCGAGGACCTGCGCCGGGCCGCGCGGGCCGCGGGGGACTGGTCCGGCAAGGACACCCGGCTGCTGCAGGCCCTCGGGCACGCGGTCACCCAGGACCCCGAACTGCAGCAGGCGCTGCGCGAAACGCTCGTAGACCCCGAGATCGCCGCGCTCCAGGAGATCCTCCGGCGCGGTGTCGAACGGGGCGAGGTACGGGCCGATCATCCGGCGCTGGAGTACGTGCCCGCGATGATGTTCGGCGTGCTGCGCGTGCGGCCCGTGCTGAGCGGCCAGTACGCCGACTCCGACTATCTGCTGCGGTTCGTGGAGGCCGCCGTGCTGCCCGCACTCGGGCTGACCTGAGACCCAGGCCGCCGTCCACGGGATGACTGGACGGTGACCTGCCTGCGCCGCACCGTGGGGACGGGGGCGGCGCACACCCCCGGCCGGGTGGGGTTCCTCTGGAGCGGAGGGGCGCCCCACCCGGCCGACTCATGTGCCGGGGCAGGCCGCGGGGTCAGACGTTCTGCCCGTTGCCGCCGCCCGACGACACCTTGATGCCCTTGGTGATGTCGTCGATGACCGACACCTTCTGCCCGACGTCGACGCCGAAGCGCACCACGACCATCTGCCGCGGGTTCGCGGGCGAGGGGAAGGCGAGCGACTCGACGTAACCGTCGGCGCCCTTGCTGGTGACCGCCTGCCAGCGGACCAGATAGCCCTTCTGCCCGGCCACGGTGACCGCTTTGGACGCCAGCACCTTGTGGGAGGTGATGCTGCCGTAGGTGATGCCGCCGTAGGACTGCTTGGCGTTCGCCGCGATGTCCGCCTTGGCGACCTCCTCGGCCGTGTCGCCCTTGGTGCCCAGGGCCAGCGCCGGCGCCGAGTAGGCGCCGCCCGCGGTGCAGGTCTTCGTGGTGTCGCCCGGGCACTTGTAGGAGTCGGCCGAGGTCACCTGCACGCCCGCGGTGATCGTCTCCCCGGTCCAGTTGTCCGGTACCTGCATGCTGATCCCGTTGACCGGATCGCTGATCGTGCCGCCGCCCTTGACCTTGGGGGCCTCGGACCCGCCGGGCGAGGGCGACTGACCGCCCGGCCCGCCGCCCGAGCCGCCGTTGCCCGAGCCCCCGCCCGGGCCGCCGAACGGTCCGCCCTGGCCCTCGGAGCCGCCCTGGCCACCGGGACCGCCCCGGCCGCCCTGCCCGCCGGAACTCTGCTGCGACCCGGCACGGTCGCCGCCGCCACCGCCCTTGCCGGAGAGGGCGTACACGCCGACCCCGATGCTCACGAGGACGGCGGCCGCCACCGCGACCGCTATGCCCATGCGCAGCCCGCGCCGGGGAGCGGCGGGCGGATGGGCGGGATATGCCGGATAAGCCGGATACGCCCCAGCGGCCGGTGTCTGCGCCGAGGGACCCCATACGGCGGCCGACCCGGCGGGACGGGTCTGTTCCGTCCATGCCTTGCCGTCCCACCAGCGTTCGGTGGCGGGACCGTCACTTGTCTGCCCGGGGTCCGGGTACCACCCGGGAGGAGTCACCTGCGTCATGCCCCCACCGTATGAGGCGTCGGTGAAAGACGGATGAGAGGCCCCCGTATCTGCGGGCCCCGCAAGGCGGTCCGCAAGGGCGCCGTCCCGAACCGATGTCATTTTACAGCCCGTTGACCGACCGCCGGCTCCACAGGCACTGGTCGGAGCCGGTGGGCGTCGCCCCGCCGCACCGCCGTTCACTCGTCACGGCAACAGCTGCGCCGACCGGCCTCCAACCAGCCGACAGGACGGCTACGCTCAAGGTCGGTACGTCGTTCGGGCGACTTGGGGAGGTACGGGATGACGGAGGCACGGCCCCCGGTGGCCGCCTCGGCTTCCCTGTGGGAGCGCGACGCGGAGATCGCCACCGTCACGCGGGCGCTCGACGTCCTGTGCGCGGACCGCTCGTCCGCCGGCAACCTGCTCGTGATCCGGGGCGAGGCGGGCCTCGGCAAGACGGCGCTGCTGGCCGAGATACGCCGTATCGCCGAACGCCGTGGCTGCACCGTGTGGTCCACCCGCGGCGGCGAGACGCTGAGGTCCGTCCCCTTCAACGTGGTACGGCAACTGCTCCAGCCCGCGCTGGTCTCCCTGCTGCCCGAGGAGGCCCGCGAATACCTCGGCGACTGGTACGACATCGCCGGCCCCGCCCTCGGCATAGCGGAACCCGGAGAGGGCCACGCCGACCCGCAGGGCGTGTGCGACGGACTCGTCGCCGCCGTCCGCAGGCTGGCCAAACGGTGCTGGCCCCTCGTGTTACTGATCGACGACGCGCACTGGGCCGACCAGGAGACCCTGCGCTGGCTCGCCGCGTTCGCCGAACGCCTTGACGACCTGTCCGTACTGGTCGTCGTCGCCCGCAGACCCGGCGAGGTCAGCGCCGACGGCGCCCGCCACCTCGACGCGGTGGCCGCCGCCGCGGGCGCCCCCGTCGACAACCTCAGCGCCCTCACCCCCGACGCCACCGCCGGCCTCACCCGCGCCACCCTCGGGCGGCACGCCGACGCCCCGTTCTGCCGCGAGGTGTGGGCCGTCACCGGCGGAAACCCCTACGAGACCGTCGAACTCCTCGCCAAAGTGCAGGAGAGCGAGTTCGAACCGGTCGAGACCCACGCCGGTGAACTGCGCGCCCTGAACCGCTCCGCCCGCGGCGGCGGACTCGTCGCCCGCCTGGAGGGCCTCGGCATCGACGCGATGAAGTTCGCCTGGGCGGCGGCCATCCTCGGCACCGGCATCACCGTCGACCTGGTCGCCCAGCTCGCCACCATGCGCGAGGACGACGCCCGGCGCTGCGCCGAACAACTGGTGGGCGCCCGCATCCTCACCGAACCCGACCCCACCGCCGCCCGCGTCGAGAACGACGACCTGGAGTTCGTCCACCCCCTCATCGCCACCGCCGTCTACAACTCCATACCGCCCGCGATGCGCACCGCCATGCACGGCATCGCCGCCCAGGTCGTCACCGAATCCGGCCGCGGTGCCGCCGCGGCCTCCCGGCACCTCCTCGAAGTGCACCCGGACGAGGACGAGGAACTCGTCGAGCAGCTGCGCGAGGCCGCCGGTGAACACCTCGCCGTCGGCGCGCCCGACGCGGCCCGCCGCTGCCTGGAACGCGCCCTGGTCGAACCGCCCCTGCCCGAGGTGCACGCGCACGTACTGTACGAACTGGGCTGCGCCACCCTGCTGACCGCGCCCGCGACCACCATCGACCACCTGCAGACAGCCCTGGCCTTGCCCGGCCTCGTGGGCGACAAACGCATCGACGCCATCGTCCGCCTCTCCCAGGCCCTGCTCCACAACGACCAGTTGGAGGAGGCCGTCCGCACCGTCGAGGCGGAGGCCGCCCGGCAGAAGCCGGGGCCCGCCAAACTCCGCCTGCAGGCCGTGCACTTCATGTGGGAGGGCATCCACGCCGGAGAGACGACCACACCCGGCCGCTCCGAGAACCTCGCCGAGCTCGCCCGCACCTGCACCGGCCGGGACAACTCCGAGCGTGCCCTGCTGATCCTGCGCGGCTTCGACGCCCTCACCCACGGCGAGAACGCCGAGGAGGTCGCCGAACTGTGCGACCGGGCCCTCGTCAACGGCCGACTCGCCCCCGGACTCGGCTGGACCGACACCGAGTGGGGCATCGAACTGCTGCTGATGCTGGCCAACGCCTACGTCTACACCGACCGCCTCGACCGCGCCGAAGCCCTCTACACAGAGGCCCTGCGCGCCTACGAGACCGCCGGCTGGAGCGGCGGCCACCTCGCCCTGGCCCACGCCTACCTCGGCCTGGGACATCGAAGGCGGGGCCGGCTCCGGGAGGCGGAGGCATCCCTGCGGGAATCGCTGCGCCTCGCCGAACGCGTCGGCCGCGGCCTGCCCTTGTACTGGTCGGCCACGTGCAACCTGGTCGACACGCTGCTCGCCCGCGGGCACGCCGAGGAGGCCTGGGAGATCGCCGAACAGTACGGGTTCGCGCCGCCGTACCCGTCCACCATCGTGCTGCCAGACCCGCGCTCCGTACGCGGCCGGCTGCTGCTCGCCGTCGGCCGCACGAAGGAAGGCATCAACGAACTGGAGGCCGCGGAGAAGGCGGCGGCCGCGCGCGGCCACCACAACCCGGTGATGGTCCCGTGGGCCGTCGACCTCGCCCGGGCCCTCGCCACCGAGGACCCGGCCCGTGCCGCCCGGCTCGCCGCCGACGCCCGCCGGCAGGCCGAGCGGTTCGGCACGGACACCGCCATCGGCGAGGCCCTGCGCTGCGCCGCCGCCCTGGAGACCGGCCAGCGCGCGGTCCGCCTCGCCGCCCAGGCCGTCGCCTACCTGGAGGCCTCACCCTGCCAGTACGAACACGCGGTCGCCCGCGTCGAGTACGGCATCGCCGCCCGCTCGGTCGCCGAGCTCAACCGGGGCCTGGCGCTGGCGCGGTCGTGCGGGGCGGACGGGCTGGTGGCGCGGGCGCGGGAGGTGCTGGAGACGGGGCGTGGGCTGCGGTAGATCGCATACGGGTTTTGTATGCACTTTTCGTATGCATCTTTTGCATACGATCGTCAGCCAGCGCCGTCCCCCTTCTCTGCCCCCGCCTCCTTCTCCTCCTCCGCCAGCACCCGCTGAGCCGTGGCGAACGCCGAGTTGGCCGCGGGCACCCCGCAGTACACGGCCGTCTGGAGCAGCACCGCGCCGATCTCGTCCGGCGTGAGCCCGTTGCGCCGTGCCGCCCGCACATGCATCGCGAGCTCCTCGTAGTGGCCGTGCGCGACCAGTGCCGTCAGTGTGATCATGCTGCGTTCGCGGCGGGAGAGCGTCGGGTCGGTCCAGATCTCGCCCCAGGCGTAGCGCGAGATGAAGTCCTGGAATCGTGCGGTGAACGGGCTCTGCCGAGCCTGTGCCCGGTCCACGTGGGAGTCGCCGAGCACCTCGCGCCGTACCGCCATGCCGCGCCCGGCGGTTCCGTCGAGGTGGGTGCGCAAGGCGGTCAGTACGGCGTCGGGGCACTGGGCGGGCGCCAGGTGGGAGGCGCCGGGGAGTTCGACCAGGGTGGCGTCGGGCACGGCGTCCGCGATCTCCCGTAGGTGGGCGGGCGGGGTCGCCGGATCCTGCCGGCCCGCGACGAGCAGGGTCGGTACGGCGATGCCGGTGAGCCGGTCGCGCAGGTCGAAGGCGGCCAGCGCGTCGCAGCAGGCGGCGTATCCCCCCGGGTCGGCGTCGCGGTGGTCGCTCACCAGTCGGGGCACCGTGAACCCGGGTGTGAACCAGCGGGCGTCGGCGTTGTCGGCCAGCCACTCCAGGCCTTCCCGGCGGACCCGTTCGGCCCGCTCCCGCCACGGCTGTTGGCCGCCGAAGTGGGCCGAGGAGCAGATGACGGCGAGGGACGACAGCCGTTCGGGATGGTGCACGGCGAGATGCAGGCCCACCGCGCCGCCGAGGGACACGCCGGCGTATGCGAACCGGTCGATGCCGAGGGAGTCGGCGAGCGCGAGCACGAGCCCGGCGAGGTCGGCGACGGTCGCGCCCGGTCCGATCAGGTCCGCCGCCGAACCGCCGTGCCCGGGCAGGTCCCAGCGGACCACCCGGTGAGTGACCGACAGCTCCGGGGCGAGGGCGTCCCACAAGGCGTAGGAGGTGCCGAGCGAGGGCCCGAGGAGCAGTGGGGGAGCGGAAGCTGATCCCTCGGCACGGTAGTTGAGCAGTGCACTTGTCAACGTCGCTCCAGGGCACGGTCGGTGAGGGCTCCGGCGGAGCCGGTGTAGCGGGCGGGGTCGGTGAGCTCGTCGAGGTCGACGTCCTTCAGCTCCGGTTCCTCGGAGAGCAGTTCGCGAAGATCGCGGTTCTCGGTGTGCGCCCGGCGGGCGAGCTCGGTGAGCAGCTCCTTCGCGCGGGCGCGGCCGAGGACGGGGGCCAGTTCGGCGGAGAGCCGTTCGGAGACGATCAACCCGTGGGTGAGGCCGAGGTGTTCGCGCATGGCCTCCGGGTGGACCTGTAGCCCTCCGGCCAGTTCGGCGAGGTCCTGGGCGGCGCCGCCCACCATCCGCAGCAGGTCCCGCAGCGGCTCCCATTCGGCGTGCCACGCCCCGGCCGGCCGCTCGTCCTCGGCCGCCAGCGACCCGTACAGGGTGGCCGCGAGCTGTGGTGCTCGCCGGGCGACGGCCGCGAGGAGTGTCGCCCGCACCGGGTTCGCCTTGTGGGGCATGGCCGAGGACCCGCCGCCGGTGCCCTCGGTGACCTCGCCGATCTCGGTGCGGGACAGGGTGAGCACGTCCGCCGCGATCTTGCCCAGCGCTCCCGCGGTGAAGGCCAGGCACCCGGCGAGGTCGGCGATCGGTGTGCGCAGGGTGTGCCAGGGCAGCAGGGGCTCGCACAGGCCGAGTTCCCTCGCGTAGGCGGCGGGCAGGGCGACGGGGTCCTGGGCGCCGTACGCCGCGAACGCCGCCAGCGTCCCGGCGGCACCGCCGAGCTGGACCGGCAGTGAGCCCCGTACAGCGGTCGCCCGGTCGCGGGCGTCCAGCACGAGCGACCGCCACCCGGCCGCCTTCAGCCCGAACGTCGTCGGCACGGCGTGCTGGGTCAGGGTCCGGCCCGGCATCGCGGTGTCGCGGTGTTGCGCGGCCAGCGCGGCCAGTGCCTGTTCCGCGTGGGCCAGGTCGGCGAGGACCAGGTCCAGGGTGCGCGCGGCCACCAGCATCGTCGCGGTGTCCATGATGTCCTGGCTGGTCGCGCCCCGGTGGACGTACGGCCCGTACTCCTCGCCGACCACCTTCGTCAGTTCCTCGACCAGGGGGATCACCGGGTTCCCGCCCTTGCGGGTGCGTGCCGCCAGCGTCCGTATACCGAAGTTGGCCAGGTCGGCCGCCTCGGTCAGCACGACCGAGGCCTGCTCCGGGGCGAGCCCGAGGGCGGCCTGGGCCCGGGTCAGGGCGGCCTCCGCGTCGAGCATCGCGCGCAGATACGCGTGGTCGCTGGTGGCGTTGGCCGCGGCGGCACCGGCCCACTCGGGGGCGAGCAGGCCGGTGTCGGCGTAGGGAGCTGTCACCGGAACTCCAGGAAGACCGTTTCACCTTCGCCTTGAAGGCGGATGTCGAAACGGTACGTGCCGTGCCCCGCGTCGGCGGCGATCAGCGTGCCGCGCCGCTGCGCGTCCAGCCCGGCGAGCAGCGGGTCGGCGGCGAGGGCCGCCTCGTCGCCGGGCAGGTAGATCCGGGTGAACAGGTGCATGAGCAGGCCACGGGCGAACACGCACACGCTCAGGTACGGGGCGCTGTGCCCGCGCGCGCCGGGCCGCAGCGTGCGCGCGTACCAGTGGCCGTTGGCGTCCGCCTGGACGCGTCCCCAGCCGGTGAACTCCACGCCGTTGCGGCCCAGGAAGCCGCCGCCGGCCGGGTCGCGCCGCATGGAGCCGTCGGTGGCCGGGACGCGGCCGTCCGGGTCCGCTCCCCACAGTTCCACGAACGCGTCCGGCAGGGGTTTGCCCTCGCCGTCGTACACGTACCCCTGGACGGTGAGGGTGTCCGGGTGGCCGAGCGGGGCGATGTCGCCGCCGCCAGGGAAGGGCAGCGCGTATCCGTAGAAGGGGCCGACCGTGTGCGAGGGGGTCGGCAGGACGGTCTCCGGCCGGCTGGGGTCGATCTTCGTCATGGCGGTCAGCGTCCTTCTTCGATCCAGGTGGCGTCGGGGCCGTCCAGCACGATGTCCCAGTGGTAGCCGAGGGAGAACTCCGGCACGGACAGGCTGTGGTCGTAGGTGGCGACGAGCCGCTGCCGGGCCGCGTCGTCCGTGACGGACTGGAGGATCGGGTCGTAGGGGAAGAGCGGGTCGTTCGGGAAGTACATCTGCGTCACCAGCCGCTGGGTGAACGCGGTGCCGAAGACCGAGAAGTGGATGTGGGCCGGGCGCCAGGCGCCCACGTGGTTGCGCCAGGGGTAGGGGCCCGGCTGGATGGTGGTGAAGCGGTAGAAGCCTTCGGTGTCGGTGAGGGTGCGGCCGACGCCGGTGAAGTTCGCATCGAGCGGGGCGTCGTGCTGTTCGCGCTGGTGGGCGTAGCGGCCGGCCGAGTTGGCCTGCCAGATCTCGACCAGCTGGCCGCGCACCGGGCGGCCGTCGTGGTCGAGGAGGCGGCCGGAGACGGTGATGCGTTCGCCGATCGGTTCGCCGGTGTGGTGCCGGGTGAGGTCGTTGTCGATCTCCGTGATGTCGCGTTCGCCGAAGGCGGGGGAGTGCAGCTCCACCAGCTCCGGGTCCTTGGTGACGTCGATGGTGACCGGCGGCTGCTGGGGGTGGCGCAGCACGGAGGAGCGGTACGGGGCGTAGTCGCGGCGCGGGTGGTGCTCGACGGGGGCGCCGTCGGCGACCCGCTTCTCGTACGCGGCGTGCTCGGCCGCGATCTCCTGGTCGATGTCGTGCTGGGTGAGGGGCATGGGTGTTCCTAGCGTTCGAGGACGAGGGCGAGGCCCTGGCCCACGCCGATGCAGAGGGTGGCGACGCCGGTGCCGGAGCCGCGCCGGGCGAGCTGGTGGGCGACGGTGCCGGCGAGCCGGGCGCCGGAGGCGCCGAGCGGGTGGCCGAGCGCGATCGCGCCGCCCTGCGGGTTGAGGACGGCCGGGTCGAACTCGGGCCATTCGGCGAGGCAGCCGAGGACCTGCGCGGCGAACGCCTCGTTGAGTTCCAGCACCGACAGGTCGTCGAATCCCTTGCCGGCCTTGGCGAGTGCCCGGTTCACGGCCTCGACGGGGGCGAGCCCGAAGTAGTGCGGGTCACTCGCGCTGACGCCGGTGGCGGTGACCCTCGCGAGGGGCTCGCGGCCGGTGGCCTTCAGGCCCTCCGCGTCGGTGAGGAGCAGTGCGGCCGCGCCGTCGTTGAGCGGGGAGGCATTGCCCGCGGTGACCGTGCCGCCCTCGGTACGGAAGGACGGCTTGAGCCTGGCCAGCGCGGCGAGGGAGGCGTCCGGGCGTACGCATTCGTCGGTGTCGAAGACGACCGGGTCGCCCTTGCGCCGGGGGACGGGCACGGGGGCGAGTTCGGCGTCGAAGCGGCCGTCGGCCTGGGCGCGGGCTGCCTTGTGGTGGCTGTGCAGTGCGAACTCGTCCTGCTGCTCGCGGCTGATCTTGTGCTTGTCGGCGATGAGTTCGGCCGACTCGCCGAGCGGGATCGTCCACTGGGGGTCCATCTGCGGGTTGACCATGCGCCAGCCGAGTGTGGTCGAGTACAGCTCGGCGTGCCCGGCCGGGAAGGGGCGGTCGGACTTCGGCAGCACGTACGGTGCCCGGGTCATCGACTCGACACCGCCCGCCACGGCGACGGAGGCGTCGCCGACGGCGATGGCCCGGGCCGCCTGGACGACCGCCTCCAGACCGGACGCGCACAGCCGGTTCACGGTGACGCCGGGCACGGAGGTGGGCAGCCCGGCCAGCAGGGCGGCCATGCGGGCGACGTTGCGGTTCTCCTCGCCCGCCCCGTTGGCGTTGCCGAAGTAGACGTCCTCGATCCGCGCCGGGTCCAGCTCGGGTGTGCGGGCGAGGAGTTCGCGGACGGCGTGGGCGGCCAGGTCGTCCGGGCGGACGCTCGCCAGGGCGCCGTTGTAGCGGCCGACGGGGGTGCGGACGGCGTCGACGACGTACACGTCCCTCATGACTGGACCTCCTCCGGTACGCGTACCCCGGCGGCGGTCTTCGCGGTGATCTCCTCGGTCGTCACGCCGGGCGCGCACTCCACGAGCAGCAGGCCGTCCTCGGTCACGTCGAGGACGCCGAGGTCGGTGATGATCCGGTCGACGCACGCCCGGCCCGTCAGCGGCAGCGTGCACTCCTTGAGGATCTTCGGGGAGCCGTCCTTGGCGGTGTGCGTCATGACGACCACGACCGTACGGGCGCCGTGCACGAGGTCCATGGCCCCGCCGATGCCGGTGACCAGCTTGCCCGGGACGGCCCAGTTGGCGAGGTCGCCGGCGGCGGAGACCTGCATGGCGCCGAGGACGGCGACGTCGATGTGGCCGCCGCGGATCATCGAGAAGGACAGCGCGGAGTCGAAGAAGGACGCGCCGGGCAGGACCGTGACGGTCTCCTTGCCCGCGTTGATCAGGTCCGGGTCGACGGCGTCCTCGCTGGGGTAGGGGCCGGTGCCCAGGATGCCGTTCTCCGACTCCAGGATCACCTCCACGCCCTCGGGAAGGTGGTTGGGGATCAGGGTCGGCAGGCCGATGCCGAGGTTGACGTACTGGCCGTCCCGTAGTTCGCGGGCCGCGCGGGCGGCCATCTGCTCACGTGTCCAGGCCATCAGGAACTCACCGTCCGCCGCTCGATCCGCTTGTCCGCCGCCTGCTCGGGGGTCAGGGCGATCACCCGTTGTACGAAGATTCCCGGCAGGTGCACCGCGTCCGGGTCGATCTCCCCGGGTTCCACGAGTTCCTCGACCTCGGCGACCGTCACCCGGCCCGCCATCGCCGCCAAGGGGTTGAAGTTGCGGGAGGACTTGTTGAACACCAGGTTCCCGTGCCGGTCGCCCTTCGCCGCCCGGACCAGCGCGAAGTCGGTGCGGATGCCCCGCTCCAGGACGTACTCCACGCCGTCGAACTCCCGTACCTCCTTCGGCGGGGAGGCGAGCGCGACGCCGCCGGAGCCGTCGTAGCGCCACGGCAGCCCCCCGTCGGCGACCTGCGTGCCCACTCCCGCCGGGGTGTAGAAGGCGGGGATCCCCGCGCCGCCGGCCCGCAGCCGCTCGGCCAGCGTGCCCTGCGGGATCAGCTCCACCTCCAGCTCCCCGGCCAGATACTGGCGGGCGAACTCCTTGTTCGCGCCGATGTAGGAGCCGGTCACCCGTGCGATCCGCCCGGCCGCCAGCAGCACCGCCAGCCCCGACTCCATCGCCCCGCAGTTGTTCGACACCACGCCCAGACCTGTCGTGCCCCGCTCGTACAGGGCCTGGATCAGCACGTTCGGCACACCGCTCAGCCCGAAGCCGCCCACCGCCAAAGACGCGCCGTCCGGCACATCGGCCACCGCCTCCAGGGCTGTGGCGACCACCTTGTCCATCCGTGAAGCCCCATCTCTGCGAATCTGCGGATCTGCGAATTAATCAGCGCACTGAGTATTTAAATGAGGTGTCGCACACGCTGCCACTGGAGCATCGCAGCGTCAATACCTGTGGTGGAAGGAGAAGCGGACCCAGACGAGGGGGCGGGGAGACGGGTATCGTTCAGTGCACCAACGAATACGACCTCGGGAGCGCACATGGCCGCGGTGGACCTCACCACCCACCCCGGGCACCTGGCCCGGCGGCTCCAGCAGGCCCACTACCTGCTGTGGAACACGATGGTCTCGGAGGAGATCACCTCGCCGCAGTTCGCGGTCATGAACGCGCTCGTCGCCGAACCGGGCCTCGACCAGCGCACCGTCGGGGAGCGCGTGGGCCTCGACCGGTCGACGGTCGCCGAGGTCATCAGCCGGCTCTCCCGCCGGGAACTGCTGGACAAGGTGCGCGATCCGCAGGACGGCCGCCGCTTCCTGCTGCGCCTGACCGACGACGGTCTGCGTACCCACCGCAGGCTGACCGTGCGCACGGCCCGGATGAACCAGGTCTTCCTCGCGCCGCTCTCCGCCGACGAGCAGCGGCTGTTCTTCGACCTGATCCGCAGGGTCTCGGACGCCGCCGAGGAACTGCGCAACCCGGCGGAGACCCTCGCCACACAGACCGTCACGCAGACCCTCGCACAGCCCTGAGCGCAGCCGCCGAGACCTCCGACCGGCCGGCCGGTCACGGTTCGGGCCGGCCCTCATGGGTACCCGGGCGCCGCCCCAGAAGCGAACGCGCAACGGCGACAGGCGCGCACACGCGTCGGAGGGAGCGCGACACGATGAAGGCAGTGACCTGGCAGGGCAAGCGGGACGTACGGGTGGAGGACGTGCCCGATCCCCGGATCGAGGAGCCGACCGACGCCGTCATCCGCCTGACGTCGTCCGGGCTGTGCGGCTCCGATCTGCACCTGTACGAGGTGCTCACCCCGTTCATGACCCCGGGCGACATCCTCGGCCACGAGCCGATGGGCATCGTGGAGGAGGTCGGTCCACAGGTCTCCGACCTGCGGCCGGGCGACCGGGTGGTGGTGCCGTTCCAGATCTCCTGCGGGCACTGCTTCATGTGCTCGGACGGACTCCAGACCCAGTGCGAGACCACCCAGGTCACCAGCGAGGGCATGGGTGCCGCACTGTTCGGCTACACCCGGCTGTACGGCGCGGTGCCCGGTGCGCAGGCCGAGTACCTGCGCGTCCCGCACGCCGACTACGGCCCGATCAAGGTGCCCCAGGGCCCGCCCGACGACCGGTTCGTGTACCTGTCCGATGTGTTGCCGACCGCCTGGCAGGCGGTCGAGTACGCCGGCATCCCACGCGGCGGCAGCGTCGCCGTGCTCGGCCTCGGGCCCATCGGTGACATGGCGTGCCGCATCGCCCGGGCCCGCGGCGCCGGCCGGGTGTTCGGCGTGGACCTGGTCCCGGAGCGGCTGGCCCGGGCCCGCCGACGGGGCGTGCAGACGTTCGACCTGCGCGGCTTCGACAGCGAGAAGGAACTGGTCGAGGCGATCCACGACGAGACCGAGGGGCGCGGCCCCGACGCGGTGATCGACGCGGTCGGCACCGAGGCGCACGGCAGCGCGGCCGCCCGCCTCGTCCAGCAGGCCGCCGCGGTGATGCCCCGCAAGCTGGGCGGCCCCCTCGCGGAACGCTTCAGCGTGGACCGGCTCGCCGCCCTCCACACCGCCATCGAGCTGGTGCGCCGCGGCGGCACGCTCTCCCTCATCGGCGTGTACGGCGGCATGGCGGACCCGATGCCGATGCTCACCCTGTTCGACAAGCAGATCCAGATGCGGATGGGCCAGGCCAATGTGCGCCGCTGGAGCGGCGACATCCTGCCCTACCTCACCGACGAGGACCCGCTCGGCGTCGAGGACTTCGCCACGCACCGGGTGCCGCTGTCCGAGGCGCCGCACGCGTACGAGATGTTCCAGCGCAAGCAGGAGGGCGCGATCAAGATCCTGTTCCAGCCCTGACAAACACCCCTGACAAACACCCCTGCACACACTTCGCTCACGGCCCGAGGATCTCGCCGAGGTCGTAGCGCACCGGCTCCTCCAGCTGCGCGTAGGTGCAGCTGCGCGGAGTCCGGTCGGGCCGCCAGCGGCGGAAGCGGGCCGTGTGCCGGAAGCGGGCGCCGTTCTCCATGTGGTCGTAGGCCACCTCGGCGACCCGCTCCGGCCTCAGCGGCACCCAGGACAGGTCCTTCTTGCCCGACCAGCGGCTGGGCGCCCCGGGCAGCCGGGCCGTCTCGTGGGCCGCCTCCTCGGACCAGGCGGCCCACGGATGCCCGGCCGCGTCGTCCATGCGCAGCGGTTCGAGCTCCTCGACCAGCTCGGCGCGCCTCCTCATGGGGAAGGCGGCGGACACGCCGACGTGCTGGAGCCGGCCCCGGTCGTCGTACAGGCCGAGCAGCAGCGAGCCGACCACGGGTCCGCTCTTGTGGAAGCGGTAGCCGGCCACCACGACGTCCGCGGTGCGCTCGTGCTTGACCTTGAACATCACCCGCTCGTCGGGCCGGTAGCGCAGGGTGAGCGGCTTGGCGATCACCCCGTCGAGGCCGGCCCCCTCGTACTGCTCGAACCACTGCCGCGCCACCTCGATGTCCGTCGTCGCCGGCGCCAGGTGCACCGGCGCGGTCACCCCCGACAGCGCCCGGACGAGCAGGGCCCGCCGGTCGGTCAGGGGCACGTCCAGCAGCGACTCGTCGTCCAGCGCCAGCAGGTCGAACGCCACGAAGGAGGCCGGGGTCCGCTCGGCGAGCATCCGGACCCGGGAGTCCGCCGGGTGGATCCGCTCGGTCAGGGCGTCGAAGTCGAGCCGCCCCTGACGGGCGATGACGATCTCGCCGTCCAGCACACACCGCTCGGGCACCCGCTCCCTGACGGCCGCCACCAGTTCCGGGAAGTACCTGGTGAGCGGCTTGCCCGTGCGGCTGCCGAGCTCGACGTCGTCCCCGTCGCGGAACACGATCGCCCGGAACCCGTCCCACTTCGCCTCGTACTGCATGTCCGGCGGGATGTTCGCCACCGACTTGGCGAGCATCGGCTTCACGGGCGGCATCACCGGCAGATCCATGCTCCGATTCTGCTCGCACCCGCCGTGCGCCGCCCGGCGTGCGGGTCCGGGTGCGGGGTGCGGGGTGCGTGTGGTGCGCCTACCGTGGCCGCATGGGTGCTGCGGTGGAGCTGGAGGTGGGCGGGCGGACCGTGCGGCTGTCCAGTCCGGACAAGGTGTTCTTCCCGGAGCGCGGCTTCACCAAGCTCGACCTCGCCCGGTACTACGCGGCGGTCGGCCCCGGCATCCTGCGCGCCCTGCGCGACCGCCCCACGACCCTGGAGCGTCACCCGGACGGGCTGAACGGCGAGTGGTTCTACCAGAAGCGCGCGCCCAAGGGCATGCCCGACTGGATCCCGACCGCCCACATCACCTTCCCCAGCGGCCGCAGCGCCGACGAGATGTGCCCTACCGAGCCGGCCGCCGTGGTATGGGCCGCCCAGTACGGGACGCTCACCTTCCACCCCTGGCCGGTCCGCCGCACCGACGTCGACCGCCCCGACGAACTCCGCATCGACCTCGACCCGCAGCCCGGCACCGACTACGAGGACGCCGTCCGGGCCGCCCACGAACTGCGCGCCGTCCTCGACGAGTACGGCGGCCTGCGCGGCTGGCCCAAGACCTCCGGCGGGCGCGGCCTGCACGTCTTCGTGCCCATCGAGCCGCGCTGGACCTTCACCCAGGTGCGGCGCGCGGCGATCGCCGTCGGCCGGGAGATGGAACGCCGGATGCCGGAGCACGTCACGATCAAGTGGTGGAAGGAGGAACGGGGCCGCCGAATCTTTCTGGACTACAACCAGACGGCCAGGGACCGCACCATCGCCTCCGCGTACTCCGTGCGGCCCCGCCCGCACGCCCCGGTCTCGGCGCCCCTGCGCTGGGAGGAGGTGGGTGCCGCGCACCCCCGGGACTTCGACCTCGCGACCATGCCCGGCCGGTTCGCCGAACTCGGCGACATCCACGCGGACATGGACGACCACGCCTTCTCCCTCGACGCCCTGCTCGAACTCGCCCGCCGCGACGAGCACGACCACGGCCTGGGCGATCTGCCCTACCCGCCCGAGTACCCGAAGATGCCAGGGGAGCCCAAACGGGTGCAGCCGAGCCGGGCGCGACGCGAGGAGGCTCCCTAGGGCCGGGCCTCCCGCTCGTCGCCCGGCTCACCGAACGCGTCGAGGACGCGGCGGCAGTTCTCGAGCAGGGTGACGTCGGGGAGAACGTGGTAGCGCATGTTGCCCGCACCGCCGGTGTTGTTGTGGCGGCGCGATGAGGACCGCTCCGCGCGTATCAGCGGCAGCGCGGGAGCGGCGGCCGGGCCCAGCTCGGCGAGGCACGCGGAGATCTCCGGGCGGCTGCGGGGGGCCGCCGCCCACTGGTCCAGCAGGACCGCCAGCGCCTCGTCCGCCTCGCCGGTCACCCGCCACAGCGCGACCGCCGCCCGCGCGGGCTCCGTACCGGCCGCGATCAGCTCACGCAGCCGTGGTGCCAGCGACGCGCCGGACGGGCCGAGCGCCCCGGCCAGCCGCAGCCCGGCGTCCCGCCGCAGCCACTGCCCGCACGCCAACGCGTCGCCGGCGACCGTCAGCGCCGCCTCGGCGGCCCCCGCGTCCCCGGCCCCCGCCTCCCCGGCCACCGCCCACAGCGCCTCGGCGACGTATATCCGGTCCTCGTCCGGCACCGTACTGTCCGACCACAACTCCCGTATCCGCGGGGCCGCTGCGCTGCCCCGGCGGCCGTACGCGGTGAGCGCCTCCAGCACCTCGCGGCGCGTGTGACGGTCGTCGGTGCCGCTCAGGATCTCCGCGAGCAGCGGCACCGACGCACGGTGGGCGAGCGCGCCCAGGCCCCGGACGAGACGGCTCCAGGCGTCGCCGCGCACCCGGTGGTCGAGCGCGGCGAGCCTGTCGTGCAGCACCGGACCCAGCGGGGCCGCCGCTTCGGGGCCGAGCGCCTCGATCCACCCCGCGAGGTTCTCGGGTACCTCGATGCTCTTCAGGACGGAGGTGAGCGCGGGCACGACCCGCCCGTCCCCTTGCAGGGTCAGCACCTCGAACGCCTTGCCGACCGCCGTGTCCCGCCAGGCCGTCCCGGTCTCGGGCTCCCGGTCCTCCCAGCTCTCGATGTACGCCACCAGACCCTCGGCCACGCGGTGCGCGACCGGTGCGAGATACCGGAGTTCGGCGAGGACCGACTTGTGCAGCCGCAGGTCGTCCTCGGCGAGCAGCATGGCCAGTGCCAGCACCGGCTCGTCGTCCGGGGCCCGCCACCCCGTCAGCAGCTGCCCGGCCATGCCGACGGCCTGGGCGCGCTGCACCGGGTCGGGGCTGCGCAACTGTGCGACGAGCAGCGGGAAGCGTATATCGACGCGGTCGCCCAGCTGCCGGTGCAACTCGGTGAGCAGCTCGTCGGCCTCGTCGAGGCCCAGGCTCCGGCGGTGCTCGGCATGCAGCTCACGCACGTGCGAGATCAGCGTGTTCGTACGCGGCCGCTCCGGCTGCGCCGGCGGCGGCCCCAGCTCCTTCGCGGCGCGGGCCAGACGCATCACCTCCAGCGCGATCTCCAGGGTGTCGTCCGGCAGCAGGGCCGGGGCGCAGCGCGCCAGCTGGATCAGCGCCGTCAGCCGCAGCTCGGGATCGGGCGCGCCGGACACGACGCCACGCAGGGCGTGCCCCGGCTCGGCACCGAGGACGCCGGCGTGCTCGACGGCCAGCGTGCCCAGGGCACGGACCAGGGACCGGGCGGCCGCGGGGTCGCTCTCGCCGGGCAGCCTCTCGCGCAGGGAGCCCAACACCCGCACCGGCTCCGGGTGCAGCTGCGCCAGCGCGCCGGGCACCGCGGCACGCACCTCCGGGTCCGGATCGTCCAGCAGGTCCAGGAAGCCACCGGCGCGGTCCCGCACCATGGTGTGGGCCTCGCGGTGGTGGCGTAGCCATTCCTCGTACTCGTCGGACTCGTCGGACTCGTCGGACTCGTCGTCGTACTCGTCGCCGTCCTCGGACGCGTCCGTGCCGAAGGCGTCCGCCGGGCCGGCGTCCTCCTCTTCGTCGGGCCGTCCCGCGATGCTGCGCAGCAGTCCGACGACGGCGCCCCGGTCGGCCACCGCGACTGTCGTGACCAGCTCGAACAGGAACGGTATGCAGGCCAGCGTGCTGTCGTAGACATCGCCCTGGTGGTGCACCGCGCCGTACATCCCGTCCAGCGCGATCTCGCGCCGCGCCGGGTCGTGAGACGCCAGCCCCCACAGCAGGTCGGGCACGTCCGTCGCCGAGTCTGTGTACGCATGCCCCAGCGACGCCCAGTCGACCTCGTCGATCCCCGTGAACACCCTGTCCTCCCCCTGCCCGTGGCGCGCGGTCCGCCACTGGTCACAGCATGCCGCACGCCACTGACAACGGCCCCGACGGCGGATCAGGAGGGAGCGTTCACGCCGTCAGGTCCAGGACCGTCCACTCCTGGTAAGGCTCCTCCTGGACGTAGAGGCGGGCGCCCCGGCCGACCACCCGGCGGCGCCCGAGCGCGGCACCGTCGGGGCCGGCCAGGCGGCCCTCCGCGACCACCTCGACCGCCGTGTCCGTGAGGCGGCAGTCGGCGATCCGGTCCCGTTCGTCGCCGTACCCGCCGAGGAACACCACCCGGTCGCCGTGCACCGCGAGGCCGCGCGCGCCCGCCACCGGGTTGCGGCGCACCCGGACCACCCGGTCGCCGCGGATCTCCAGGAGCGGGAAGTCGGTGTACGGACAGGCCCAGGCGGCACGCTCCGCCACGTTCAGGGCGTAGCAGTCGGCGATCTCGCCCGCGCCGGGCACCGGCCCGAACTGCCACACCGGCTCACCTGTGCTGCTCCAGCGGCGTAGCCCCGGATGGCTCAACTCGTCGTCCCCGAACACCCCTTCGTCGAAGTGGGCGACCCACAGATCGCCCCTCTCGTCGGCCAGCAGATGCTCGACGGCGTCGCCCACCGCGAACGACCACGACGGCCGGCCCAGCGCGTCGAAGACCTGCACATGGTCCTCGCGGGCACGCCTGCGCGCGTCGGCGACGACGAAGCCGCCGTCCGGCAGTGCGTCGAGCAGGGGGAAGCGCGGCCGCAGGGCGCTCAGGTGCGTCTCGTCCCGGCGGCCGTTCTCGACGGTGACGACCACGGCGTCGTACGGGTCCGCGCGCGGGAGGCGGTGCCGCTCCTCGGCGAGCAGCCAGTGGGCGCGGCCGAATGCGTCGACGGTGCTGTGCAGGACGTCCCGGTGCCGGTACGCGTGCGGGAGCCGGGCGTAGGGGGCGAGGCGGTCAGGCGTCATGGGCCCTTCTCGTCGTCATGACGGCGATCATCGGCCGGGCGGCGCCGCGCGCGCAACCGCATTTCACGGCACCGAGAGCGCTCTCACCGGGGCTCGCGGCCCGGCTATCCTGATCCGCACACCCCGGTGAGGAGCCCCGAAGTGACCGAGACAGCGCCGCGTCCCACGCTGGAGGCCGTGGCCGCGCGGGCCGGGGTGTCACGGGCCACCGTGTCACGGGTCGTCAACGGCGGCGACGGGGTCCGCGAGCCCCTCGTGCAGCGGGTGCGGCGGGCGGTCGAGGAGCTCGGCTACGTCCCCAACCAGGCGGCGCGCGCTCTGGTGACGAAACGGCACGACGCCGTCGCCGTCGTCATCGCCGAGCCGGAGACCCGGGTCTTCACCGACCCCTTCTTCGGGCTGCAACTGCGCGGCATCAGCAAGGAACTGACGGCGCACGACAACCAACTGGTGCTGCTGCTCACGGAGGGCAGGGACGACCACGCGCGCGTGGCCCGCTATCTCGCCGGCGGACATGTCGACGGTGCGCTCGTCTTCTCGCTGCACCTCGACGATCCGCTGCCCGGGCTGATCCAGGGCGCCGGTGTGCCCACGGTGTTCGGCGGGCGGCCCGGGTGGAGCGACGGCACGCGCGGTGCGGTGTACGTCGACAGCGACAACCGGGACGGCGCCCGGACTGCCGTCCGGCACCTCGTGGGGCTCGGCCGGAGGCGGATCGCCCACATCACCGGCGCCCTCGACCAGACCTCGGCGGTGGACCGGCTCGACGGCTACCGGGACGTCATGGGCGGGACCGGCACCGGCACCGACCCCGGGCTGGTCGTGGAGAGCGACTTCACCGCGGCCGGCGGCGAGCGGGCGATGCGGGAACTCCTCGGCCGCCGCCCGGACGTGGACGCCGTCTTCGCCGCCAACGACCTCGCCGCCTCCGGTGCCCTGCGGGTGCTGCGGGAGCGGGGGCTGCGGGTGCCCGAGGACGTCGCGGTGATCGGCTTCGACGACATGCTGCCGGTCGCCGAACACACCGACCCGCCGCTGACCACGGTCCGTCAGGACATCGAGGAGATGGGCCGCTTGATGGCCCGGCTGCTGCTGCGCGGCCCGGACCCCCACCACCACGGCGGTCCGGCCACGGCCGGCGAACCGACCGGTGTGGTCCTGCCGACGACACTGGTACGACGCGCCTCCGCGTAGCCGGACGGGTGGCGCCTCAGCCCTGCGGCGGCGCGCTCTGGATGACCGCGAAGCGGGCGCCGTACGGGTCGGCGAGCCTGGCCATCCGGCCGACGCCCTCCATGTCCGTGGCGGGCGAGCGGACCGTGCCGCCGAGTTCCCGCGCCCTGGCGACCACGGCGTCGGCGTCCTCGACCTCGAAGTACGGCAGCCAGTGCGGCCCGCCCTCCGCCTGAGCGGGGGCGGCGGCCAGCGGGACGATGCCGCCGAACATCGCGTCCTCGCCGGCGCCGGCGGGGTTGACGCAGGTGTACGTGCCGCCGGGGAAGGACGCGGCAGAGGTCTCCAGGCCCAGCACCTGGTGGTAGAACGCGGCGGCCGCCGCCTCGTCCGGCGTGTACAGCTCGACCCAGCACAGCGAACCCGGATCGCCCGCCAGGTCCACGCCCTTGGTCTGCCCGGGCTGCCAGATGCCGAACGGCACGCCCGCCTTGTCGGCGAGGACCGCCATGTGCCCCTGTCCCATCACGTCCGTCGGCTGGAACAGGACCGTGCCGTGCGCCTGCTCGACGGCCTTGGCGGTGGCCTGCGCGTCGGAGCTCTGGAAGTACACGGTCCAGGACGGCGGGCCCTGCTCGGGTGTGGTCTGCGTACCGCCGGCGACCGTCCTGCCGTCCAGCTGGAAGAAGCCGTAGCCTCCGGCCTCGGGCCCCGCCGACTGGAACCGCCAGCCGAAGAGAGAGCCGTAGAAGGAGACGGCGCCGTCGATGTCGGGGCTGCCGACGTCGATCCAGTTGGGGGCACCGTCGACGAAACGGGTGGTGAGCATGTTCGCCCTCCTCGGAAGGGTCCCGTTGTCTGCACTGCCGAGTCTGGCACCGCCCACTGACAATCGCTGCCGGAACACTCCCGCCAGCCGGAACCGCCCCCATGCTCACCCTGGGTGACGCCCGTTGTTCTCCCCGTCTTCAACGTCTCCGACCTGTTCCGCGCGCCGCCGTGCGCCGTCGTCCGCGCGGGGAGCATGATCGGAGCGGCCGGAGGCCCTGGCGCGCTCGTTGACCCGGCGTTGATCGAACGTTTTTCGCTGTCCGGAACGATCCTGGCCATGCACATCGAAACGATCACCCCGGCCGACACCGCCTGGCAGGCGCAGGCGCTGTGCGCACAGACCGGGGCGGACTTCTTCTTCCCGGAGCCCGGCAGTTCGGTCCGCGAGGCGAAGCGCATCTGCGGCATGTGCGAGATGCGCACCGCGTGCCTGGAGTACGCGCTCGGCAACGACGAGCGCTTCGGCGTGTGGGGCGGCCTGTCGGAGAAGGAACGACTGGCACTCAGGCGTACGTCCTCCTGACCCGCGGGTCAGGAGGACGGCGTGACGGGATGACGCCACAGACCTCGGACAAGGCGCACCGGAGCCCGGTGCGCCCGTCGGAGGGGAGGTCAGGCGCCGGCCCGGGCCGCCATCCGGGCCTTGCGGGCGGCGAGCTTCTCGTCGAACTTCAGGGCCTCGGCGTCCAGTCCGCCCATGAACAGCCCGAGCTCCTCCTGCGCCTTCAGGCCCTCGGGGCCGAGCCCGTCGATCTCCAGGATCTTCAGGAAGCGCAGCACGGGCTGGAGCACGTCGTCATGGTGGATGCGCAGGTTGTAGACCTCGCCGATGGCCATCTGCGCCGCCGCCCGCTCGAAGCCGGGGATGCCGTGGCCGGGCATGCGGAAGTCGACCACCACGTCCCGTACGGCCTGCATGGTGAGGTCGGGGGCGAGTTCGAAGGCCGCCTTGAGCAGGTTGCGGTAGAAAACCATGTGGAGGTTCTCGTCCGTCGCGATACGGGCCAGCATGCGGTCGCAGACCGGGTCGCCGGACTGGTGTCCGGTGTTGCGGTGCGAGATGCGGGTGGCGAGCTCCTGGAAGGCGACGTAGGCGATCGAGTGCAGCATCGAGTGTCGGTTGTCCGACTCGAAGCCCTCGCTCATGTGCGACATGCGGAACTGCTCCAGCTTGTCCGGGTCGACCGCGCGCGAGGCGAGCAGGTAGTCGCGCATCACGATGCCGTGCCGGCCCTCCTCCGCGGTCCAGCGGTGCACCCAGGTGCCCCAGGCGCCGTCCCGGCCGAACAGCGAGGCGATCTCGTGGTGGTAGCTGGGCAGGTTGTCCTCGGTGAGCAGGTTCACCACCAGGGCGATCCGGCCGATCTCCGTGACCTTGGACTGCTCCTTGTCCCACGCCTCGCCGTCGTCGAAGAGGCCGGGGAAGTTGCGCGCGTCGCTCCAGGGCACGTACTCGTGCGGCATCCAGTCCTTGGCCACCTGCAGATGCCGGTTCAGTTCCTTCTCGACCACTTCCTCCAGCGCGTACAGCAGCCGCGCGTCGGTCCACACGGACGGGCTGCCGAGGTGAGGAGAAGCGATCGTCATGGAAACTCCAGGGGGACGGCTGAACTGAAGGGGGAGGAAACCGACTCGGTCGGGGAGGGACCGGTGAGCGGTACCGGAACCTACGTGATCGTAGGCTACGAATCCGTAGGTTACGAAGCCGTAGGTTAAGCGCGTCGTAAAGATCGCTGATCAGGCCCCGTTGCCCGGCCGTATCGGGGTATGCCGAAGTGCCCCGGGACACGCAGGTCCTGGGGTCGCGGGGGTGACGGGATCACCCGTTCAGGCGTACAGCTCCCGCAGCCGCACCGAGAGGCAAGTCACACAGCCCTCGAGTTTCTCGAACTCGCCGATGTCCACGGTGACCACCTGGTGGCCGAGGTCGGTGAGCAGCTCGGCCGTCTTCGGCGCACTGGCCGCCATCAGCAGCTTGTGGCCGCCGAGCAGCACGACATGGGCGCCGGCCTCCTCGGGCACCGACAGGAAGCCCGGGAACAGCGAAGGCCGGTCCACGTGCGGGATGTGACCGAGCACCGTCCCGTCGGGCAGCGCGGTGACCGCCGACTTCAGGTGCAGCACCTTGTTCACCGGGACGGCGACCACGCGCGCGCCGAGCGGCTCGAAGGCGGCCCGCAGTTGCTGGACCCCGGCCGCGTTGGTGCGCCCGCCCCGGCCGACGTAGACGGTGTCGCCGACCTTGAGCACGTCGCCGCCGTCGAGCGTGCCCGGCTCCCAGATCCAGTTCACGGAGCAGCCGAGCCGGGCCACCGCCTCCTCCACCCCGGCCGTCTCCTCGCGCCGCGACTCGGCGCCGGGCCGGGTGATCAACGCCACGTTCTTGTACATCACCACGGTGTCCTCGACGAACACCGAGTCCGGGCAGTCGTCGGCCGGGTCCACCTCGACGGTCTCCCAGCCGTGCGCGCGCAGCGCCTCGACGTAGGCCTCCCACTGCTCGACGGCCAGGTCCACGTCGACCTTCTCCCGCTCGATGTGCGTCACCAGGCCTTCGGCGAGGCGCGGGCTGGGGCGGCGGACGAGGGCCTTCTTGCTGGGCACTGGGGGTCTCCGTATCGGCGGGCGGTCCGGCGCCGTTGTCTGCGGCGCCGGTTCGTCATCATGCAGGGCGGGTCCGCTAGGACAAAACCCTCGTTGTCAGGCTGTGCCCCTCCTGAGACGCTCCACGCGCGCGGGCTACGCGGGATCCGTGAGCTCCTCCTGGGTGGCTTCCCGCAGTTCCCCTCCTTCCAGCAGCAGCCAGCGTGTGATGCCGAGCGACTTCAGGAACGGAAGGTCGTGACTGGCCACGACCAGCGCGCCCTCGTACGACTCCAGGGCCGTCGTCAACTGGCGCACGCTCGCCATGTCGAGGTTGTTCGTCGGCTCGTCGAGCAGGAGCAGCTGCGGTGCGGGCTCGGCGAGCATCAGCGCCGCCAGGGCCGCCCGGAAGCGTTCGCCGCCGGAGAGCGTGTCCGCCTTCTGGTCGGCGCGGGCACCCCGGAACAGGAAGCGCGCCAGGCGGGCCCGGATCCGGTTGTTGGTGGCGCCCGGTGCGAACCGGGCCACGTTCTCCGCGACGGTCAGCCCGCCGTCCAGGACGTCCAGCCGCTGCGGCAGGAACCGCAGCGGGACGTGCGTCCGCGCCTCGCCCGTCACCGGCTCCAGCTCACCGGCGATGGTGCGCAGCAGGGTCGTCTTGCCCGCGCCGTTGCGCCCCACGAGGGCCACTCGCTCGGGGCCGCGCAGCTCGAAGCCGCCCTTGACGCGCGCCCCGTACACCGTCTCCAGGTCCCGCAGGGTGAGGACGTCGCGGCCGGGCGGCACGGCCGTGTACGGCAGGTCGACCCGGATCTCGTCGTCGTCCCGTACGGCCTCCACCGCGTCGTCCAGCCGTTCCCTGGCCTCGGCGAGCTTCTCCTCGTGCATGATGCGGTGCTTGCCCGCGGACACCTGCGCCGCGCGCTTGCGCGCCCCCATGACGATCTTCGGTTCGCGTTTGCTGTCCCACATCTTCTGCCCGTACCGCTTGCGGCGGGCCAGCTTCATCTGGGCGTCGGACAGTTCCCGCTTCTGCTTGCGCAGGTCGGCCTCGGCCACGCGGACCATGCGTTCGGCGGCCTCCTGTTCGACGGCGAGGGCATCCTCGTACGCGGAGAAGTTCCCGCCGTACCAGGTGATCTCCCCGGCGCGCAGATCGGCGATCTGGTCGACCAGGTCGAGGAGTTCCCGGTCGTGGCTGACCACGAGCAGCACGCCCGGCCAGGACGCGACGGCCGCGTACAGCCGCCTGCGGGCGTACAGGTCGAGGTTGTTGGTGGGCTCGTCCAGCAGCAGTACCTCCGGGCGGCCGAGCAGCAGCGCGGCCAGGCGCAGCAGTACCGACTCGCCGCCGGAGACCTCGCCGACGCCGCGGTCCAGGCCGAGGTGGCCGAGGCCGAGCTCGCCGAGGGTCGCCAGGGCGCGCTCCTCGACGTCCCAGTCGTCGCCGAGGGTGTCGAAGTGCTCCTCGGCCGCGTCGCCCGCCTCGATGGCGTGCAGCGCGGCCCGCTTCGCGGCGATGCCGAGCGCCTCGTCGACGCGGAGCGCGGTGTCCAGGGTGACGTTCTGCGGCAGGTAGCCGACCTCGCCCGCCGTCCGGACGGCGCCGTCCGTCGGGGTGAGTTCACCGGCGACGAGCTTCAACAGTGTGGTCTTCCCCGATCCGTTGACGCCGACGAGTCCGGTGCGGCCGGAGCCGAAGGCGACGTCGAGGCCGTCGAAGACGGGAGTGCCGTCGGGCCAGGCGAAGGACAGGGAGGTACAGGTGAGGGAAGAAGACATGCAGGCCTCGCGGTTGCTTGATGCGGTCAGGGCAACGCGTGTCGAGACACCGCGGGGCGGCAACCGTGTGGCCGGGGGAGGGGCTCAGCCCTGTACCGGAGGACGGCTCGGACGCCGAGGTCGCACGCGCGCACACCCACTTCGCGTGGGGCGCGGTGTCTCAGGACCTCAGACGAGCAACGTCCTTCTCCGATCGACGGCAACAGAAGCGATGTCCACCGTAGGAGGGCGGATGTGCGCCGTCAACGCGATTTACGGGGCCCGCGTCCATGTCGGATTCCTGCCAGCCCCCGCCCCGCCGCGGCTGGTTGAGTGATGCCCATGACGCATCAGATCTCCCTGCGCGACCGTGCCCTGGCCTTCCGCTCCCTGCACGTCCCGGGACGACCGCTGGTCCTGCCGAACGCCTGGGACGCCATGAGCGCCCGGCTCGCCGAGGACGCGGGTGCCGCCGCGGTCGCCACCACCAGCGCCGGGCTCTCCTGGGCCCTGGGGGCCGCCGACGGCGACCGGCTGGACCGGGACCGTGCGCTCCAGGCCGTCGCGCGGGTCGCCGAGACCGTGCGGGTCCCGGTCAGCGCCGACATCGAGACCGGATACGCCGACGACCCCGAGGGCGTCGCCGACACCGTCCGGGCGGTGCTCGCGGCGGGCGCGGTCGGCGTCAACATCGAGGACGCGCTGTACGAGGAGGGGCGGGCCCCGCTGCGGGAGGTCGCGGAGCAGGCCGAGAGGATCGCGGCCGCCCGGGAGGCCGCGGACGCGGAGGGGGTGCCGTTGTTCGTCAACGCCCGCATCGACACCTTCCTGCGGGGCGGCGGTGACTCCGGAGACATGGACGCCACCCTGGAGCGGGCCGCCGCCTTCCGCGCCGCGGGTGCCGACGGGATATTCGTCCCCGGGGCCGTCGAACCGGGGACGGTCAAGGCACTCGTCGAGGGCGTCGACGGGCCGCTCAACGTGCTCGTGGGCCCGGGCGCGCCGCCGGTCGCCGAGCTGGCCGCGCTCGGCGTCGCCCGGGTGAGCGCCGGTTCGGCGGTGGCACAGGCGGCGTACGCCGTGGCCCGTCGTGCCGCGCGGGAGCTGCTGGGCGCGGGGACCTGTGAGGCGCTGGCCGGGGGGCTCGACTACGGCGAGCTCAACGCGCTGCTCGCGCGGGAGCGTTAGCGGGCGTGGCGTGCCGCTCGCGCGGGAGCGTCAGCAGGCGTCGCGCATCAGCTCCGCCAGGTCGTGGTCGAGGTCGAGCTGGAGGTGCTCCCGGCCGGAGGCCACCAGGTCGTTGGTCGCCTGGAGGAAGCGGCGGATCTCGCCGGTGCGCACATGCACGACGGCGGTGCCCTCGGGGGCGTGGAACTCCAGCACGGTGCGGTCGTACCCGTACGGCCGCACCCGCACGTCGCCGTGGCCCTGCGGGGACTGCAGACCGGCCGTCAGCAGCTCACGGGCGAAGGTCCAGCAGACCTCGACGCCCTCCAGGGTGGCCGGGGCGGGGAAGGTCATGCGGACGGCGAACGGGTCGCGCCGGTCGTAGCGCAGCGTGGCGGGAATGCTCGGCATGCGTGGTGCGGCGGCGACGAGGCGGGCCTCTACGGGCTGCTCGATGACGGTGGACAACGCCTTGCTCCCTCGTGACGGCTGGACGGACTTCCGGGGTGTGAGACCGGGCACTGGAAGAGACGACGGAACGAGCCACTCCGTGCACACGTATCGCTAGTGACCTCTGTCACCGCGTTCATGCACGCGCGTACCGAACCGAGGCCGTCTGGACGGCGCCCGGCCGGTGGGCTAGCTTCGCCCGCCATGAGGCGCTCGGGGAACGCGGGACTGACGGGACGCAGGCATCGACGGCCGGCGGGGGCGGTGGCGGCGGGGGTGTGCGGGGTGGCGCTGGCCGCGCTGACCGTCGTACCGGCCCAGGCGCACCCGCCGGAGCACCGGGTGCCGCACTGGGCGCTCAAGGACAGCGGGGCGCCGCAGGCGCGCTTCCGCGGGCTCGCGGCCGTGAACCGGGACACCGCCTGGCTGGCCGGGACCGGCGGCACGGTGCTGCGCACCACCGACGGCGGGGCGAGCTGGCGGAACGTATCGCCGCCCGGCGCAGCGGACCTCCAGTTCCGGGACGTGGCGGCGTTCGACGCGCGGCGCGCGGTGGTGCTGGCCATCGGCGAGGGCGAGGCGTCCCGCGTCTACCGCACCGACGACGGCGGGGCGACCTGGACCGAGTCCTTCCGCAACACCGACCAGAAGGCGTTCTACGACTGCATGGCCTTCTTCGACCGCCGCCACGGCGTGGCGATGAGCGATCCGGTGGACGGCAGGTTCCGCATACTGTCCACCGCCGACGGCGGACGCAGCTGGCGGGTACTGCCCTCCGACGGCATGCCGGCCGCACAGGACGGCGAGGCGGGCTTCGCGGCCAGCGGCCAGTGCCTGGTCGCCTCCGGGCCGAAGGACGTCTGGCTGGCCACCGGCGGAGGGGCACGCGCGCGTGTGCTGCACTCCGCCGACCGCGGCCTGACCTGGACGGCCGCCGACACCCCGGTCCCGGCGGGCGACCCGGCCCGCGGCGTGTTCGCACTCGCCTTCCGTGACCGTACCCACGGCCTCGCGGTCGGCGGCGACTACCGCGCCGACCAGTCCTCCCCGCGGGCGGCCGCGGTCACCCGGGACGGCGGCCGCACCTGGCAGCCGGCGGCCACACCCCCGCCCGCCTACCGCTCCGGCGCCGCCTGGCTCCCGCACAGCCGCACCGCCGCCCTCGCCGTCGGCCCCACCGGCACCGATGTCACCACGGACGGCGGACGCACCTGGAAGACGCTCGACACCGGTTCCTACGACACCGTCGACTGCACCCCGGACCTGAGTTGCTGGGCGGCGGGGGAGCAGGGAAGGGTGGCCCGGCTGGAACGGTGAGCTGAGTCGCCGCGACCCGGGTACTCGTCCTCCGCCGAAAAGGCGCCCCACCGGGAAGGAAAGGAGCGATCATGCCAGCCGGTTCCAGCCCCAAGCGCGAGCGTCAGTACGAGCACATCAAGAAGAGCGCGCAGGACCGGGGCGAGAGTGAGGGACGTGCCAAGGAGATCGCCTCGCGGACGGTGAACAAGGAACGCGCCCGCTCCGGCGAGTCCAGGTCCGCCAGCCGCAGCTCGACGCAGGACAAGTCGTCCGGCGAGCGCGGCGGCCAGCGGTCGGGGAGCCGGTCCGGCCCCCAGGGCCCGACCCGCGACCAGCTGTACAACGAGGCCAAGCAGCGCGGCATCGAGGGCCGTTCGCACATGAACAAGGGCGAGCTGCAGCGCGCGCTGGACGCCAGGAAGGGATGAGCCGCGCCGCTCAGCCGAGAGTCTGCCGGTGGCGTGCCAGCTCCGGAGCCGTCTTCGTGGCGATGAACTCCGTGACGCGGTACGCGCACACACCGGCGACGGCGAACGGATCGCCCGCGACGATCTCCTCGATGCGGGCGCGGTCCCCCGCGACGGCCAGGATCACCCCGCCGTCGCGGGGGTTCTTGCGCCCCGAAGCCAGGAAGAAGCCCTTCTCGTACTGCTCCTCCAGCCACGCCACGTGGTCGGGCAGCAGGGCGTCCACGGCGTCGAGGGGCGCGGCGTAGGTCAGCTCCAGTACGAACATGATCGCGAGCGTACCCCCTGGTGCGGCGCCCACCGCGGATGGAGTCGTACGCTCGTCCGCATCATGACGACCGTACGGATCCCCGCGGGCTGGCCCGCCACCGAGGAGC
Organism: Streptomyces sp. NPDC020299; assembly: GCF_044387825.1. Lineage (NCBI taxonomy): Bacteria > Bacillati > Actinomycetota > Actinomycetes > Kitasatosporales > Streptomycetaceae > Streptomyces > Streptomyces sp. NPDC020299. Next base: position 138,656 of record NZ_JBIRWL010000011.1, read on the forward strand.
AGGCCCGCGCCGTCCAGGACGAGTTGCGCGCGCGGGTGGTCCTGGACGAGCCCGGGCCGCTGACCGGCTCCGGCCGCGTGACGGGCGTCGACGTGGCCTACGACGACGAACGGGACGTCGTCGCGGCGGCGGCGGTCGTCCTCGACGCGGCCACCCTGGAGGTGGTCGCCGAGGCGACGGCGGTCGGCCGCGTCTCCTTCCCGTACGTGCCGGGCCTGCTCGCCTTCCGGGAGCTCCCCACCGTCCTGGCCGCCCTCGACGCGCTGCCCTGCCCACCCGGCCTGGTCGTCTGCGACGGCTACGGCCTCGCCCACCCGCGCCGCTTCGGCCTCGCCAGCCACCTGGGCGTGCTCACCGGCCTGCCCACGATCGGCGTCGCCAAGAACCCCTTCACCTTCAGCTACGCCGACCCGGCCCCCGCGCGCGGCAGCGGCTCCCCGCTCCTGTCGGGCACCGAGGAGGTCGGCCGAGCCCTGCGCACCCGGGACGCCGTCAAGCCGGTGTTCGTCTCCGTGGGCCACCGGGTGAACCTCGACAACGCGTGCGCGCACACGCTGGCCCTCACCCCGGCCTACCGGATCCCCGAGAGCACACGCAGGGCGGACACGCTGTGCCGGCGCGCGCTGCGGGAGGCGACCGGGGGAGGCGACTGACGAAGGCTCGCCGTCCTCGGGCTTCACGGCGTACTCAGGGCGTGCGTACGCCGTCTGAGTACGTGTACGGATGTGGCGCCCGGGGCCCGGCGGCAGGCTGGGCCCCATGACGACACACCGCTCCCCGCAGCCCTTGTCCGACCCCGGCCGGCCCGTCGAACGCGCCGTGACGGCCGCTCTGGTCCTCGCCGTGCTGGCGGGGATCGGGTGGATAGGCGGCATGCTGTACACGGTGCTTGTATGGTCCGCCTGACCGGCTAGAAGGACGCCGCCACCCGGAAGGTGATGCCCGCCCCGCTGAGCCGCCGCGTCAGCGCGTCGCCCATCGCCACCGCCGTCGTGACCTGGCCGGCCGTGGGCGGCAGGTCGTCGAAGACCAGGGACAGGGCCGCTTCGGCGAACATCTTGGCCGTCTCGTCGTAGCCCGGGTCTCCGCCCGCCACCTCCGTGAACACGCGCCGGCCGCCGCCCTCGCCGACGAACCGGACCGAGAACCAGCTCTTCGCGCGCTTCTGGGCGCTCGGCCCGTCCCCGGGCCTGAGCCGGCCGGACAGCCAGCGCCGGGCGGGCGGGAGCTGCGCGGCCGCGGCCAGCGCGCCCACGGCCGCCACCCCGCCCAGCGCGACGGGCAGCCGCTTCACGGCCGCGTAGTGCCGGTAGCGGAAGTCGGGCCCGTACCGGTCCAGGGCCTTCGCCGACCGGCGCACGATCTGCGGGTCGATGGTCGGCAGCGGCAGCGCCCAGGCGCCGACGTCCCTGGCGAACCGCGGCACACCCGTCGGCGCGGACGCCCGGCGCTCGATCAGCCGCGGCTCGTGCCGGCCGCGCTCCCGGGCGGCGGCCAGCATCTGCCGCCCGCGCGCGAACTGGTTCAGCGCCGAGGCGAAGGTGCCGCCGGAGAAGGACGCGTCGGCGCTCACGTAGCCGTCCACGGTCAGCGGCACGCCCTGAGGCAGCTGACGGACGGTGAAGAAGGCGCCCAGGTCGTGCGGCACGGAGTCGAAGCCGCAGGCGTGCACCAGCCGGGCACCCGTCTCCCGCGCGCGGGAGTCATGGCGGACGTACATCAGGTCCACGAACTCCGGCTCGCCCGTCAGGTCAAGATAGTCGGCCCCCGTGTCCGCGCACGCGGCGACCAGCGGCTCGCCGTACCGGAGGTAGGGGCCCACCGTCGAGGCCACCACGCGCGCGTGCTCGGCCAGTCGGCGCAACGCGTCCGGATCGGTCACATCGGCCTGGAGGACACCCACGTCCGCGCCCCCCGGCAGCCGCTCCCGCAGCTCGGCCAGCCGGCGCTCGCTGCGGCCGGCGATCGCCCAGCGCAGGTCCTCGGGAGCGTGCGCGGCGAGATACTCCGCGGTGAGCCCGCCGACGAAGCCGGTGGCCCCGAAGAGCACGATGTCGTAGGGACGATCCGTCCTGTTCAGCCTGCTCATGACACCCTTCGGTCGTGCACTCCGCGCCGTTGTCGGTGGCTGAGGCTAGCGTGAGGAATGCGGAGCCCGGCGGCCAGGCCCACGCCGGCCGCGCCGGGCACCGAGTCCGCAGGGTAACTTGGCTAAGCGCTTGCTTGTCCAGCCCTTGTGTCCGATGGAACGTGTTCTTAGCATCAGCAGTGTTACAGCGGTTGTGTCACAGTGACTGGGGGTGCGGAGATGACCACGGCAGGGACGGCGGGACACGGCCCGCTCACGGGTGTGCGCGTGGTCGAGCTGGCCGGCATCGGGCCCGGCCCGTTCGCGGCCATGCTCCTCGCCGACCTGGGCGCCGACGTCGTCCGGGTGGACCGGCCGGGCGGCGCCCCGCTCGGCATCGACCCCGCGTACGACGTGACCAACCGCAACAAGCGCTCCGTGCTGGTCGACCTGAAGTCCGACGGCGGGCCCGCCCGCGTCCTCGACCTGGCCGAACGGGCCGACATCCTCGTCGAGGGCTACCGCCCCGGCGTCGCCGAGCGCCTCGGCGTCGGCCCCGACGCCTGCCGCGCCCGCAACCCCGCGCTGGTCTACGGCCGGATGACCGGCTGGGGCCAGCAGGGCCCCCTCGCCGACCGCGCCGGCCACGACATCGCCTACCTCGCCCCGACCGGCGTCCTCGGCATGATCGGCGACCCGGACGGACCCCCCGCCGTCCCCGCCAACCTCCTCGGCGACTACGCGGGCGGCTCGCTCTATCTCGTCGTCGGCGTCCTCGCCGCACTGACCCACGCGCGCGCGACCGGAACCGGCCAGGTCGTCGACGCGGCCATCGTCGACGGCACCGCCCACCTCTCCGCGATGATCCACGGCATGCTGGCCGCCGGCGGCTGGCAGGACCGGCGCCGCGCCAACCTGCTGGACGGCGGCTGCCCGTACTACGGCACCTACGAGACCGCCGACGGCGGGTACATGGCCGTCGGCGCCCTGGAGCCACAGTTCTACGCCGAGTTCCTCCGGCTGCTCGGCGGCCTGGACGACCTGGCGGGTGCCCGCAAGGACTGGACACGCTGGGGCGAGCTGCGCGAGAGGATCGCCGCCCGCTTCAAGTCCCGTACCCGGGACGAATGGACGGCCCTCTTCGAGGGCACCGACGCCTGCGTGGCGCCCGCGCTGTCCCTGCGCGAGGCCCCGCACCACCCGCACCTCGCCGCCCGGGGCACCTTCACCGAGCACGGCGGCATCACCCAGCCCGCGCCCGCGCCCCGCTTCTCCGCCACTCCGACGACCGTCCGCACCGGCCCCGCCCGGCCCGGCGCCGACACGGCGGCCGTGGCCCGGGACTGGGACATACCCGCGCTCGCCCACCACGACGATCTCGCCCGGGACGGCGACTGATCCCGCCACCGACCGGCCCACCTCCCGCGAAAGGCACCCCAGTGAGCACCGAAGCGTACGTGTACGACGCGATCCGCACCCCGCGCGGCCGCGGCAAGGCGAACGGCGCCCTGCACGGCACCAAGCCCATCGACCTGGTCGTCGGTCTCATCCACGAGCTCCGCGACCGCTTCCCGGGCCTCGACCCGGCCGCGATCGACGACATCGTCCTCGGTGTCGTCGGCCCCGTCGGCGACCAGGGCTCCGACATCGCGCGGATCGCCGCGATCGCCGCCGGACTGCCGGACACGGTCGCGGGCGTGCAGGAGAACCGCTTCTGCGCCTCCGGTCTGGAGGCGGTGAACATGGCCGCCGCCAAGGTCCGTTCGGGCTTCGAGGACCTCGTGCTCGCCGGCGGCGTGGAGTCGATGTCCCGGGTGCCGATGGCCTCCGACGGAGGCGCCTGGTTCAACGACCCGATGACCAACCTCGCCGTCAACTTCGTGCCGCAGGGCATCGGCGCCGACCTCATCGCCACCATCGAGGGCTTCACCCGCCGGGACGTCGACGAATACGCGGCCCTGTCGCAGGAGCGTGCCGCCACCGCCTGGAAGGAGGGCCGCTTCGACCGCTCGGTGGTCCCGGTCAGGGACCGCAGCGGCCTGGTCGTCCTCGACCACGACGAGCACCCGCGGCCGGGCACCACCGCCGACTCCCTGGCGGGGCTCAAGCCGTCGTTCGCCGACATCGGCGAGCTGGGCGGCTTCGACGCGGTCGCGCTGCAGAAGTACCACTGGGTGGAGAAGATCGACCACGTCCACCACGCGGGCAACTCCTCCGGCATCGTCGACGGCGCCTCGCTGGTCGCGATCGGCACCAAGGAGGTCGGCGAGCGCCACGGCCTCACCCCGCGCGCGCGGATCGTCTCCGCCGCCGTCTCCGGTTCCGAACCGACCATCATGCTCACCGGACCCGCCCCCGCCACCCGCAAGGCCCTCGCCAAGGCCGGCCTCACCATCGACGACATCGACCTGGTCGAGATCAACGAGGCGTTCGCGGCGGTCGTGCTGCGCTTCGTCAAGGACATGGGCCTGTCCCTGGACAAGGTCAACGTCAACGGCGGCGCCATCGCGCTCGGCCACCCGCTCGGCGCGACCGGCGCGATGATCCTCGGCACCCTCGTGGACGAACTGGAGCGCCAGGACAAGCGGTACGGTCTCGCCACGCTGTGCGTGGGCGGTGGCATGGGCATCGCCACCATCGTCGAGCGCATCTGAACTCCCCGCGGAATCACGACACTTCAACGGAGACGACTGTCATGACCGAGAGCACCACCATCCGCTGGGAACAGGACGACACCGGTGTCGTCACCCTCGTCCTCGACGACCCCGACCAGTCCGCGAACACCATGAACCAGGCGTTCCGCGACTCCCTCGCCGCGATCACCGACCGCCTGGAGGCGGAGCGGGAGAACATCCGCGGCATCGTCTTCACCTCCGCCAAGAAGACTTTCTTCGCGGGTGGCGACCTGCGCGACCTGATCCGGGTCACCCCCGAGACCGCACAGGAACTGCTCGACGGCGGCCTCGCCATCAAGCGGAACCTGCGCCGCATCGAGACCCTCGGCAAGCCGGTCGTCGCCGCGATCAACGGCGCGGCCCTGGGCGGCGGTTACGAGATCGCCCTGGCCTGCCACCACCGCGTCGCCCTGGACGCGCCCGGCTCCAAGATCGGCTGCCCCGAGGTCACCCTCGGCCTGCTCCCCGGGGGCGGCGGCGTGGTCCGCACCGTCCGGCTGCTCGGCATCGCCGACGCCCTGCTGAAGGTCCTCCTCCAGGGCACCCAGTACACCCCGCAGCGCGCCCTGCAGAACGGCCTCATCCACGAGGTGGCCGCCACCCCCGAGGAACTCCTCGCCAAGGCCCGCGCCTTCATCGACGCCAACCCCGAGTCCCAGCAGCCCTGGGACAGGCCGGGCTACCGGATCCCCGGCGGTACGCCCGCCAACCCGAAGTTCGCGGCGAACCTCCCCGCCTTCCCCGCCACCCTGCGCAAGCAGACCAACGGTGCCCCCTACCCGGCCCCCCGCAACATCCTCGCCGCCGCCGTCGAGGGCGCTCAGGTCGACTTCGAGACCGCGCAGGTGATCGAGGCCCGCTACTTCGTCGAACTGGCCGCGGGCCAGACCTCGAAGAACATGATCCAGGCGTTCTTCTTCGACCTCCAGGCCGTCAACTCCGGCGCCAACCGCCCGAAGGGCGTCGAGCCCCGCAAGGTCCGCAGGGCGGCCGTCCTCGGCGCCGGGATGATGGGCGCGGGCATCGCCTACTCCTGCGCCCGCGCCGGCATCGACGTCGTCCTCAAGGACGTGTCCCTGGAGGCGGCCGTCAAGGGCAAGGGCTACTCCGAGAAGCTGTGCGCCAAGGCCGTCGCGAAGGGCCGTACGACCCAGGAGAAGGCGGACGCGCTGCTGGCCCGCATCACGCCGACCGCCGACGCGCAGGACCTGGCCGGCTGCGACGCGGTGATCGAGGCCGTCTTCGAGGACCCGGCGCTCAAGCACAAGGTGTTCCAGGAGATCGAGCACGTCGTCGCCCCGGACGCGCTGCTGTGCTCCAACACCTCCACCCTGCCCATCACCACGCTCGCCGAGGGCGTCGAACGCCAGGGCGACTTCATCGGCCTGCACTTCTTCTCACCCGTCGACAAGATGCCGCTGGTGGAGATCATCAAGGGCGAGCGGACCGGCGACGAGGCCGTCGCGCGCGCCTTCGACCTGGTCCGGCAGATCGGCAAGACGCCGATCGTCGTCAACGACTCGCGCGGCTTCTTCACCTCGCGGGTGATCGGCCACTTCATCAACGAGGGCGTCGCGATGGTCGGCGAGGGCATCGAGCCGGCCTCCGTGGAGCAGGCCGCCGCACAGGCCGGCTACCCGGCGAAGGTGCTGTCCCTGATGGACGAGCTGACGCTCACCCTCCCGCGGAAGATCCGGACCGAGTCGAGGCGGGCGGTGGAGGAGGCGGGCGGCACCTGGACCGCGCACCCCGCCGAGGCGGTCATCGACCGCATGGTCGACGAGTTCGGCCGCACCGGCCGCAGCGGCGGCGCGGGCTTCTACGAGTATGCCGAGGACGGCAAGCGGGCCGGGCTGTGGCCGGGCCTGCGCGAGCGCTTCACGCGCGCGGGCGCCGAGATCCCCTTCGCGGACATGCAGGAGCGCATGCTCTTCTCCGAGGCGCTGGACACCGTCCGCCTTCTGGAGGAGGGCGTCCTGACCTCGGTCGCCGACGCCAACATCGGCTCCATCCTCGGCATCGGCTTCCCCGGCTGGACCGGTGGCGTGCTCCAGTACATCAACGGCTACGAAGGCGGCCTGCCCGGATTCGTGGCCCGCGCGCGGGAGCTCGCCGCGCGCTACGGCGAGCGCTTCGACCCGCCCGCGCTGCTGGTGGAGAAAGCGGAGAAGGGGGAGCGGTTCGCCGACTCAGCGCGCTCGTGAATCCTTCGTGAGCCACTCGCCCAGCTCTTCCCTCAGCGACCGCTGGAACGTCGTCAGCAGCGCCTGCACCACCAAGGGGTGCATGTGCGCCGACAGGGACTTCACGTCCTGCGTGTCACGTTCCGCCACCTCGCCGCGGAAGAGCTGGGAGAGCTCGCGGGCCGCGGCGCGCGAGTGCTCGACGAGCACCGTGCGCGCCGCGAGGATCGCGTCCTGGGACAGCGGTACGTCGAGCAGCCGGACGCCGAGCCGCAGCAGCCCGCAGTCGACCCGAAACGTTTCCCCGTCGGCGGCCGTGACGACGCCCATCGCCGCCAGCCGGGCCACGTCCTCCTCGGTCAGCGGCCGTCCCGCGCGCCGCTGGAGCTCCCGCCGGGACACCGTCTCCTCGGTGTCCGGCGCCCAGGACGCGACCACCGCCCGGTGGATGGCCAGGTCGTGCGGGGTGAGATCCGGCGGCAGCTGCCGCAGGTACCGCTCGATCGCGGCCAGCGTCATGCCCTGCTGCTGCAGCTCCTCGATGAGGGCCAGCCGGGCCACGTGCCCGGGCCCGTAGTGGCCCACCCGGCGCGGACCGATCACCGGCGGCGGCAGCAGGCCCCTTGCGGCGTAGAAACGGACCGTGCGGACCGTGACGCCCGCGCGGGCGGCCAGTTCGTCGACGGTGAGGGTCGGCTGCCCGGCACCGTCGCCGGCGTCGGTCTCGGCATCGGTCGTCATGTGCAGCAGTATCGCTGTCCCACCAGTACTGCGAAACATGTGATGACCATGTGAGAAGGGCCGCGGTGTGATGTGGACCATCGCATGGCCGCGGCTGTCCCGGGGAAGCTGCCTGCTTGGTCTGTGCCGCGACACAAGGGTGGTGCGGGCCGAGACACGTTCGGACACCCCGGGTCACAAGATCCCGGGGGCACCAGAAAGTGGAACCACCCGTGAGCAAGGACGCCGTGCACTCGGCACAGGTCGCCGACCACCCCCGGGCGACCAGTACACCCGCGGACGCGGGCGACGCCGGCTACAGCAAGGGCCTCAAGCACCGCCACGTCAACATGATCGCCATCGGCGGCGCCATCGGCACCGGGCTCTTCCTGGGCGCCGGCGGCCGTCTGCACACCGCGGGCCCGGCGCTCGCCCTGGCCTACCTGGTCTGCGGCGTCTTCGCGTTCTTCGTCGTGCGGGCCCTGGGCGAGCTGGTGCTCTACCGGCCCTCCTCCGGCTCCTTCGTGTCGTACGCGCGCGAGTTCCTCGGCGAGAAGGGCGCCTACGTCGCCGGCTGGATGTACTTCCTGAACTGGTCGACCACCGGCATCGCCGACATCACCGCGATCGCGCTGTACACGCACTACTGGAGCCTGTTCACCCCGATTCCGCAGTGGGTGCTCGCCCTGGTCGCCCTCGCGGTGGTCCTCGCCGTGAACCTGATCTCCGTGAAGATCTTCGGCGAGATGGAGTTCTGGTTCGCGATCATCAAGGTCGCCACCCTCGTCGCCTTCATGCTGATCGGCATCTTTCTGCTGGCCACCCAGCACCACGTGGACGGTCATGCCCCCGGCATGAGCGTGATCACGGACAACGGCGGCATCCTCCCGCACGGCATGATGCCGGTCGTCCTGGTCATGCAGGGCGTGATCTTCGCCTACGCCGCCCTGGAGCTGGTGGGCGTCGCCGCGGGCGAGACCGCAGAGCCGGAGAAGATCGTCCCGCGCGCGGTGAACTCGATCATGTGGCGGGTGGGCCTGTTCTACGTCGGCTCGGTCGTCCTGCTGGCCCTGCTGCTGCCCGGCTCGGTGTACTCCGCCGACCAGAGCCCCTTCGTGACGGTCCTGTCGAAGATCGGCGTCTCCGGCGCGGGTGACGTGATGAACCTGGTCGTGCTCACCGCCGCCATGTCGTCGCTGAACTCCGGCCTGTACTCCACCGGCCGCATCCTGCGCTCCATGGCGATGGCCGGCTCGGCGCCGAAGTTCACCGCCCGCATGAACCGCAGCCAGGTCCCCTACGGCGGCATCCTGCTCACCTGCGCGGTGTGCGTGGCCGGTGTCGTCCTGAACTACCTCGTGCCGAGCCAGGCCTTCGAGATCGTGCTGAACGTCGCCTCCCTCGGCATCATCAGCACCTGGGTGATCATCATGGTCTGCCACCTGGTCTTCGTCCGGCGCGCCCGGGCGGGCGAGGTCACCCGGCCGCACTTCCGCCTGCCGTTCAGCCCGGTCACCGAGATCACCACGATCGCGTTCCTGCTGGCCTGCCTCGGCATGATGTGGAACGACCCCGAGGTCGGCCGCCGGACCCTGTTCCTCATCCCGCTGATCGCCGTACTGCTGATCGGCGGCTGGTTCGGGGTGCGCCGCCGGGTCGAGCGGACCGCCGAGCGGGAGCTGAACGGCCTCAGGAACTGAGGCAGCGGACGAAGCAGCAGGTCACGGCCATTGTCAGTGGCGGCCTCTACGGTGGCGTCATGTCGGGGATCTCGTATGTCCGGGGTGACGCCACCGTGCCGTCGGTCAAGGGCGTCAAGGTGATCGCCCATGTCTGCAACGACATCGGCGGCTGGGGGAAGGGCTTCGTGCTGGCCCTCTCGCACCGCTGGCCGGAGCCGGAGGCCGCGTACCGCGCCTGGCACCGCGACCGCGCGGTGAACGACTTCGGCCTCGGCGCGGTCCAGCTCGTCCGCGTCGAGCGGTACGTGTGGGTGGCCAACATGGTCGGCCAACGGGGCATACGCACCGGCAGCAAGGGCGCCCCGGTGCGCTACGAGGCGATAGACGCGGCGCTGGGCCGGCTCGCCGACGAGGCGGCCGGACTCGGCGCGTCCGTGCACATGCCCCGCATAGGCTGCGGGCTCGCGGGCGGGAAGTGGTCCCGGATCGAGCCGCTGATCACCGAGCGGCTGGTCGGGCGGGGGATCGCGGTGACGGTGTACGACCACGGGGAGGGGCCGGGGTGAGCAGCGGTACCGTCGCCCCGGCCGAGGCGCGCGGGCTGGGCCCCTGCCCGCCACCGCCGGGGCCGCGTGCACGCGAGCAAGCGCCAGGCCGCGGTGCCGGCGGCCCCGGCGGCGCCGACGTCGGACGCGGGCCCGCAGCAGCGGCCCGGCGGTGAGCGCCGGGGCCGAGCCCAGCCCCGGCCGGGAGCCGGGGCGAGCTCCCGGCTCCCGGCCAGGGCCGCGTCAGTGCGCGTGCACGTCGTTCGTCGCCTCGATCTTCTTCCACGACCTCGGCCGGACCGGCGCCACCGCCGGCTCGGTGAGGGACGCGGTGCGGGCCGCGGGCGCGGACGGCTTCGACGGCTGGAACAGCCAGGTGTCGAAGAGCGCGGCGAGGGGCTTGCCGGAGACCCGCTCGGCGTACTTCTGGAAGTCGGCCACCGAGGCGTTGCCGTACGCGTGCTCCTTCGGCCAGCCCTTGAGGATGGCGAAGAAGGCGTCGTCGCCGACCTCGCCCCGCAACGCCTGGACGGCGAGCGCGCCCCGGTCGTACACCGCGGTGTCGAACTGGTTGTCCGGGCCGGGGTCACCGGGCGCGACCGTCCAGAACGCGTCGTCGGCCGGGTGCGAGGCGTACACATAGTCCGCCAGCTCCTGCGTGGTGCCCTCGCCCTCGTGCTCGGACCACAGCCACTGCGCGTACCGCGCGAAGCCCTCGTTGATCCAGATGTCCTTCCAGCCCTTCAGCGACACATCGTCGCCGTACCACTGGTGGGCCAGCTCGTGCACCACCACGGAGGTGTTGGAGCCGTTGGCGAACTGCTTGGGGCTGTAGTACACCCGGGTCTGCGTCTCCAGCGCGTACCCGGTGGTGGTGTTGGGTACGTAGCCGCCCGCCGAGGAGAAGGGGTACGGGCCGAAGTAGCCGCTGAGCCAGTCCACCAGCTCCCCGGTCCGCTCCACGCTCGCCCGGGCCGCCCCGTCGTTGTCGCCGAGGTCCTTGCTGTAGGCGTTGACGACGGGGACACCGCCCTCGGAGGTACTGGTCGTGATGTCGAACTTCCCGACCGCGAGGGTGGCCAGATACGTCGCCTGCGGCTTGTTCTGCCGCCAGGTGTAGCGGGTCCAGCCGAGCTTCGAACTCGTCGACTGCAGCGTGCCGTTGGAGAGGGCCTGGGTGCCGTCCGGCACGGCCACCGACACGTCGTAGGTGGCCTTGTCCAGCGGGTGGTCGTTGCTGGGGAACCACCACCAGGCCGCCTCGGGCTCGTCCGCGGCGACGGCCCCGTCCGGGGTGCGGTGCCAGGTCGAGAACCCGTAGGCGCTCTTCGTCGACGGCACCCCGCTGTAGCGGACCACGACGGTGATCGGCGTGCCCTTCGCCAGCGGCGTCCTCGGGGTGATCTCCAGCTCGTGCTGACCGGAGGTGGCGAAGGCCGCCGCGGCCCCGTTGACCCGGACCTCGCTCACGTCCAGCAGGAAGTCCAGGTCAAAGCGGGACAGGTCCTCGGTGGTCCGCGCCAGGATCGTCGCGGTGCCCTGGAGCTCGTCCGTCGCCGGCTGGTACTGGAGCCTCAGGTCGTAGTGCGAGACGTCGTAGCCGCCGTTGCCGTAGTACGGGTAGTAGGGGTCGCCGATGCCCGGTGCGCCGGGTGCGTAGCTCGCGGCCGATGCCGGGATCGCCAGCAGGAGGGAGGCCGCCGCGAGTACGCCCGGGGCGAGGATTCTGCGGTGCACGTCAGCTCCAAGTCGTAGGGACGACAAGTCTGTTCGGAGCCTATTCAGACCCTGTGGCTCCTGGCGTGTCCACAGCACCCCCTGTCACACGATCGCCATTCGGCCGTCACGAACCCGACGGCCACTCATATGCCCCCTTCTGCACGGGAGTTGACCGGGGTACCGTCCGCGCATGCCGAAACGCACGCGCTTCACGATCTGGAGAACGTCCGCGACCGCGGCCGTCGCCGTCCTCATGGCCGCCTTCCTCACCCCGGCCGCGGCCCACGCCACCCCGGCCCCGAGGGAGAGCCGGCCGGTCTACTCCTACGCCGACGCCGTCCGCGAGTCCGTCTGGGTGGACACCGGCCTCGACGGCGACGGCGACGGGAAGAGCGACCGCGTCGCCGCCGACATCGTCCGGCCGAGCGAACCCGCCCGGCAGGGCCGCAAGATCCCCGTCATCATGGACGCCAGCCCGTACTACTCCTGCTGTGGGCGCGGCAACGAGAGCCAGAAGAAGACCTACGACGCGAGCGGCCACGTCGTGCAGATGCCGCTGTTCTACGACAACTACTTCGTGCCCCGCGGCTACGCCTTCGTCGGTGTCGACCTCGCCGGCACCAACCGCTCCGACGGCTGTATCGACATCGGCGGCCGCAGCGACATCCAGTCCGCGAAGGCCGTCGTCGACTGGCTGAACGGCCGCGCCCGCGCCTACACCAGCCGTACCGGCACCACCACCGTCAAGGCGACCTGGACCAACGGCCGCACCGGCATGATCGGCAAGAGCTGGGACGGCACCATCGCCAACGGCGTCGCCGCCACCGGCGTCAGGGGACTGAAGACCATCGTGCCGATCAGCGCCATCTCCTCCTGGTACGACTACTACTTCGCCAAGGGCGCCCCGCTGTACGACTCCGGCCCCGACGCGCTGTCCGACGCGGTGGAGAGCGACGCCGCCCACGCGAAGTGCGCCGCCGTCCAGCGCACACTCGTCGACGGAGCCCCGCGCACCGGCGACTGGACCCCTCTGTGGACCGAGCGGGACTACGTCAAGGACGCGGCCAAGGTACGGGCGAGCGTCTTCCTCGTGCACGGCATGCAGGACCTCAACGTCCGCACCAAGCACTTCGGCCAGTGGTGGGACGCCCTCGCCAAGCACGGCGTCGAGCGCAAGATCTGGCTCTCCCAGACCGGGCACGTCGACCCCTTCGACTACCGGCGCACCGACTGGGTCGAGACCCTGCACCGCTGGTTCGACCACGAACTCCTCGGCTACGCCAACGGCATCGACCACGAGCCCATGGCCGACATCGAGCGCCACCCCGACCAGTGGGTCACCTCGAAGGCCTGGCCGCCGCGCACCACGCGGGCCACCACGCTGCGCCCGGCCACCGGCCCGCGGGCGGGCGTCGGCACCCTCGGCCTGCGCAAGGGCTCCGGCACCGAGACCTTCACCGACAACCCGCGCCTCGGCGAGACCGACTGGGCCGCGAAGCTCACCCGGCCGACCTCCGAGAAGGCCGGCTTCCTCACCCGGCCGCTCACCCGTGACCTCCGCCTGTCCGGCTCCTCCAAGGTCACCGTCACCGCCACCCCGACCACCTCGACGGCCCACCTGTCCGCCGTCCTCGTCGACCTCGGCCCCGACACGATCCGGGACTACGCGGACGACGCCGAGGGCATCACCACGCTCACCGACCGCACCTGCTGGGGCGCGAGTACCGCCGGGGACAGCGCCTGCTTCAAGAAGACCCGGGCGAAGACGGCCGCCGTCGGCTACACGGTCCTCAGCCGCGGCTGGGCCGACCTCGGCAACTACGCCTCCGACCGCAAGGGCGTCCCGCTGACCCCGGGCAAGGCGTACACCATCACGCTCGACCTCGCGGCCACCGACCACGTCGTCCCCAAGGGCCACCGGCTGGCGCTGATCGTCGCGGGTACGGACAAGGACCTCATCGATCCGCCGTCCACCACCCCGACGCTCACCCTGGACCTGGCCCGTACGTCGGCCCGGGTGCCGTTCGTCGGCGGCGCCGCCGCGTTCACCCGTGCCACCTCGGGCGGCACGTCCGCCGCGCCGAAGGCCACCACACTGGACGGCGTGGAGGCGCCGCGCGCCATCCGGCACCTCCCCGCCGGCTGACGGGCGCGGGCGGCCGGGCGAGCGGGCCCGGCCGCCCCCCCCCAGGGTGTGACGGCGGCGGAACATGTCGTGCGGCGCTCGGTTCCGTCCCGCTCCGGGAATACTCTCGGCATGTCTGCCGCACACGCGACCTTCGGCCTGGCACCGGCGACGCGCGCCGGCGGTCTCCTCGCCGACGGCGGCCACCAGCTCCACCGGGACTTCCTGGACTTCGTGGTCGACGGCCGTCCGCTGCTGCTGCGGCTCCCGTCCCTCGACGCGGTCTCCCCGCTCGCCTTGGACGTGCCGCCCGCGCTCTTCACCGCGCGGGTCCGCGGCCTGCTGCTGGAGACCGGGGCGCCGCTCCCGGGCGGCCGGTTCGTCCTCTACGGCTGCCCCGAGTGCGCGGACCTGGCGTGCGGCGCGGTCACCGCCGTCATCGAACGGGACGGCGACGACTACGTCTGGCGGGACTTCGCCCGGCAGTCGGACGACGACGCGGACCCCGACTTCGACGGCTACCACGGCGTCGGGCCGTTCCGCTTCCACGGGCCCGAGTACCGGGCGGCCCTGGGCGCGCTGCTCGACGGCGACGGCCCCCCGCCCCGCCGCCGCGTCCTGCTGATCGGCGCCCGCGCCGCCCTGCTCGCCAGGCTCGCCGCCGCCCTGCGCTCCACCGGCATCGGCGCCGACATCACCCCCGGCATCGACGACGTGCCCGCCGAGGAGCTGCGCCCGTACGGCGCCGTCGCCTTCGGCCCCGCCCTCGGCGAGGACGAACGGGCCGCCGCCCGCCGGGTGTTCGAGCGGGCCGGGAACGCCGCGGTCTTCGTCGAGGGCCTCGCCCCGATCGTCCCGCTGCTCGTCGCGCAGGTCGAACAGGCCCTGGACCGGAGCCCTGTCGCACAGCGCCGTCTGACCGGTCTGGCGGCCGACTGCGGCGCAGCGGAGGTCGAGGTCGCCTCGCCCTGCCGGGTGCGCCTGACCGCGTACCGCCTCGACCGGCTCTCCCGGACCCGCGCCCACGAGGTCTTCGACGGGGTGCTTCAGACCGGGCGGCACCGCATCGCGCTGGACGCGGAGACGGTGAAGGGGCAGGCCTTCGTGGTGGCCCGGACGTCCGCGAGCGTGCTGGTGGCGGCGGTGACCCGCCGGGAAACCCGGCTGAGCGGCGGGCGGCCGGGCCGTTAGGATCGGCGTCCTGATGACTGCCACCCTCGTCGCCAAGAACCTCGCCGCCGGCCACGGCGACCGCTCGCTCTTCTCCGGCCTCGACCTCGTCGTCGCCCCCGGAGACGTGATCGGGCTCGTCGGAGCCAACGGCGCGGGCAAGTCCACGCTGCTGCGCATGCTCGCCGGACTGGCCGTGCCGGAAGAGGGCGAGCTCAGGCTCTCCCCGCCCACCGCGACCGTGGGACACCTCCCGCAGGAGCCGGAGCGCCGGCCCGGCGAGACCGTACGGGAGTTCCTGGCCCGCCGCACCGGCGTCGCCGAGGCCCAGCGGACGATGGACCAGGCCACCGAGGCACTGGTCGAGGGCGCGCCCGGCGCCGACGACGCCTACGCGGTCAGCCTGGAGCGCTGGCTTGACCTCGGCGGCGCCGACCTGGACGAAAGGGCCGAGGAGGTCGCCGACTCCCTCGGCCTGGCCGTGGACCTGGACCAGCCGATGACCTCCCTCTCCGGCGGCCAGGCGGCCCGCGCGGGTCTCGCCTCCCTGCTGCTCTCCCGCTACGACGTGTTCCTGCTCGACGAGCCCACCAACGACCTCGACCTGGACGGCCTGGAGCGCCTCGAACGCTTCGTCACCGGACTGCGCGCGGGCACCGTCGTCGTCAGCCACGACCGCGAGTTCCTCACCCGCACGGTCACCAAGGTCCTCGAACTCGACCTCGCCCAGCGGCAGATCAACCTCTACGGCGGCGGCTACGACGCCTACCTGGAGGAACGCGAGACGTCCCGCCGGCACGCCCGGGACGACTACGAGGAGTACGCCGACAAGAAGGCGGCCCTCCAGGACCGGGCGCAGACGCAGCGCTCCTGGATGGACAAGGGCGTGAAGAACGCGCGCCGCAAGGCGGGCAACGACAACGACAAGATCGGCCGCAAGTTCCGCAGCGAGGCCAGCGAGAAGCAGGCCGCGAAGGCCCGCCAGACCCAGCGCATGATCGAGCGCCTCGAGGCCGTCGAGGAGCCCCGCAAGGAGTGGGAACTGCGCATGGAGATCGCGGCGGCCCCGCGGTCCGGCTCGGTCGTGGCCTCGCTGCGGGACGCGGAGGTACGGCGCGGCGACTTCACCTTCGGGCCGGTCTCCCTGCAGATCGACTGGGCGGACCGGGTCGCGGTCACCGGTGCCAACGGCGCGGGCAAGTCCACCCTGCTCGGTGCGCTGCTCGGCCGGATCCCGCTGGACGCCGGGCACGCGGCGCTCGGTTCGGGCGTCCTGGTCGGCGAGGTCGACCAGGCCCGCGGGCTGTTCCACGGTCCGCAGGCCCTGCTGGACGCCTTCTGCGCGGCCGTCCCCGACACCGAGCCGGTCGAGGTGCGCACCCTGCTGGCCAAGTTCGGCCTGAAGTCGGACCACGTGCTGCGCCCGGCCGCGAGCCTCTCCCCGGGCGAACGCACCCGCGCCGCCCTGGCCCTGCTCCAGGGCCGCGGCGTCAACCTCCTCGTCCTGGACGAGCCGACGAACCACCTCGACCTGCCCGCCATCGAACAACTGGAGTCGGCCCTCGACTCCTACGAGGGCACGCTCCTCCTGGTCACCCACGACCGGCGGATGCTGGACGCGGTACGGGTGACCCGCCGCCTCGAGGTCGCGGCCGGCAAGGTGACCGAGCGCTAGGGCCTGTCGTCACATTCCCCGTCGTCGCCCGAAGGGCGGCCCCGCGGCGTCGTGGGGGAGCGTGCTCTGGGGGTCCCCCCGGCCGAAGGCTGGGGGAGTGCCGGGCGGAAGGCCCCGTCGACGGACCGGACGTACGTGGGCTTTCGCCCGGTGCGGCGAGTGGGGGCACCTCCCACGCCCTTGAGGCAGTGGGGGAGCGTGCCAGGCGTCGTGGGGCAGACGGGAATGTGACGACAGGCCCTAGGACGAGCAAGCGCTAGGCGTACCGAAGTCGCGCCGCCCTGGCCGCCTCCTCCACCCGGCTCCGGTGCCTCTGCCGTGTCCCGGCGTCCCCGGGAGACATGTTGAGGCCCTTCTCACGCTGGCCGGCCGTCCCGTCGATCAGCTCCCGGACGATGTCGGCGTGCCCGGCGTGCCGCTGGGTCTCGGCGACCATGTGGGTGAGGACGCGGTGGAGCGTGGTGTCGTTCCCCGGCCCCCCGGGCACCTGGCCGACCGCGTCCAGCGGCAGCGCGGCGATCGTCTCGTCCGAGTGGGCCCAGGCCCGCCGGTACAGGCCGGTGATCTCCTCCCGGGTCTCCTCGGGCCGCGCCCACAGGTCCGCGTCCGGCTCGGCGTCACCGGTGATCCACAGCGCGGGCCCGTCGCCGAAGGGCCGCCCGAAGGTCGCGCCGAAGTACAGCGCCTCGGCACCGGCGAGGTGCTTGACCAGTCCGAGCAGGTTGGTGCCGGTGGGGGTGAGAGGCCGCCGGAGGTCGTACTCGGACAGGCCGTCCAGCTTCCACAGCAGCACATCGCGGGCGTCCTGCAGATACACCTGGAGGTCGGCCTTGGGGTCGGTTGCGGGCATGGGGCCAGTCTCGCCGCCCGATGACCGGCCGGACCACCGGTTTTACGCGGGGCCGGGCGCTCCCTCGCCAAAGGCCCGGCCCCGGGTGCTCAGCGCCGCCCGTTCTTCGGATCGACCAGCCCCGCGCGCCGCAGCGCGTCGGCCATCGCGCTGTTGGCGGGCGGCGGGGCAGCCTGACGGGAGCCGCCGCCTCCTCCGCCCCCGCCGCCGCGGCCCTGGCGCTGCTGCGGTGGGCGTCCGCCGCGCTGCCGCCGCTCGCCGCCGCCCTGCTGCCGCTCCTGCGGCGCGGCCTCGTCGTCCAGGCGCAGGGTCAGCGAGATCCGCTTGCGCGGGATGTCCACGTCGAGGACCTTCACCTTGACGATGTCACCGGGCTTCACGACATCGCGCGGGTCCTTCACGAACGTCCGCGACATCGCGGAGACGTGCACCAGACCGTCCTGGTGGACGCCGACGTCCACGAACGCCCCGAAGGCCGCCACGTTCGTCACGACGCCCTCCAGGACCATCCCGGAGGACAGGTCGGAGATCTTCTCCACACCCTCCTTGAAGGTGGCCGTCTTGAAGGCGGGACGCGGGTCGCGCCCCGGCTTCTCCAGTTCCTTGAGGATGTCGGTGACCGTCGGCAGACCGAACGTCTCGTCCACGAACTCCGTCGGCTTCAGCGACCGCAGCACCGAGGTGTTGCCGATGAGCGCGGCCACCTCCTGGCCGGACGTCTTCACCATCCGCCGCACGACCGGGTACGCCTCCGGGTGCACGCTGGAGGCGTCCAGCGGGTCGCCGCCGCGGATACGGAGGAAGCCCGCGCACTGCTCGTACGCCTTCGGGCCCAGCCGGGCCACCTTCTTCAGCTCGGTCCGCGCCGTGAACGGGCCGTTCGCGTCCCGGTGCGCCACGATGTTCTCCGCGAGCCCGGAGGTGATGCCGGATACCCGGGCCAGCAGCGGGGCCGACGCCGTGTTCACGTCCACACCCACGCCGTTCACACAGTCCTCCACCACCGCGTCCAGCGAACGCGACAGCTTCACCTCGGACAGGTCGTGCTGGTACTGGCCGACGCCGATCGACTTCGGGTCGATCTTCACCAGCTCGGCCAGCGGATCCTGGAGCCGGCGCGCGATGGAGACCGCGCCGCGCAGCGACACGTCCATGTCGGGCAGCTCCTGCGAGGCGAAGGCGGAGGCCGAGTACACGGAGGCGCCCGCCTCGGACACCATCACCTTGGTGAGCTTCAGCTCCGGGTGCTTCTCGATGAGGTCCCCGGCGAGCTTGTCGGTCTCCCGGGACGCGGTGCCGTTGCCGATCGCGACCAGCTCGACCGCGTGCTCCTTCGCCAGCCGGGCCAGCTTCGCGAGGGCCTCGTCCCACTTGTTGGCCGGGACGTGCGGGTAGATCACGTCGGTGGCCACGACCTTGCCGGTCGCGTCGACCACGGCCACCTTCACGCCCGTTCGGAAGCCCGGGTCCAGGCCCAGCGTCGCGCGCGTGCCCGCAGGGGCGGCGAGCAGCAGGTCGCGCAGGTTCGCCGCGAACACGTTCACCGCCTCGTCCTCGGCGGCCGTGCGCAGCCTGAGGCGCAGGTCGATGCCGAGGTGTACGAGGATGCGGGTGCGCCAGGCCCAGCGGACCGTGTCGGTCAGCCACTTGTCGCCGGGACGTCCGCGGTCGGCGATCGCGAACTTGTGGGCGACGATCCCCTCGTACGAGGACGGGGCCGATGAGGATTCGGCCGGCTCCTCCGGCTCCAGGACGAGGTCGAGGACCTCCTCCTTCTCGCCGCGCAGCATGGCGAGGATGCGGTGCGAGGGCAGCTCGGTGAAGGGCTCGGCGAAGTCGAAGTAGTCGGCGAACTTGGCGCCCGTCTCCTCCTTGCCGTCCCGCACCTTGGCGGCCAGCCGCCCGCGCACCCACATCCGCTCGCGCAGCTCGCCGATCAGGTCGGCGTCCTCCGAGAACCGCTCGGTGAGGATCGCCCGCGCGCCGTCGAGGGCGGCCTGCGGGTCGGCGACGCCCTTGCCGGCGTCGACGAACGCGGCGGCCGCGGCGAGGGGTTCGACGCCCGGGTCGCCCAGCAGCCCTTCGGCCAGCGGTTCCAGGCCCGCCTCGCGTGCGATCTGCGCCTTGGTGCGCCGCTTGGGCTTGTACGGCAGGTAGATGTCCTCCAGGCGCGCCTTGGTCTGGGCGCCAAGGATCCGCGCCTCGAGTTCGTCCGTGAGCTTGCCCTGCTCGCGCACCGACTCCAGGATCGCCGCCCGCCGCTCCTCGAGCTCCCGCAGGTAGCGCAGCCGTTCCTCGAGCGTGCGCAGCTGCGCGTCGTCGAGCATCTCGGTCGCTTCCTTGCGGTAGCGGGCGATGAAGGGCACCGTCGAACCGCCGTCGAGCAGTTCGACCGCGGCCTTCACCTGCCGCTCCCGTACGCCGAGCTCCTCGGCGATCCTGCCTTCGATGGACCCTACGTTGATGGACCCGCTGGACCCGGGTGTCGTCACGATCCCGTACCGCCTTCTCCACTGAGGTTGCGCGGCAATTGTGGCAGGTGACACCGACAACCGGGGATCAGGGCGGCACCCGGCGGGGCGGGCGCGCCGCCGTCAGGCCCCGTGACCCCGCGCCGAGCTCGACGCGCCGCCGAACAGCCGGGCCAGGGCACGGAACGGCAGCGTCACGACGGTGGCGACGGCCCCACCGATCTGGCGCAGTACGTCTGCGATCGCACGGAACACGAACTTCCCCTTTCGTCTCCCGGCCGCTCCGGCCGGGAGAGTCCGGGTACCTCGGTGATCGCCCGGCATGCCCGCCCCCGTGCCCGTCCCGCGGCTCAGCCCTTGCCGATCAGGTCCGCGGGGAAGGCACCAGCCGCCAGCGCCGCCCCGGCGAAGCCCTTCCCGAGCTCCGTCAGCCGTGCGACGCCCTCCGCCCCCAGGTGCTCGTACGGGGCCGTGTCGAGCCGGTCCGTCTCCCGCTCGATGTCCTCGCGCAGTGCGACGCCGCGCTCGGTCAGCTCGCCCTCGCCGTCCAGCAGCCCGCGCTCCCTCAGCCGCCCTGCCGCCGCGTCCCACTCCTGGCGGCTCCAGCCGCGGGTGACGAAGATCCACTTCGGGTTCATGCCCTTGCCGGTCGCCGTGTGGGTCACCAGCGCCTCCAGGCCGTCGAGCCCGGCGGCCGTCAGCACCGCCAGGTGCCCGTCTCCCCGGTGCTCGCGCAGCAGGGTGGCCGCGTGCCAGTAGGCCAGGTGCGGTTCCTCGGGGACCGGCAGGTCGGCGTGGGCGGCGTACAGCGGCCGGCCGGCCCGGGAGCAGGCCTCGGCGGCACGCAGGGCCAGCCGCGCTGCCTGAGCCATCTCCGCCGAGGTCACGGCCTCCTCGCCGAGCAGCCGGCGCAGTGTCGCGTCGGCGGCACGCGCGCGTGCCGCCAGCACCGGGCCGGGCGCCGCGGTCTCCCAGACGGCGGGCACATGGCGCGCCACGAGCTCGTACTTGTAGTTGTAGAACGTCGCGGTCACCGTGCCGGCGCCGACCGCCCCCAGGGCGGCGGCCCGCACCGCGAAGTTCACCGCCCGGGGGTCGGTGATCCCCACGGCACCCAGCTCACGCCCCAGGTCGGGTGAGAAGTAGAGGGTGGCGTGCAGGGAGTTGAGCACGGACTGGCAGCGGCGGCCCGCGCGCGGGCCGAGGGCGACAGTAGTCATGGACCGCACGTTACCGACCGGTCGGTACCTCTGGGAGGGCGGCCGCGGTGAATGGCCCGTGGTCGGCCCGTGGATGGCAGGAAAGGTGGGAAGTTCGTCATTGCGGCCATCCGCGCGCCTTTGAAGAATCGGTGGCATGACGCAGCGATCCGTTCTCGTCCTGCTCTTCGACGGCGTCCAGAGCCTGGACGTCACCGGCCCGGTGGAGGTCTTCGCCGGGGCCGAGACGCACACGCCGGGCACCTACCGCATCCGGACGGCCTCCCTGGACGGCGCCCCCGTGCGCACCTCCTGCGGTCTGACCGTCGTACCGGACCAGGCGCTGCCGGAGGCGGCCGGGACGCACACGCTGCTCGTGCCCGGGGGACAGGGCACCCGCGAGCCCGATCCGCGGCTGACCGGCTGGCTGCGGGAGAACGGACCGCGCGCCGCCCGCCTGGTCTCCGTGTGCACCGGTGCGGTCCTGCTCGCCCGGGCGGGCCTGCTGGACGGGCGGCGCGCCACGACCCACTGGGCGTACTGCGACACCCTCGCCCGCGACCATCCGGCCGTGCGGGTCGACCCCGACCCCATCTATGTGCGCGACGGACGGGTCTCCACCTCCGCCGGCGTCACCTCGGGCATCGATCTCGCCCTCGCCCTGGTCGAGGAGGACCTGGGCCGGGAGACCGCACTTGTCATCGCCCGCCATCTGGTGGTCTTCCTGCGCAGGCCCGGAAACCAGGCCCAGTTCAGCGCCCAGCTCGCCGCGCAGACCGCACAGCGCGAACCGCTCCGCGAGGTCCAGCGGTGGATCACCGAGCACCCGGACGCGGATCTCGGCGTCGAGGCCCTGGCCGCCCGCGCCGCCCTCTCGCCCCGCCACTTCGCCCGCGCCTTCCAGGCCGAGACCGGGACGACACCCGGCCGGTACGTCGACCGGGTGCGGCTCGAACACGCCCGCCGCCTGCTGGAGGACACCGGCGACGGAGTCGAGGAGGTCTCCCGGGCCAGCGGCTACGGCACTCCCGAGGCCATGCGCCGTGCCTTCGTCAAGACCCTCGGCGTGTCCCCGGCCGAGTACCGCCGCCGCTTCCGGCCCGTGCCCGCCCGCTGAAAACATCCCTCGGAAAGCCGGAAAAGGAGACCCATGCAGATCGCCATGGTCGTCTACGACCGTTTCACCGCCCTGGACGCCGTGGGGCCGTACGAGATCCTCAGCCGCCTGCCGGACGCGCGGGTCGACTTCGTCGCCGAGCGGCCGGGCCCCGTGCGCACCGACACGGGCTTCCTCGCCGTCACCGCGGACAAGGCCCTGCACGAGGTGCCCCACCCCGACGTCATCGTGGTGGCGGGCGGCCCCGGTACCTTCGCCGAGATCGAGAACGACGCCCTGCTCGCCTGGCTGCGGGCCGCCGACGCCACCAGCACCTGGACGACCTCCGTCTGCTCGGGCTCCCTGCTGCTCGCCGCCGCGGGTCTCCTCGACGGCCGCCGCGCCACCTCCCACTGGCTCGCACTCGACTTCCTGCGGCAGTACGGCGCCGAACCGACCGGCGAGCGGGTGGTGACCGACGGCACGTACGTCACGGCCGCCGGGGTCTCCTCCGGCATCGACATGGCCCTGACCCTGCTCGGCCGGATCGCGGGCGACGAACACGCCCAGGCCGTTCAGCTGCTGACGGAGTACGACCCGCAGCCGCCCTACGACGCGGGATCGCCCGCCAAGGCGCCCGCGCACCTCGTCGAGGAGTTCCGCGCCGGCGGCCGGTTCAGCCTGACGTAGGCACACTCCAGGCGAAGCGCGGCGGCCGGCGCTCCAGGAACGCGGCGACACCCTCCGCGGTGTCGCCACTGTCGCGCATCTGCCCCGTCCAGTACCCGTCCCGGTCCGTGCGCCCGTCCGCGAACTCCTTCGCCGCGGCCTGCGTCAGCTGCGAGCGGGACACCAGGATCCGGGTGAACTCCGCGACCCGCTTGCCGAGTTCCCCCTCCGGCAGCACCTCGTCGACGAAGCCCGTGCGCAGCGCGCGGGCCGTGTCGATCAACTCGCCGGAGAACAGCAGATACTTGGCGGTGGCCGGGCCCACCAGCGACACCAGCCGACGGGTGGCGGAGGCCGGATAGACGATGCCCAGCTTCGCGGGCGTCACCCCGAACAGTGCCCCCTCCTCGGCGAACCGCAGGTCGCAGGCCGCCGCGAGCTGGGCCCCGCCGCCCACGCAGTGCCCGCGGACGGCCGCCAGCGTCGGCTTCGGGAACGCCGCGAGGGCCTCCTCGGCGCGCACGGCGAGCCCCTGCGCCTCCTCGGCCGAGCCGCGCAGGGTCGAGATGTCGGCCCCGGCGCAGAAGGTGCCGCCCTCGCCGGTGAGCACCAGCGCCCGCACGGCGGAGTCGGCGCCCAGCGCGTCCAGCAGCGGCGGCAGCGCCCGCCACATCGCGGCCGTCATGGCATTGCGCTTGGCGGGGTGATGGATGACGACGGTGGCGACCGAACCGGTCACACCGTGCAGCAGCTGGGGCTCCATGCGGCGGATGCTATCCGGCTCCGCCGGACCGCCGGTCGTGCGGCTGCCGCCGAACGCGTCAAACCCGTGCACCGATGGCCGCGCAACGATCGGAAAGCATCCGAAATCAGCTGACTTGTGTTCAGTTCCGCGGGGCGGAGCGGATCGTTATCGACACTCGACGTGTGGTGACAATCGAGCGCGAGGGTGGCGACCGGACGATGGAGAACCACGGGCGCGGGGCGGCCCCGCGCCCAGAGGGAGGCGACCGGCGCCCGCCGGAGCCACTGCCCTACGAGGGAGTCTGGCGGTTCACCGCCCCCGCCGTAGACGCCTCGGTCCCGCAGGCGCGGCACGCCGTACGGGACCTGCTCCACCGCCAGGGCGTGCCGGTCTCGGACGAGCTGTTCCACGGGCTGCTGCTGATCGTCTCCGAGCTGGTCACCAACGCGGTCAAGCACGCCGCGCTGCTGTCGCCGACGCTCGCCGTGGAGATCGCCGTCGGTGCCGAATGGGTGCGGGTGTCGGTGGAGGACAACCACCCCTACCGCCCCACCGCCCTGGAGGCCGATCACGGGCAGACCGGCGGCCGGGGCCTGCTCCTGGTCCGTGAGGTGGCCCAGGAGGCGGGCGGGGTGGTGGACGTGGAGCACACGGCGGTCGGCGGCAAGGTGATCTGGGCCGCCATGCCGCTCAAACCCCCGCTCGGACCGCCGCCCGGCCCCGCGCGGCTGCCGTGAGCCGCCTCACCAGCCCGCGGACGGACCCGTCAGCTCCCTGATCGCCGGGCGGGCCGCGTCCAGGACGGTCATGAACCAGGAGGAGAAGGTGTCGGCCGCGTGCCGCTCCTTCAGCTCGGCCGGGGTCACGAAGGCGGTCGCGCCGACCTCCTGCGCGTCCGGCGCGGGCGGGGTCTGCACCAGGCCGACGAACAGGTGGTTGTACTCCTGCTCCACCAGGCCCGAGGCGGGGTCGGGGTGGTTGTAGCGGACCGTGCCCGCCTCGGCGAGCAGCGACGGCGACACGCCGAGCTCCTCGTACGTGCGCCGGGCCGCGGCCGCGAAGGGTGCCTCACCGGGGTAGGGGTGGCCGCAGCAGGTGTTGGACCACACACCGGGGGAGTGGTACTTGCCGAGCGCCCGTTGCTGGAGCAGCAGCCGGCCCCGCTCGTCGAAGAGGAAGACGGAGAACGCGCGGTGCAGCTGTCCCGGCGGCTGGTGGGCGGAGAGCTTCTCCGCGGTGCCGATCGTCACGCCGTCCTCGTCGACCAGTTCCAGCAAAATCGCCTCTGCGGTGCCGTTCGACGAACTGTGCGTCGCGGTGGCAGGTGTGATCGGCATACCCATCCTTCGCCTCGGTCTTCGCACCTCAAGTCTGCCGTACGAATCCGGCACTCCCGTCACTTCCCGGCACGCCCCGCATGTCCGCGCGGGGCGCGGCCGGCGGTCGCCCCGGCCGGACACCGGAAGCGGGACCCGGTAGGTGAGCGTGCCCTGCGGGTCTGGCCGGGAACCGTTTCCGGGTGCCCCGAACACAAGGACGCCGGAGTACTCCGGACGGCTGCGTTCCACCGGCGGCGGCCCCGGAGCGGCCCTGCGTGGTGCCCGCCGTCAGTGGCCCGCCGTCACCGGGGGCGCCGTCAGTGGCACAGCCGCGCCTCGTGCTCCGCGTGCCCGCTCGGCTCCAGCTGGAAGGTGCAGTGCTCCACGTCGAAGTGGTCGCCCAGGCAGTGCTGGAGTTCGTGCAGCATCTTCTCGTGGCCGATGGCGCTGAGCGCGTCCGAGCGGACCACCACGTGCGCGGAGAGCACCGGCAGCCCGGAGGTGATGGTCCAGGCGTGCAGGTCGTGCACGTCCTCCACACCGTCCAGGGCCAGGATGTGCGCCCGCACCTCCGCCATGTCGACGTCCTTCGGGGCCGCCTCGAGCAGCACGTCGAGGGTCTCGCGCAGCAGCTTGACCGTACGCGGCACGATCATCACCCCGATGATCAGCGAGGCGATCGGGTCGGCGGCCTCCCAGCCGGTCGTCACGATCACCACCGCCGAGACGATCACCGCGAGCGAGCCCAGCGCGTCCGCGGCCACCTCCAGGAACGCGCCGCGCACGTTCAGGCTCTCCTTCTGGCCCCGCATCAGCAGCGTGAGCGAGATCATGTTCGCGACCAGGCCGATCACACCGAACACGATCATCAGCCCGCCCTCGGTGCCGGCCGGGGTCAGGAACCGCTGCACGGCCTCGTACAGGACGTAGCCGCCGACTCCGAGCAGCAGCAGACAGTTGGCCAGGGCGGCCAGGATCTCGGCGCGCGCGTAGCCGAAGGTGCGGTTGGTGCTCGGCGGACGGTTGGCGAAGTGGATCGCGAGCAGCGCCATGCCCAGGCCCAGCGCGTCCGTGGCCATGTGCGCCGCGTCCGCGATGAGCGCGAGGGAGTCGGCGGCCAGACCGCCGACGACCTCGACCACCATGACGGCGAGCGTGATCGACAGCGCGACGCGCAGCGTGCCGCGATAGGCCGCCGCCGCCGTCCCGGTGGGCGGCGCATGCGTGTGCGCGTGCCCGTGATCGTGCCCTGCCCCCATGCCGTCGCCCTTCCGTGTGTCCGTCCGATCTCACAGTGAACTACGGGTGGGGGGTATCGGGCAACGCGGCACTGAACACCGTTGTCATGTGCCCTGACCTGCGGAAACGAATCCCAGGTCAGGGCACCCTCAGCGCACCGGCGCGGGCACGTCGCCGTGGTGCGCCTGCCAGCCCTCCCAGGCCGACTCCACCATCGCGCGCACCCCGCGCCGGGCCCGCCAGCCCAGTGCCTGCGCGGCCCGCTCGGCCGAGGCGACCGCGCGCGGCGCGTCGCCGGGGCGCCGCCCCTCCACGAGGGGCGGTCGCCGGTCGCCGGTGACCTCACCGATGACCGAGACCAGCTCACGCACCGAGACGCCCTCGCCCCGGCCGATGTTCACCGTCAGATCGCCGGTCAGGGCCCCCTCGGACAGCCGTCGGGCCGCCGCCAGGTGGGCCTCGGCCAGATCGGCGACATGGATGTAGTCACGGACACACGTGCCGTCCGGCGTCGGATAGTCGTCGCCGAAGATCCGCGGGGCCTCGTCGCGGGTCAGCCGGTCGAACACCATCGGCACTATGTTGAACACACCGGTGTCCGCGAGCTCCGGCGCGGCCGCGCCCGCCACGTTGAAGTAGCGCAGGCAGACCGTCGCGATGCCGTGCGCCCGCCCCGCCGCCCGCACCAGCCACTCCCCGGTGAGCTTGGTCTCGCCATAGGCGTTCACCGGCGCGCACGGGGTTTCCTCGGTGATCAGGTCCACGTCCGGGTTGCCGTAGACGGCCGCCGACGAGGAGAACACGAACCGTTCGATCCCGGCCGCGGCGACCGCCTCCAGGAGCGTGGCGAGTCCGCCCACGTTCTCCCGGTAGTAGCGGGCCGGCTGCGCCACGGACTCCGCGACCTGCTTGCGCGCCGCGAGGTGGACCACGCCCGTCACCGCGTGCTCGGCGAGGACCCGCTCCAGCAGGTCCCGGTCCGTCACGCGGCCCTCGACCAGCGGCACGCCCGCCGGGAGCCGTGCGGGCACCCCGGCCGAGAGGTCGTCCAGCGCGACGACGGGCTCCCCGGCGCCGGTCATGGCCCGCGCCACATGAGCCCCGATGTATCCGGCACCGCCGGTGATCAGCCACGTCATGGTCGCCCACCCTATGCCGACCGGAACGGGCCGTCCCCAATGTCCCGGATGTGTCCCGGATGCCCGCCACCCGCGTGGTCCCGTACCGGGCACGGTTTGTGGGGCGGCCCCCGGATCACCGATGATGATCGCGGCAAAGGCCGGTGCGGACCGTGTCGACCGGCCCGTGAACGGGCGGTGAACACGGGCTTGTCGTCATCCGATAGCCTCTGCCGACATGCCGCCCGGGTGCCCAGGCAAGCGGCGCCCCATCATGCAGACGACCGGCGCTCACGCGTCGGCACCCAGGGAGTGAGTTCGGTTGTCGACCGCCATCGTGACCGGTCAGCCGGTCCCCGGATCGTCGCTCGAGAGCGATCTGCGGTCCCTCGGCTTCGATGTGCTCCACGCCACCGACGCCTCCGACACCGAGACGCTCCTCGCGGCCGTTCCCGCCCAGGAACGCGTGGCCGTCGTCGACGCCCGCTTCGTGGGCCACCCGCACGCGCTCCGTCTCGGCCTCACCGACCCCCGCTTCCCGCTCGCCGCCGTCCACGGCGCCGTCACGGCCCAGCCGGCCGGCCGGCAGGCGCTGACCCGGGCGATCGCGCGGGAGACCTCCGCGGGCGGCGGCACGGCCCTCGCCGTGGACAGCCTCGCCGACCGCCTCGCCCTCGCCCTCGACGCCGACGGCACCGACGTGCACCGGCCCGACCTCGGCAGCCTGGTCGCCGCCGTCCCCGCCGACCCGCAGGCGCTGGGCGAGGCCCGGCAGGCCGTCGCCGCCGTCGACGACGAGGCGGTACGCCTGAAGTCGGCCGTGAAGGCCCGCGACGGCTTCTTCACCACGTTCTTCATCAGCCCCTACTCGCGCTACATCGCCCGCTGGTGCGCCCGCCGCGGCCTGACCCCCAACCAGGTCACCACCGCCTCCCTGCTCACCGCACTGATAGCCGCGGGCTGCGCGGCAACCGGCACCCGCGCGGGCTTCGTCGCCGCGGGCGTGCTGCTCATCGCCTCCTTCGTGCTCGACTGCACGGACGGCCAGCTGGCCCGTTACTCGCTGCAGTACTCCACGCTCGGCGCCTGGCTGGACGCCACCTTCGACCGGGCCAAGGAGTACGCCTATTACGCGGGTCTCGCCCTCGGCGCGGCCCGGGGCGGCGACGACGTGTGGGCCCTCGCGCTCGGCGCGATGGTGCTGCAGACCTGCCGGCACGTCGTGGACTTCTCCTTCAACGAGGCCAACCACGACGCCACCGCCAACACCAGCCCCACCGCGGCCCTCTCCGACAAGCTCGACAGCGTCGGCTGGACGGTCTGGCTGCGGCGGATGATCGTGCTCCCCATCGGCGAACGCTGGGCCATGATCGCGGTCCTCACGGCGGCCACCACCCCCCGCATCACCTTCTACGTCCTGCTGGTCGGCTGCGCCTTCGCCGCGACGTACACCACGGCGGGCCGGGTGCTCCGCTCACTCACCCGGAAGGCTCGGCGCACCGACCGTGCCGCGCGGGCGCTGGCCGACCTCGCGGACAACGGCCCGCTCGCCTCACTCGTGGGACGTGCCACACGCGCCTCCCTCGGTGCCCCGCTCCTGGTGGCGCTCGCGGGCACGGCCGTCCTCGCCGTGGCCCTCTTCTCCGGGGTGACCTGGGCACCCGTCGCGGGTGCCGTCGTCTACACGGTCACCGCCGGTCAGGCGCTGTCCCGCCCCCTCAAGGGCGCCCTCGACTGGCTCGTCCCGCCCCTGTTCCGCGCCGCCGAGTACGGCACCGTCCTGGTGCTGGCGGCCCGGGCGGACATGAACGGAAGCCTTCCCGCGGCTTTCGGGCTGGTGGCCGCCGTCGCCTACCATCACTACGACACGGTGTACCGCATCCGCGGCGACGCCGGAGCGCCGCCGGCCTGGCTGGTGCGCGCCGTAGGGGGGCAGGAAGGACGGACGCTGCTGGTCACGGTGCTGGCCGCGCTGCTCACCGCCTCGCAGTTCAAGGTCGCGCTCACGGTCCTCGCCGTGGCCGTCGCCGTGGTGGTGCTCGCCGAGAGCATCCGCTTCTGGGTGGCCGCCCACAAGGGTGGCGCCCCCGCCGTACACGACGAAGGAGAACCCGCATGATCGGCCTCGTGCTGGCGGCCGGTGCCGGACGGCGCCTGCGCCCCTACACCGACAGCCTTCCCAAGGCTCTGGTGCCGGTGGGCCCCGCGGGCATAGAGGGCGAACCGACGGTCCTGGACCTGACGCTCGGCAACTTCGCCGAGATCGGTCTGACCGAGGTCGCGGTCATCGTCGGCTACCGCAAGGAGGCCGTGTACGAGCGCAAGGCGGCGCTGGAGGCCAAGTACGGCCTCAAGCTCACCCTCATCGACAACGACAAGGCCGAGGAGTGGAACAACGCCTACTCCCTGTGGTGCGGCCGTGACGCCCTCAAGGACGGCGTGATCCTCGCCAACGGCGACACCGTCCACCCGGTCTCCGTCGAGAAGACGCTGCTCGCCGCGCGGGACGAGTTCAAGCAGATCATCCTGGCCGTGGACACCGTCAAGCCCCTCGCCGACGAGGAGATGAAGGTGGTCGTGGACCCCGACATGGGCGTCCAGCGGATCACCAAGCTGATGGACCCGGCCGAGGCCACCGGCGAGTACATCGGCGTCACCCTGATCGAGGGCTCGGCCGCCGAGGAACTCGGCGAGGCGCTGAAGACCGTCTGGGAGAGGGACCCGCAGCAGTTCTACGAGCACGGCTACCAGGAGCTCATCAACGTCGGCTTCACCATCGACGCGGCGCCGATCGGCGACGTGCCGTGGGTCGAGATCGACAACCACGACGACCTCGCCCGGGGACGGGAGATCGCGTGCCAGTACTGACCCGGCTCATCCCCTCGCCGGTCGTCGTGGACATCCGCCCGGGTGCCCTCGACGACCTGGGGTGTGTGCTCGCGGACGAGCGGATCTCGCAGTCGGGCCGGCTCGCCATCGCCGTCAGCGGCGGTTCGGGCGCCCGGCTGCGGGAGCGGATCGCACCCTCGCTGCCCGGCGCCACCTGGTACGAGGTGGACGGCGGCACCATCGACGACGCGGTCCGGCTGGCGGGCGACATAAAGGCCGGCCGCTACGACGCGGTCGTCGGCCTCGGCGGCGGCAAGATCATCGACTGCGCCAAGTTCGCGGCGGCCCGCGTCGGCCTGCCGCTGGTCGCCGTCGCGACGAACCTCGCGCACGACGGCCTGTGCTCGCCCGTCGCGACCCTCGACAACGACGCCGGGCGCGGCTCGTACGGCGTGCCCAACCCGATCGCGGTCGTCATCGACCTGAACGTGATCCGTGAGGCTCCCGTCCGGTTCGTGCGCTCCGGCATCGGCGACGCCATCTCCAACATCTCCGCGGTCGCGGACTGGGAACTGTCCAACCGCGTCAACGGAGAGAAGATCGACGGCCTGGCCGCCGCCATGGCCCGGCAGGCCGGGGAGGCGGTGCTCAGGCACCCGGGCGGCGTCGGCGACGACGGCTTCCTCCAGGTGCTGGCCGAGGCACTCGTCCTCACCGGTATCGCCATGTCCGTGTCGGGCGACTCCCGCCCCTCTTCGGGCGCCTGCCACGAGATCAACCACGCCTTCGACCTGCTCTACCCGAAGCGGGCAGCCGCCCACGGCGAGCAGTGCGGCCTCGGCGCGGCCTTCGCGATGTACCTGCGCGGAGCCCACGAGGAGTCGGCCTACATGGCCGGCGTCCTGCGCCGGCACGGGCTGCCGGTGCTGCCGGAGGAGATCGGCTTCACGGTGGACGAGTTCGTCCGGGCCGTGGAGTTCGCCCCGGAGACCCGGCCCGGCCGCTACACGATCATCGAGCACCTCGACCTCAAGACCCACCAGATCAAGGACATCTACGCCGACTATGTCAAGGCCATCGGTAGCTGAACTCCGTCCGGTCGTACACCCCGCAGGGGTCAAGGACCGGCGCAGCGGTGAGCACTGGATGGGACGCCTCTACATGCGTGAGGTGTCCCTGCGGGTCGACCGCTACCTGGTGAACACCAGGGTCACGCCCAACCAGCTCACGTACCTGATGACCGTCTTCGGAGTGCTCGCGGCCCCGGCACTGCTCGTGCCGGGGATCTGGGGCGCCGTACTCGGCGTGGTGTGCGTCCAGATGTATCTGCTGCTCGACTGCGTCGACGGCGAGATCGCCCGCTGGAAGAAGCAGTACTCGCTGAACGGCGTCTACCTGGACAGGGTCGGCGCCTACCTCACCGACGCCGCGGTCCTCGCCGGCTTCGGGCTGCGCGCCGCCGACCTGTGGGGCACCGGCCGTATCGACTGGCTGTGGGCCTTCCTCGGCACGCTGGCCGCCCTCGGCGCGATCCTGATCAAGGCCGAGACCGACCTGGTCGGCGTCGCCCGGCACCAGGCCGGCAAGCCGCCGGTGCAGGAGGCCGCCGCCGAGATGCGCACCTCCGGTATGGCGCTGGCCCGCCGGGCCGCCGCCGCGTTCAAGTTCCACCGGCTGATCCTCGGCATCGAGGCGTCCCTGCTCATCCTCGTGCTGGCCGTCGTCGACCAGGCGCGCGGCGACCTGTTCTTCACCCGGCTCGGCGTCGCGGTGCTGGCCGGCATCGCGCTGCTCCAGACCGTGCTGCACCTGGTGTCCATCCTCGCCTCCAGCAGGCTGAAGTGAGCACGGCCATGCGGGTCGGCGCGGTGATCATCACCATGGGCAACCGCCCCGACGAACTGCGTGCCCTGCTCGACTCGGTCGCGGGGCAGGACGGCGACCGGGTCGAGGTGGTCGTCGTCGGCAACGGCTCGCCCGTCCCGGACGTCCCCGAGGGCGTACGGACCATCGAGCTGCCCGAGAACCTCGGCATCCCGGGCGGCCGCAACGTCGGCATAGAGGCCTTCGGGCCCGGCGGCCGCGATGTCGACATATTGCTCTTCCTGGACGACGACGGGCTGCTCGCCGGCCACGACACCGCCGAGCTGTGCCGGCAGGCCTTCACCGCCGACCCGAAGCTCGGCATCGTCAGCTTCCGCATCGCCGACCCGGACACCGGCGTCACCCAGCGCCGCCACGTGCCGCGGCTGCGGGCCTCCGACCCCCTGCGCTCCTCCCGGGTCACCACCTTCCTCGGCGGCGCCAACGCCGTCCGGACCCGGGTCTTCGCCGAAGTCGGCGGGCTCCCGGACGAATTCTTCTACGCCCACGAGGAAACCGACCTGGCATGGCGGGCCCTCGACGCGGGCTGGATGATCGACTACCGGTCCGACATGGTGCTGTACCACCCCACGACCGCGCCCTCCCGGCACGCGGTCTACCACCGCATGGTCGCCCGCAACCGGGTCTGGCTCGCCCGCCGGAACCTCCCCGCCCTCCTGGTCCCGGTCTACCTCGGGGTCTGGATGCTGCTCACCCTGCTGCGCCGCCCCTCCCGCCCGGCCCTGAAGGCCTGGTTCGGCGGATTCAAGGAGGGCTGGACCGATCCGTGCGGGCCCCGGCGGCCGATGAGGTGGCGCACCGTGTGGCGGCTCACCCGGCTGGGTCGCCCCCCGGTGATCTGACAAGCTCGACGAAGTACTCGAAAGTACTCGGCAGTACTCGAAGTAGTGGCATGCACTCGAAGACGAAGGTTTCCCACCCGTGAGTGACACAACGCACGACGGCGGCATCGCGGTGAGCGCGGCCCCGTCGCCCGACGAGGGACTGACGGCGGCACGGCTCGCCGCCACGTACGGGTTGACCGTCAGCGGCGCCCGGCCCTCGCTCGTCGAGTACGTCCGTCAGCTGTGGGGGCGGCGGCACTTCATCCTCGCCTTCTCCCAGGCGAAGCTGACCGCCCAGTACAGCCAGGCCAAGCTCGGCCAGCTCTGGCAGGTGGCCACGCCGCTGCTGAACGCGGCCGTGTACTACTTCATCTTCGGCCTGATCCTGCACGCCAGCCGGGGCATGTCCCAGGACGTGTACATCCCGTTCCTGGTCACCGGCGTGTTCGTCTTCACCTTCACCCAGAGCTCGCTCATGTCCGGTGTACGGGCGATCTCCGGGAACCTGGGACTGGTGCGCGCCCTGCACTTCCCGCGGGCCTCGCTGCCCGTCTCCTTCGCGTTGCAGCAGCTCCAGCAACTGCTGTTCTCGATGCTCGTGCTGTTCGTCGTGGCGATCGGCTTCGGCAGCTACCCGGGCCTGTCCTGGCTGCTGATCGTGCCGGTGCTGGCGCTGCAGTTCCTGTTCAACACCGGGCTCGCGCTGATCGTGGCCCGCATGGGTGCCAAGACGCCGGACCTGGCGCAGCTGATGCCGTTCATCCTGCGTACCTGGATGTACGCGTCCGGCGTCATGTTCTCGATCAACAAGATGCTCGAAGGGCGTTCCCAGGCCGTCGCCCGCGTGCTCGAGGTGAATCCGGCCGCCGTCTACATGGACCTGATGCGCTTCGCACTCATCGACGGCTACGGCGCCGGCAACCTGCCGCCGCACGTGTGGGCCATCGCCCTGTTCTGGGCCGTGGTCGTCTTCGTCGGCGGCTTCGTGTACTTCTGGAAGGCGGAGGAGAGGTACGGCCGTGGCTGACCAGCAGACCGGGGAGCGCCGCCCCACCGTCATCGCGGACGAGCTGCACATCGTCTACCGCGTCAACGGCGCCAAGACCGGCAAGGGCAGCGCCACCTCCGCCCTCAGCCGGATCCTCAAGAGGGGCGAGGAGCGGGGTGTGCGCAAGGTGCACGCCGTGCGCGGGGTCTCCTTCGTCGCCTACCGGGGCGAGGCCATCGGCCTGATCGGCTCCAACGGCTCCGGCAAGTCCACCCTGCTGCGTGCCATCGCCGGCCTGCTGCCGGCCGAGAAGGGCAAGGTCTACACCGACGGCCAGCCCTCCCTGCTCGGCGTCAACGCCGCCCTGATGAACGACCTCACCGGCGAGCGGAACATCATCCTGGGCGGTCTCGCCATGGGCATGTCGCGGGAGGAGATCAAGGAGCGCTACCAGGAGATCGTCGACTTCTCCGGCATCAACGAGAAGGGCGACTTCATCACCCTGCCGATGCGCACCTACTCCTCCGGCATGGCCGCCCGGCTGCGCTTCTCCATCGCCGCCGCCAAGGACCACGACGTCCTCATGATCGACGAGGCGCTGGCCACCGGCGACCGCAAGTTCCAGAAGCGCTCCGAGGAACGCATCCGGGAACTGCGCAAGGAAGCCGGAACCGTGTTCCTGGTGAGCCACAACAACAAGTCCATCCGCGACACCTGCAACCGCGTCCTGTGGCTGGAACGCGGCGAGTTGCGCATGGACGGCCCCACCGAAGAGGTCCTCAAGGAATACGAGAAGTTCACGGGGAAGTGACCCGATTCGGCCAGGGCCCCGCCGGAACCTTTTCGGTGGGGCCCCGCGTCTGCAAAGGAAACGTCAACTCCTGCTGGCGTCAGGAATCTTGACGCCAATCGGTGTGTTGTTGTGATGCGCAGGACACCCCGAGGGTCCTGACCGCGTTGTACAACGTAAGCTGTACCGGCCCCGGAAAGCGGCAAGTGGGGCGATAATACGCGACACCCTCCGCCAGGGCCGCCCCACGGACGGCCGGGCGGCGTGTCCGAAATAGTGAGTATTGGGTCGGCGGTGTAGAACGGGAGATGTGACGGCAATGGCTACGGAAACTCCCCAGCTCAACGCAGCACGTGCCGTCCCCGCCCCGGGCGGAGCACGGTGACGGGAACCGACACGGCGCGCGACACGGAACGCGCCACACTCGACAAGGCCGCGGGCGAGAACTTCCCCGTGGCGCCGTTCTTCCTGCCCCGCGCCTGGCGCGACGACCTCATGGCCGTCTACGGCTTCGCCCGCCTGGTCGACGACATCGGCGACGGCGACCTCGCCCCCGGCGGCGCCGACGCCCGGCTGCTCGGCGTGTCGGCCGCCGATGCCGAGGACCGCCTCGTCCTCCTCGACGCCTTCGAGGCCGACCTGCGCCGGGTCTTCGACGCCACCCCGCACCACCCCCTGCTGCGCCGCCTCCAGCCGACCGTGCGCCGCTGCTCCCTCACCCCCGAGCCGTTCCTCGGCCTGATCGCCGCCAACCGCCAGGACCAGCTCGTCACCCGCTACGAGACCTACGACGACCTGCTCGCCTACTGCGCACTGTCCGCCAACCCCGTCGGCCGTCTCGTGCTCGCCGTCACCGACGCCGCCACCCCCGAGCGGATCCGGCTGTCCGACCGGATCTGCACCGCTCTGCAGATCGTGGAACACCTCCAGGACGTCGCCGAGGACCTCGGCCGCGACCGGATCTATCTGCCCGCCGAGGACCTGAAACGCTTTCAGGTCCAGCAGGCGGATCTCGCCATGACGACCGCGGGCGCACAGGTGCGCGCACTGGTCGCGTACGAAGCGGAACGCGCCCGCGATCTCCTGAATGAAGGCGCCCCTCTGGTGGGTAGCGTCCACGGCAGGCTGAGGCTGCTGCTCGCGGGCTTCGTGGCGGGGGGAAGGGCGGCGATCCACGCGATCGCCGCCGCCGAATACGACGTACTTCCCGGCCCGCCCAAGCCCGGCAAGGCTCTGCTGCTGCGTGAGGTGGGCTCGACTCTGCGAGGAGAGGGGTGATCCGGACCGTGGAGTCCGTACCGCACGTGTCCGCACCGGTACTCGCCGCCTACCGCTACTGCGAGGCCGTCACCGGGCAGCAGGCCCGGAACTTCGCGTACGGAATCAGGCTGCTGCCCACGCCCAAGCGCCGCGCGATGTCGGCGCTGTACGCGTTCTCCCGGCGCGTCGACGACATCGGCGACGGCGAGCTGGCGGACGACGTCAAGACAGAACGCCTCCAGGACACCCGGGCGCTGCTCACCCGGATCCGCGAGGGCACGGTCGCCGAGGACGACACCGACCCGGTCGCGGTCGCCCTCGCCCACGCCGCCGAGGTCTTCCCGATCCCGCTCGGCGGCCTCGACGAACTCATCGACGGCGTCCAGATGGACGTGCGCGGCGAGACCTACGAGACCTGGGACGACCTCAAGGTCTACTGCCGCTGCGTGGCCGGCGCCATCGGCCGCCTCTCGCTCGGCGTGTTCGGTACGGAACCGGGGGCGCGCGGCGCCGAACGCGCACCCGAGTACGCCGACACGCTCGGGCTCGCCCTGCAGCTCACCAACATCCTCCGGGACGTCCGCGAGGACGCCGAGGGCGGCCGCACCTACCTGCCCGCCGACGACCTCGCCAAATTCGGCTGCTCCGCGGGCCTGGACGGGCCGACGCCACCGGAGGGCTCCGACTTCCCGGGCCTCGTGCACTTCGAAGTGCGGCGGGCCCGCGCCCTTTTCGCCGAGGGCTACCGGCTGCTGCCCATGCTCGACCGGCGCAGCGGCGCCTGCGTCGCCGCCATGGCCGGCATCTACCGCCGGCTGCTCGACCGCATCGAGCGCGAGCCTCAGGCCGTGCTGCGCGGCCGGGTCTCGCTGCCCGGGCGCGAGAAGGCGTACGTCGCCGTGCGCGGTCTGTCCGGCCTCGACACCCGGCACGTGACCCGCCACAGCTCCCGGCGGACCGTCAGGAGGCGCGCCTGATGGACCCCCTGGGCGAGGAGGACTCCACCCCCGGCATGCGGCACGCAACCCTCCGCAGCGGCGCGGCGTCCCTGACTGCGACGGTCCGCGGTGCATCGTTCCGTCAGCACCGCGGGCCCGCACGGGAGGACGCACGATGACCGACGGCACGCCGTCCGGCCGACCACCGGCCGGCCACCAGGCCACCCCGGGGCGGGCCGGGCGCACCGCCGTGGTGGTAGGCGGCGGGCTGGCCGGTGTCACCGCGGCGCTCGCGCTCGCCGACGCGGGCGTCCAGGTGACCCTGCTCGAGGGCAGGCCGAGACTGGGCGGCCTCGCCTTCTCCTTCCGGCGCGGCGAGCTGACCGTCGACAACGGACAGCACGTCTACCTGCGTTGCTGCACGGCCTACCGCTGGTTCCTCGACCGTATCGAGGGTGCGGCGCTGGCACCGCTGCAGGATCGTCTCGAC
Organism: Streptomyces sp. NPDC020299; assembly: GCF_044387825.1. NCBI lineage: Bacteria > Bacillati > Actinomycetota > Actinomycetes > Kitasatosporales > Streptomycetaceae > Streptomyces > Streptomyces sp. NPDC020299. Next base: position 175,927 of record NZ_JBIRWL010000011.1, read on the forward strand.
GTGCCCGTGCTCGACGTCGCACGGCCCGAGGGCCGACGGCTCGGCAGACTGCGGCGCGACGCGCTGCCCGTACCCCTGCACCTGGGCCGGAGCCTCGCCACGTACCCGCACCTCTCGCTTGCCGAGCGGGCCGGGGTCGGGCGTGCCGCGCTCGCGCTCAAGGGGCTGGACCTCGCCGATCCGGCCTTGGACGCAACCGACTTCGGCAGCTGGCTGGCCGCTCACGGCCAGTCGGCGCGTGCCGTCGAGGCCCTGTGGGACCTGGTCGGGGTCGCCACTCTCAACGCGGTCGCGGGCGACGCCTCGCTGGGGCTCGCCGCGATGGTGTTCAAGACCGGTCTGCTGTCCGACCCGGGTGCGGCCGACATCGGCTGGGCCCGAGTGCCGCTGGGCGAACTGCACGACCGTCTCGCCCGCAAGGCGCTCGACTCCGCGGGCGTGCGTACCGAGGTCCGTTCACGCGTCACCTCCGTCTCTGTCAACGAGAACGGGAGCTGGAACGTTCAGGTTCCCGGCGAGACGCTCCTGACGGACGCGGTGGTGCTCGCCGTACCGCAGCGCGAGGCGCACGACCTGCTGCCGCCCGGCGCCCTCGACGCCCCCGGGCGGCTGCTCGAGATCGGCACCGCGCCCATCCTCAACGTCCACGTCGTCTACGACCGCAAGGTGCTCGGCAGGCCCTTCTTCGCCGCCCTGGGCACACCCGTGCAGTGGGTCTTCGACCGCACGGAGGCGTCCGGCCTCGGCGAGGGCCAGTACCTCGCCCTGTCCCAGTCGGCCGCGCAGGACGAGATCGACGCGCCCGTCGCCGCCCTGCGCGAACGCTATCTGCCCGAACTCCAGCGGCTGCTGCCCCGCGCGCGCGGCGCCGAGGTGAGGGACTTCTTCGTCACCAGGGAGCGCACGGCGACCTTCGCCCCCGTCCCCGGCGTCGGCCGCCTCAGGCCCGGCGCCCGCACCCAGGCCCCCGGCCTCTACCTGGCCGGAGCGTGGACCGCCACGGGGTGGCCCGCGACCATGGAGAGTGCGGTCCGCAGCGGAGTGAGCGCGGCCGACGCCGCGCTGAGCGCCCTGGGCCGTCCCCGCCCCCGCCATCTCTTCGAGCTCGAGGAGGCGGCGTGACGCCCGACCGGCACGCGGCGGGCCCCCGCACCCCCGGCACCGCGACAAGAGGAGTAACTGTGCCCACTGTGCCCCCGGCCGACAAGGCCGCTCGAGAGACCGCGGTGGATGTGGCCGCGCTCCTGGAGCGCGGCCGGACGCTGGCCACACCGGTGCTGCGGGCGGCCGTCGACCGGCTCGCGCCTCCCATGGACACCGTCGCCGCCTACCACTTCGGGTGGATCGACGCGGCGGGCAACCCGGCCGACGGCGACGGCGGCAAGGCCGTGCGCCCCGCCCTCGCCGTACTCTCCGCCGAGGTCACCGGGGCCGCGCCCGAGACCGGCGTCCCCGGTGCGGTCGCCGTCGAACTGGTCCACAACTTCTCGCTGCTGCACGACGACCTGATGGACGGCGACGAACAGCGCCGGCACCGCGACACCGTGTGGAAGGTGCACGGCCCCGCCCAGGCCATCCTCGTCGGCGACGCCCTGTTCGCCCTGGCCAACGAGGTCCTCCTGGAGCTCGGCACGGTCGAGGCGGGCCGTGCCACGCGCCGGCTGACCACCGCCACCCGGGCCCTGATCGACGGTCAGGCGCAGGACATCTCCTACGAGCACCGCGACCGCGTCAGCGTCGAGGAGTGCCTGGAGATGGAGGGCAACAAGACCGGCGCCCTGCTGGCCTGCGCCTCCTCCATCGGTGCGGTGCTCGGCGGCGCCGACGAGCGCACCGCCGACACCCTGGAGAAGTACGGCTACCACCTCGGCCTCGCCTTCCAGGCCGTCGACGACCTCCTCGGCATCTGGGGCGACCCGGAGGCCACCGGCAAGCAGACCTGGAGCGACCTGCGCCAGCGCAAGAAGTCCCTGCCGGTGGTGGCCGCGCTCGCGGCGGGCGGCAGTGCCTCCGAGCGGCTCGGCGAGATCCTCGCCGCCGACGCCAAGAGCAGCGACTTCGAGAACTTCTCCGAGGAGGAGTTCGCGGCGCGCGCCGCCCTCATCGAGAAGGCCGGGGGCCGTGAGTGGACGGCCGAGGAGGCGCGCCGTCAGCACACCATCGCCATCGGGGCCCTCGACGCCGTAGACATGCCGGACCGCGTCCGGGCCGCGTTCACGGCGCTCGCCGACTTCGTCGTCGTACGGAAGAGATGAGTCCTATCGGTCGAACAGCCCTCGCGTAGTCGCCGGCCGGTGCGGCGTGGCATTGCGTACCGCACCCGCGCACCGGCCGACGGCGGACCCACAGCAGCACGACTGGTACGACTGCACGAAGGGGAAGCCATGACAGCGACGACCGACGGAAGCACCGGGGCCACACTGCCGTCCCGGGCTGCCGCGGCCAGCGAAACCGACATCACCACTCCCGTGGCGGCCGGGGTGCACGACGCCGCCGCACGCGCCGCCCGGCGCGCCACCGACTTCCTGCTGGCCCGGCAGGACGCCGAGGGCTGGTGGAAGGGCGACCTCGAGACCAATGTGACGATGGACGCCGAGGACCTGCTGCTGCGTCAGTTCCTTGGCATCCAGGACGAGGCGACCACCGCCGCCGCCGGGCTCTTCATCCGGGGCGAGCAGCGCGAGGACGGCGCCTGGGCCACCTTCTACGGCGGCCCCGGCGATCTCTCCGCCACCGTCGAGGCCTACGTCGCGCTCCGCCTGGCCGGCGACGAACCGGACGCCCCCCACATGCGCAGGGCCTCGGCCTGGATCCGCGAGCGGGGCGGCATCGCCGCCGCCCGGGTCTTCACCCGGATCTGGCTGGCCCTGTTCGGCTGGTGGAAGTGGGAGGACCTGCCCGAACTGCCGCCGGAGCTCATCTGGTTCCCGAAGTGGTTCCCGCTCAACATCTACGACTTCGGCTGCTGGGCCCGGCAGACGATCGTGCCGCTGACCATCGTCTCCGCCAAGCGCCCGGTGCGTCCCGCGCCCTTCCCGCTCGACGAGCTGCACACCGACCCTGCGCACCCCAACCCGGCCGAGCCGCTCGCGCCGGCCGCGAGCTGGGACGGCGCGTTCCAGCGTCTGGACAAGGCGCTGCACAAGCTGCGCAAGGTCGCCCCGCGCCGGCTGCGCCGGGCCGCCATGCACTCCGCCGCCCGCTGGATCATCGAACGGCAGGAGAACGACGGCTGCTGGGGCGGCATCCAGCCGCCCGCCGTGTACTCGGTCATCGCGCTGCACCTGCTGGGCTACGACCTGAAGCACCCCGTGATGCGCGCGGGCCTTCAGTCGCTGGACCGTTTCGCCGTGTGGCGCGAGGACGGGGCCCGGATGATCGAGGCCTGCCAGTCGCCGGTCTGGGACACCTGCCTGGCCGCCATCGCCCTCGCCGACGCGGGGCTCCCCGCCGACCACCCGGCGCTCGTCAAAGCCGCCGACTGGATGCTGGGCGAGCAGGTCGTGCGGCCCGGCGACTGGTCGGTCCGGCGGCCCGGACTCCCGCCGGGCGGCTGGGCGTTCGAGTTCCACAACGACAACTACCCCGACATCGACGACACCGCCGAGGTCGCCCTCGCCCTGCGCCGGGTCAAGCACCACGACCCCGAGCGCGTGGACAACGCGATCGGGCGCGGGGTGCGCTGGAACCTCGGCATGCAGTCGAAGAACGGCGCGTGGGGCGCCTTCGACGTCGACAACACCAGCCCGTTCCCCAACCGGCTGCCGTTCTGCGACTTCGGCGAGGTCATCGACCCGCCCTCCGCCGACGTCACCGCGCACGTCGTCGAGATGCTCGCGGTCGAGGGCCTCGCCCACGATCCGCGCACCCGGCGCGGCATCCAGTGGCTGCTCGCCGAACAGGAGCCGGACGGCTCGTGGTTCGGGCGCTGGGGCGTCAACTACGTCTACGGCACCGGGTCGGTGGTGCCCGCCCTGACCGCGGCCGGCCTCCCGGGCTCGCATCCCGCGATCCGCCGGGCGGTGACCTGGCTGGAGTCGGTGCAGAACGACGACGGCGGCTGGGGCGAGGACCTGCGCTCCTACAAGTACGTCAGGCAGTGGAGCGGCCGGGGCGCCTCCACCGCCTCCCAGACCGCGTGGGCGCTGATGGCGCTGCTCGCGGCGGGGAAGCGGGACTCCAAGGCCGTCGAGCGCGGCGTCCAGTGGCTCGCGGACACCCAGCGGGAGGACGGCTCCTGGGACGAGCCGTACTTCACGGGCACCGGCTTCCCCTGGGACTTCTCCATCAACTACCACCTCTACCGGCAGGTCTTCCCGCTCACCGCGCTCGGTCGCTATCTGCACGGCGAGCCGTTCACCGTGAAGCCCGCCCGGCAGCCGGCCGAGCTGCCCGTCCCGGAGCTCGTCACGCGGTCCGCAGACAGGCCCCTCGCCGAGGCCGAGGGGAGCTGATGAGCACCCAGCCCGCCCCGCCCCCGCTGCTGATCGCCTGCGCGCTCGGCATCGAACGTCTCGCCCTGCACCGGCGGCGAGGCGCGGGCGGCACGGTGACCGTCCTGCGTACGGGCATGGGGCCCAGGGCGGCACAACGGTCCGTCACCCGGCTGCTGGCCGAACCGGGGTTCACCGGGGCCGCCGTCCTGGCCTCCGGCTTCTGCGCGGGGCTGGCTCCCGGTATGCACCCCGGCGACCTGGTCGTCGCCGAGGAGACCCGCGACCCGCGCGGGAGCGTCGGTTGCGTCGGCACCGACCTGCTCGTCAAGGAACTCGCGCGCATCCTGCCCGGGCGCACCGTCCACACCGGCCCGCTCACCGGCTCCGACCACGTCGTGCGTGGTCAGGAGCGGGCCGGTCTGCTCTCGACCGGCGCGATCGCGGTCGACATGGAGTCGGCGGCCACACTCCTGAGCGCCGTCCGCGCGGGCGAGCGCCCGGTTGCGGCCGTCCGGGTGGTCGTGGACGCTCCAGAACATGAACTCGTCCGGATCGGCACGGTGCGCGGTGGAATATCGGCTTTCCGTGTTCTTCGCTCCGTCCTTCCCGTTTTCCACGAATGGCACCGTTCTTTGCTGCTCCCCCGGAGGTGAGCCAGATGGCCATGCCGCTGCGTCAGTCCATCAAGGTCGCTACATACCTGGCCGAACAGAAACTCCGTAAGCGGGACAAGTTCCCGCTCATCGTGGAGCTGGAGCCCCTCTTCGCCTGCAACCTCAAGTGCGAGGGCTGCGGAAAGATCCAGCACCCGGCAGGGGTGCTCAAGCAGCGCATGCCGGTGGCGCAGGCCGTGGGGGCGGTGCTCGAATCCGGTGCGCCCATGGTCTCCATCGCCGGCGGCGAACCCCTGATGCACCCTCAGATCGACGAGATCGTGCGTCAGTTGGTGGCGAAGCGGAAGTACGTCTTCCTGTGCACCAACGCCATGTTGCTGCGCAAGAAGATGGACAAGTTCAAGCCCTCTCCCTACTTCGCGTTCGCGGTGCACATCGACGGGCTGCGGGAGCGGCACGACGAGTCGGTCGCGAAGGAGGGCGTGTTCGACGAGGCGGTGGCGGCCATCAAGGAGGCCAAGCGGCGCGGCTTCCGGGTGACCACCAACTCGACCTTCTTCAACACGGACACCCCGCAGACGATCATCGAGGTGCTCAACTTCCTCAACGACGACCTCGAGGTCGACGAGATGATGATCTCGCCCGCCTACGCCTACGAGAAGGCGCCCGACCAGGAGCACTTCCTGGGCGTGGAGCAGACCCGCGAGCTGTTCAAGAAGGCCTTCGCGGGCGGCAACCGGCGCCGCTGGCGGCTCAACCACTCCCCGCTGTTCCTCGACTTCCTGGAGGGCAAGGTCGACTTCCCGTGCACCGCCTGGGCGATCCCGAACTACTCGCTCTTCGGCTGGCAGCGGCCCTGCTATCTGATGAGCGACGGGTACGTGCCGACGTACCGGGAACTCATCGAGGACACCGACTGGGACAAGTACGGCCGGGGCAAGGACCCGCGCTGCGCCAACTGCATGGCGCACTGCGGCTACGAGCCCACCGCCGTGCTGGCCACCATGGGGTCGCTCAAGGAGTCCCTGCGCGCCATGCGCGAGACGGTCTCCGGGAACCGGGAGTGACGTCATGACCGCCGTCCCCTTGGGCGTTCCCGAGGTACCGGTCCGGCCGGTGGCGCCGCGGCGTGTGTCGCGGCGGATCCAGGTCGGGCCGGTGGCGGTCGGGGGCGGGGCCCCGGTGTCGGTGCAGTCGATGACGACGACCCGTACGTCCGACATCGGTGCCACCCTGCAGCAGATCGCGGAACTGACCGCGTCCGGCTGTCAGATCGTGCGGGTCGCCTGCCCGACGCAGGACGACGCGGACGCGCTGGCGACGATCGCACGCAAGTCGCAGATCCCGGTCATCGCCGACATCCACTTCCAGCCGAAGTACGTGTTCGCCGCGATCGAGGCGGGCTGTGCGGCGGTGCGGGTGAACCCCGGCAACATCAAGCAGTTCGACGACAAGGTCAGGGAGATCGCGAAGGCGGCCAAGGACCACGGCACGCCGATCCGCATCGGCGTCAACGCCGGTTCGCTGGACCGTCGCCTGCTCCAGAAGTACGGCAGGGCGACCCCCGAGGCGCTGGTCGAGTCCGCGCTGTGGGAGGCGTCCCTCTTCGAGGAGCACGACTTCCGGGACATCAAGATCTCCGTCAAGCACAACGACCCGGTCGTCATGATCGAGGCCTACCGGCAGCTCGCCGCGGAGTGCGACTACCCCCTCCACCTGGGCGTCACGGAGGCCGGTCCGGCCTTCCAGGGCACCATCAAGTCGGCCGTCGCCTTCGGGGCGCTGCTCAGCGGGGGGATCGGCGACACGATCCGGGTGTCGCTGAGCGCGCCGCCCGTGGAGGAGGTCAAGGTCGGCATCCAGATCCTTCAGTCGCTGGGCCTCAGGCAGCGCCGGCTGGAGATCGTCTCCTGCCCGTCCTGCGGCCGCGCTCAGGTCGACGTCTACAAGCTCGCCGACGAGGTCACGGCCGGCCTGGAGGGCATGGAGGTCCCGCTGCGCGTCGCCGTCATGGGCTGCGTCGTCAACGGCCCCGGCGAGGCCCGCGAGGCCGACCTCGGCGTCGCCTCCGGCAACGGCAAGGGCCAGATCTTCGTCAAGGGCGAGGTCGTCAAGACCGTCCCCGAGTCCAGGATCGTGGAGACCCTGATCGAGGAGGCCCTGAAGCTCGCCGAGCAGATGAAGTGAGTCCGAAGCCAGCACGGACCTGGAGGGGGCCCGATCGTGACGATTCTGGAGACCATCCGGCAACCACGCGACCTGAAAGCGCTGTCCGAGGCGGAACTCGGTGAACTGTCCGAAGAGATACGCGAGTTCCTGGTGCACGCGGTGGCCCGCACCGGCGGGCACCTCGGACCCAACCTGGGCGTGGTGGAACTCACCGTCGCGCTCCACCGGGTCTTCGAGTCGCCGGTCGACCGCATCCTCTGGGACACCGGCCACCAGAGCTATGTGCACAAGCTGCTGACCGGCCGTCAGGACTTCTCCAAGCTGCGCGGCAAGGGCGGCCTGTCCGGCTATCCCTCGCGCGAGGAGTCCGAGCACGACGTCATCGAGAACAGCCATGCCTCCACCGCGCTGGGCTGGGCCGACGGGCTCGCCAAGGCCCGTCAGGTGCAGGGCGGGACGGGGCACGTCGTCGCGGTCATCGGCGACGGCGCGCTGACCGGCGGCATGGCCTGGGAGGCGCTGAACAACATCGCGGCCGCCAGGGACCGGCCGCTGATCATCGTCGTCAACGACAACGAGCGCTCCTACGCGCCCACCATCGGCGGTCTCGCCAACCACCTCGCCACCCTGCGCACCACCGACGGCTACGAGAAGGTCCTGGCCTGGGGCAAGGACGTCCTGCTGCGCACTCCGGTGGTCGGCGGCACGATCTACGAGTCCCTGCACGGCGCGAAGAAGGGCTTCAAGGACGCCTTCGCCCCGCAGGGCATGTTCGAGGACCTGGGCCTGAAGTACGTCGGCCCCATCGACGGCCACGACATCCTGGCCGTCGAGTCGGCGCTGCGCCGCGCGAAACGCTTCCACGGGCCCGTCCTCGTCCACTGCCTCACGGAGAAGGGCCGCGGCTACGAACCCGCCCTCGCCCACGAGGAGGACCACTTCCACACCGTCGGCGTCATGGACCCGCTGACCTGCGCCCCGCTCGTCCCGGCCGGCGGCCCGTCGTGGACCTCGGTGTTCGGCGACGAGATCGTGCGGATCGGCGAGGAGCGGGAGGACGTCGTGGCGATCACGGCGGCCATGCTCCACCCGGTGGGCCTCGGCAGGTTCGCCGAACGCTTCCCGGACCGGGTGTGGGACGTGGGCATCGCCGAGCAGCACGCGGCCGTGTCGGCGGCCGGCCTGGCCACCGGAGGCCTGCACCCGGTCGTCGCCGTGTACGCCACCTTCCTCAACCGTGCCTTCGACCAGCTGCTGATGGACGTGGCGCTGCACCGTTGCGGGGTCACCTTCGTCCTGGACCGGGCCGGTGTCACCGGCGCCGACGGGCCCTCCCACAACGGCATGTGGGACATGTCGGTGCTCCAGGTCGTCCCCGGCCTCAGAATCGCCGCGCCGCGCGACGCCGAACAGCTGCGCGCCCAGCTGCGCGAGGCCGTCGCCGTCGACGACGCGCCCACCCTGGTCCGCTTCCCCAAGGAGGCCGTCGGCCCCGAGATCCCGGCCGTCGGCCACGTCGGCGGCATGGACGTGCTGCACCGCGCCGAACACCCCGAGGTGCTCCTCGTCGCCGTCGGCGTGATGGCGCCGGTGTGCCTCCAGGCGGCCGAGCTGCTCGAGGCCCGGGGCCTCGGCTGCACGGTGGTCGACCCCCGCTGGGTCAAGCCCGTCGACCCGGCGCTGCCCGGGCTCGCCGCCGGGCACCGGCTGGTGGCCGTCGTGGAGGACAACAGCCGCGCGGCCGGTGTCGGCTCCGCCGTGGCGCTGGCCCTCGGCGACGCCGACGTGGACGTACCCGTACGGCGCTTCGGGATCCCCGAGCAGTTCCTCGCGCACGCCAAGCGCGGCGAGGTGCTGGCCGACATCGGGCTGACGCCGGTCGAGGTGGCCGGACGGATCGGCGCGAGCCTGGCCGTCGGGGAAGCCGCCGGCCCGGGCCCCCGGAGAGCGAAGAATCAGGAGAACGCTGAATGACCACGGAGTTCGACCTCGGCGCACTCCTGGCCGAGCGCGGAGCCGAGCGCTACGAGCTGCACGCCAGGTACCTCAACCACCAGCTGCCGCGCATGCTGCACACCATCGGCTTCGACAAGGTCTACGAGCGGGCCGAGGGCGCCTACTTCTGGGACACGGACGGCGACGACTACCTCGACATGCTCGCCGGGTTCGGGGTGATGGGCCTCGGCCGTCACCACCCCGTCGTCCGCAAGGCGCTGCACGACGTCCTCGACGCCTCCCTCGCCGACCTCACCCGCTTCGACTGCCAGCCGCTGCCCGGGCTGCTGGCCGAGAAGCTCCTCGCCCACAGCCCGCACCTGGACCGGGTGTTCTTCGGCAACAGCGGCACCGAGGCGGTGGAGACCGCCCTGAAGTTCGCCCGGTACGCCACCGGCAGACCCAGGGTCCTGTACTGCGACCACGCCTTCCACGGCCTGACCACCGGCTCCCTGTCGGTCAACGGCGAGAACGGCTTCCGGGACGGCTTCGCCCCGCTGCTGCCCGACACGGCCGTACCGCTGGGCGATCTGGACGCCCTTGCCCGGGAGCTGAAGAAGGGCGACGTCGCCGCCCTGATCGTCGAGCCGATCCAGGGCAAGGGCGTCCACGAGGCCCCGCCCGGCTATCTGCGCGCCGCCCAGGAACTGCTGCACCGGCACAAGGCCCTGCTCATCGCCGACGAGGTGCAGACCGGCCTCGGCCGCACCGGCGACTTCTACGCCTACCAGCACGAGGACGGCGTCGAGCCGGACCTGGTGTGCGTGGCCAAGGCCCTGTCCGGCGGATACGTCCCGGTCGGTGCGACCCTCGGCAAGGAGTGGATCTTCAAGAAGGTCTACTCGTCCATGGACCGGGTGCTGGTCCACTCGGCGAGCTTCGGCTCCAACGCGCAGGCCATGGCGGCCGGCCTCGCCGTGCTGTCGGTCATGGAGAACGAGCAGATCGTCGCGAACGCCCGCGCGACCGGAGAGCGGCTGAAGTCCCGGCTCGCCGCACTGACCGGCACGTACGAGCTGCTCGCCGACGTCCGCGGCCGGGGCCTGATGATCGGCATCGAGTTCGGCAGGCCCAGCTCGCTGAAACTGCGCAGCCGCTGGACCATGCTCCAGGCCGCCCGCAAGGGCCTGTTCGCGCAGATGGTGGTCGTCCCGCTGCTCCAGCGGCACCGCATCCTCACCCAGGTCTCCGGCGACCACCTGGAGGTGATCAAGCTGATCCCGCCGCTGGTCATCGGCGAGCGGGAGGTGGACCGGTTCGTCGACGCCTTCACCGCCGTGATGGACGACGCGCACAGCGGCGGCGGCCTGATGTGGGACTTCGGCAAGACACTGATCAAGCAGGCGGTGGCCAACCGCTGACGGCCCTAGCCGGGCAGCACCACGAAGAGGAGGAAGAGATCGGCGAGCCCGGTCGCTCCGAGGACCAGGCCGACGGCGGATGTCCACAGGCGGCCGACACCGCGCCCCGGGTAGTACAGGCCCATGGCGCCGAAGGTGACGGAGAGTCCACCGGCGAGGAGCGACCAGGGCAGTAGCATGAACGTGAGCGTGGGCCACACGCTCGTCGCGGCCACGAGCCCCAGTTGGAGCGCGAGGGGGCCGAGAGCAAGTCCGCGGGCGGCCCGTTTTTGCCTCCGGGGCAAAGAAATTGCCCCACAGGTAAAATCGAGGCTCAATGGAGGCATGAACGCCTCAGAAGCCGCGCCGCCGGCAGGCCAGGGCGACGACCTGCCCGCCGTGGCGCCGCAGCTCCGCGCCCTGCGCCGGCGCGCCGGCCTCACCCTGGAGGCCGCGGCCCGCGCCGCCGGCCTCTCGCCCGCCCACCTCTCCCGGCTGGAGACCGGCGGGCGCCAGCCCTCGCTGCCCATGCTGCTCGCGCTGGCCCGTATCTACAGTACGACCGTCTCGGAGCTGCTCGGCGAGACGGTCGCCGAACGGGACGCCATCGTGCGCGCCGCCGACATGGAGCCGACCCGGGCGGGCGGCTGGACGTACTTCCAGGCCGGATCCCCCGGGCGGGGCATGCAGGCACTGCGCGTCCGGGTGCCGTACGGCACCCAGGGCGACATCGTGCGGGTCCACCCCGGCGAGGAGTGGCTCTACGTCCTGGGGGGCCGCCTCAGACTGCGCCTCGGCGACAGCGCGCACCTGCTCGCGCCCGGCGACAGCGCGCACTTCGACTCGCTCACCCCGCACCGCCTCGCCGCCGAGGACCACGACGGCGTGGAGCTGCTGTTCGTCCACACCCTGCTGCAGAGCCCCACGGCCACCCTGTGCCTGGGCCCCCTGACTGGAGAGCTGCCATGAGCGACTACGAGGAGAAGTTCCCCCGCTCCCTGTGGATCCGGCTGATCATCTACATCGCCGTCGGCCACCTCTTCGCCGCGTTCCTCTACCTGCTGTTCGCGGTGGGCGCCAAGGGCTGACCGCAGCCGGCCGCCGTCACCCGTCGTCAGTCGCCGTCAGTCGAGGAGGCGTTCGCGCAGCCGCTCCCGGGTCCCAGGGGTGAGCCTCAGGCCCTGTTCCAGATAGGTGTCGACCCCGCCCCACGTCTCCTCGATGCTCGTGAAGGCCGCAGCCAGATACTCGGCCCGCGCGTCGAAGAGCGGGCTGAGCAGCTCCATCACCTCGGGGGTGTACGCGGTGTCCGGGCTGCCGTTTCGGCGCACCCGGTAACGCCGGTGCTTGGCATTGGACTCGAGGTAGTCGGCGACGATCGCCTCGCGCTCCACACCCACCGCGAGAAGGGTCACGGCCACGGAGATGCCCGCGCGGTCCTTGCCCGCCGCGCAGTGCATCAGCGCGGGGACGCTGTCCTCGGCGAGGGCGTGCAGCACCTGGGAGTGCTCGGCCGTGCGCTCCTTCACGATCCGGCGGTACGAGGTGATCATCCGGTTCGCCGCCTTGCCGTCCGCGAGGATGACGCGCAGCTGGTCGAGGTCGCCGTCGCGGACCATCTTCCAGAACTCGGCGCCGTCCGCCGGGTCGCTCAGCGGCAGGTTCACATTGCGCACGCCGGGCAGCTCGACGTCCGGGCCCTCGAGCTTCTTGTCGGCCGCGTTGCGGAAGTCGAAGACCGTGTGCAGGCCCAGTGTGGAGAGGAACACCGCGTCCTGATCGGTGGCGTGCGCGAGATGACCGCTGCGGAACAGCACCCCGGAGCGCACCCGCCGTCCGTCCGTCGTGGGCATGCCGCCCACGTCCCGGAAATTGCGTACTCCGGACAGCTCCGGCTCGGTCGACGGGACCTGCTGCGTCACGTGGGCTCCTCGCGGTCGCTCCCGTCGTCGCGGCTCGCCGGCGGGCACGCTGTCGACGATACGACATCGGTTTTCCCAGGCAATGAGTTGTCCACAGGCGTTGCCTCGGGGCCGCGGGCGCTTGATGATGTTGGGGCGTGAGCGGATCTGTTGGCACCTGTGAGGGTTCGATGGTGGATATCGCCGAAAACGGTCGTACGTGGCTCCTGACGGGGCCCACCAGCGCTTACGCGCTGCATCTCACGGAGGCGCACGAGCTGCTCCACCTCCACTGGGGCCCGCGCGTCGCGCTCGCCGACGCCGAGGCCCTCGCCGTCCGTCCGCTGCCCGGCTACTGGCCCTTCGAGTCCCCGCTCGACGGCCGCGAGGAGTACCCGGTGGAGGGCGGTCCCCGCTTCGTCCGGCCCGCCCTGTCCGTGCGCACCGAGGAGCGGCGCGGCACCGAGTGGACCTTCGAGGCGTACGACACCGAGGGCGACGAGCTGCGGCTGCGCTTCAGGGACGGCGGTCTTGCCGTCACGCTCCACTACCGGATGCGCGGGGACGTCGTCGAGCGCTGGGTGACGGTCGGCAACGGCGGCGACGCGCGCGTGGAGCTGCTGCGCGCCGACGCCGCCACCTGGACCCTGCCCGACCGGGACGGCTGGCGGCTGTCCCAGCTGCACGGCCGCTGGGCCGCCGAGTCCCGGCTGACCAGCGCTCCGCTCACGTACGGCGACAAGGTCATCGGCAGCCGCCGCGGTCACACCGGTCACCAGCACCTGCCCTGGGTCGCCCTCGACACCGGCGCCGGCGAGGAGCACGGGGAGGTCTACGGCTGCGCCCTCGGCTGGTCGGGGTCCTGGCGGATCGCGGTCGCCCAACTCCCCGACGCGCGCGTGCAGATCACCGGCGGCGCCGGCTACGACGACTCGGGCCTGCTGACCCTGGCGCCGGGGGAGTCGTACACCACGCCCGTCTTCGCGGGCCTGTGGAGCGACGGCGGCTTCGGCGGTGCCAGCCGTGCCTGGCACGCCTATCAGCGGGCGTACGTCATCCCGGACGCCGACCGCGACCGGCCCGTGCTGTTCAACTCCTGGGAGGCGACGAACTTCGACATCTCCGAGGAGCAGCAGGCGACCCTCGCCCGGCGGGCGGCGGCGATCGGTGTCGAGCTGTTCGTGGTCGACGACGGCTGGTTCGGTGCCCGCACCAGCGACCGCGCCGGTCTCGGCGACTGGACGCCCAACCCCGACCGCTTCCCGAACGGCCTCAAGCCTCTCGCGGACCAGGTGCACGCCCTCGGCATGCAGTTCGGCATCTGGGTCGAGCCCGAGATGGTCAACCCGGACAGCGAGCTGTACCGCGCCCACCCGGACTGGGCGCAGTTCCAGCCGGGACGGAAGCGGACGGAGTTCCGCAACCAGCTCGTCCTCAACCTCGCCCGCGAGGAGGTCCGGCAGTACCTCTGGGAGCAGCTCGACGGGCTCCTGTCCAGCGCCCCGGTCGACTATGTGAAGTGGGACTTCAACCGCTGCTTCACCGACGCCGGCTGGCCCGCCGAGCCGTACCCGCAGCGCCTGTGGGTGGACCACGTCCGGGGCTTCTACGGGCTCCTCGACCGGCTGCGGGCGGCCCACCCGGGCGTCGCCTTCGAGTCCTGCTCGGGTGGTGGCGGCCGGATCGACCTCGGCGTCATGAGCCGTACGGACCAGGTGTGGACCTCCGACAACACCGACCCGCTGGACCGGCTGGCCATCCAGCACGGCTTCAGCCAGATCCATCCCGCGCGGGTCATGGCCGCCTGGGTCACCGACAGCCCGAACACCCAGCTCAACGACCGGGTCAGCTCCCTGAAGTTCCGCTTCGTGAGTGCCATGGCCGGGGTTCTCGGCGTCGGTGGCGACCTCTCGGAGTGGACGGAGGGGGAACTCGCCGAGGCCCGGGAGTGGGTGGAGCTCTACAAAAAGATCCGCCCGGTCGTGCAGCGCGGCGACCTCCATCGGCTGCGGCCGCCGGAGGGCGGGCTGAGCGCGGTGCAGTACGTCCTCGGGGGCGAGACGGTCGTCCTCGCCTGGCTCCAGGCGCAGCGGTACGGCGAGCCGGTCCCCGCGCTGCGGCTGCGCGGCCTCGACCCCACGGCGTCGTACGAATGCCGCGAAACGGGTGAAATCCACCGGGGTGCCGTTCTGCTGCACCACGGGCTGCGTACGGGTTTGCGCGGCGACTTCGATGCGGCGGTCATCCGGCTGCGACGCATCTGAGTAATCTGCCCGAATTGGGTCCTTCGTTATAACTAACCGTGAAATAGGGGGTAATGGGGGTCGAGTGGTGAGGAGGGTCATATTCGTGACCGTCCGTTGTGCGTCATGTTCACGTAATCCGCATAAGTTTCCTGGGATTTGAAGGGGTGAAGGAGAAGGGAATTCACGGAGGGTGACCGGGAATTCCCGTAACGGATCAAGCGAAACACGGACAGAGGGAACCATCTGCTTGTCCCTTCGTGTCCCGCTCGCTTACGTTCGCCACCAATCCGGACGGAACGCCGAATCCTGCCGCCGCCCGGAGCCCGGACACACTCACCCGTGCACGGCAGGAGCGGGGGACCCACCAGGTACGACTGCCTGTCCCGGTCTCCGGGACGGCTAGGGGTGAAGCCGTGCTCCGCGCGCGGCCGGGCAGCTCCAGCCCGAACCCGACAGCTCACCTCGCAGGCGCCGGAGAGGAATTCGCCATGCCCGCGAAGGGTAAGCACCGCCGTCCCAAGAACCGGCGTTTCACCCGCTCCATCGCCGTCGCCGGAACCGGCGGCGCCGCGCTGGCGCTGCCCCTCATGGGGGCCGGCGGCGCCCATGCGGCCACCGCGGCCACCGCGAAGGACTCCGTTTCCGAAAAGGCCGTCCAGGCCGTGCCGGTGGCCGAGCGGAAGGCCTCCGCAGCGCATGCGGGCGCGCACACCTACACGGTCCGGTCGGGCGACTGGCTCGCGAAGATAGCCGACGAGCACGACGTCCGCGGCGGCTGGCACCGGCTCTACGCGGACAACCGCGAGGCCGTCGGCAGCGATCCCTCGCTGATCCACCCCGGTCTGAAGCTGACCCTCGGGAAGCAGGCCGCCGGTACCGGCACGAGCACCAAGTCCTCCGCTTCCAGGAAGACTTCGTCCTCCGCGCACACGACCACGCCCTCGGCCTCGCGGTCGGCCACGCGGACCCGGCCGGCGCCCGCCGCGGCGCCGAACGCCGCCACCGGCTTCACCCTCCCGGTGTCGGGCGGCACCATCGGCACCGGCTACCACGTGCCGGGCGGCATGTGGTCCAGCGGCTACCACACGGGCGTCGACTTCGTCGTCCCGACCGGCACCTCCGTCAAGGCCGTGGGCGCGGGCACGGTCGTCTCCGCCGGCTGGGGCGGCGCCTACGGCAACCAGGTCGTGATCAGGCTCGCCGACGGCTACTACGCGCAGTACGGCCACCTCTCCTCGATCTCCGTCTCGGCCGGGCAGACCGTGGCCGCGGGCCGGCAGATAGGCCTCTCCGGCGCGACCGGCAACGTGACCGGCCCGCACCTGCACTTCGAGATCCGCACCACGCCGGACTACGGCTCGGACGTGGACCCGGTCGGCTACCTCCGCTCGCACGGCGTCGCCGTCGCCTGACGGTCCCTGGACCACCGAAGGCCGGACCCCTGATCCCCGGGTCCGGTCTTCGGTGTGCGCGGGCGTATTCCCGCCCGGCGCCCTTCGGTGCCGTGGCTTATCTCACCGTCCGTCAACCCCGTATTACGGTCGCGTAGGTCACATCGGAAGGTGAATCATGGGCCGATGTGGCAGACGATTCGAAGAGTGACAACAGAGCAGTGATCGGGTCGTACGTGGCGGTGGGGGACAGCTTCACCGAGGGCGTGGGCGACCCCGGCCCCGACGGGGCGTTCGTCGGCTGGGCCGACCGGTTCGCGGTCCTCCTCGCGGACCGGCGGCCCGAGGGCGACTTCAGGTACGCGAACCTCGCGGTGCGCGGCAAGCTGCTGGACCAGATCGTGGCGGACCAGCTCCCGCGCGCCGTCGAACTCGCCCCGGACCTGGTGTCCTTCTGCGCGGGCGGCAACGACATCATCCGCCCCGGCACCGACCCCGACGAGGTGGCCGAGCGCTTCGAGCTGGCGGTGGCACAGCTCACCTCCGTCGCGGGCACGGTCATGGTGACGACCGGCTTCGACACGCGTGGCGTGCCCGTGCTCAAGCATCTGCGCGGCAAGATCGCCACGTACAACGGTCATGTGCGGGCCATCGCCGACCGGTACGGCTGTCCCGTCCTCGACCTGTGGTCCCTGAGGACGGTCCAGGACCGGCGAGCCTGGGACCACGACCGGCTCCACCTCTCGTCCGAGGGGCACACGCGCGTGGCCCTGCGGGCCGGCCAGCTGCTCGGCCTGGAGGTCCCCGCCGACCCGGAGCAGCCCTGGCCGCCGCTCCCGTCCCGGGGCCCGCTCGACATCCGCCGCGACGACGTCCACTGGGCCCGCGAGTACCTGGTCCCGTGGATCGGCCGCCGGCTGCGCGGCGAGTCCTCCGGCGACCACGTGACCGCCAAGGGCGCCCTGTCCCCGGACGACATCAGGACCCGGATCGCCTCGGTGGCCTGACCGGGCCCCTCCGGGGGGCCGGCGGTGGCTGTCCGGAGGCGGTACGGCGCCGGGCCGCGGTGCCGTACCGGCCCCGGGCGGTCGCGGCACGGGCTCGCACGGTCCCCTGCGGGAGCCTTGCCCTGCCGCGGTCGGGTACGCCTGCGTCGGGGCGCAGCCCGTGCCGAGGAGTGCCGGCTCTGCACGCGCGGCCGAGCGCTCCGCGTAGGCCGTGGCATCCGGCGGCGCGGCCTCTGCCGTCCGCGCGGAGCGTCAGCGTTCCGTCAGATCGTCCCGGTCCAGGCCCAGTTCGCGGGCCAGGGACTCGTCCACCCACTCCTGGGCGCGGGAGCGGGGCACCGCGCCGGGGTAGGACGTCAGCTGGACGGCGAGGCCGTCGAGGAGGGCCGTCAGGCGCAGGGCCGTGGCGGTGGGGTCCGGGCAGTCGAATTCGCCCGCCTCGACGCCCTCGGCGATGACCTCGGTGATCGCCGCCTTCCACTGCCGGTCCAGATCGCGGGTGACCTCCCGCAGGGCCGGCTCGCGCAGCGCCACCGCCCAGCCCTCGATCCACAGCCGCCAGCCCTTGGCCTGGCCGGTGGGCGCGTACCAGCGCACGGCAGCCCGCAGCCGGCGCAGCGCGGACGTACGACGGCCCAGCAGCCCCCGCAGATGCGCGAGGTCGCCCTCCGCCGCGTGTGTGAAGGCGGCGGCGACCAGCTTCTCCTTCGTCGAGAAGTGGTACAGGACCAGCGCGTTGCTCACCCCGAGCACCGAGGCCACGTCGGCGATCCGCACCGCCGCCACGCCCCGCAACTCGATCTGCCCGACGGCGGCCCGCAGCAGTTCCTCCCGCCGCTCCGTCACGCTCAACCGCACTCTCGCCACGCCGTCACCCTAATCGGT
Organism: Streptomyces sp. NPDC020299; assembly: GCF_044387825.1. NCBI lineage: Bacteria > Bacillati > Actinomycetota > Actinomycetes > Kitasatosporales > Streptomycetaceae > Streptomyces > Streptomyces sp. NPDC020299. The sequence continues at coordinate 193,911 of NZ_JBIRWL010000011.1, forward strand.
CACACGCACCCCGCGGCGACGCAGTCCGGCCGTCCGGTCAGCGGTACCAGCCGAAGCGCTCCGCGATCACCGGCAGCCGGTCGGCCACCAGGGCGTGCGCGGCGGCCCGGGGAGTCGTGCCGTCGGCCTCCGCGCGCGCGAGCATCAGGTCGACCAGGGCCCGCATCGAGCGCCGGACGTACACGAACGCCTCCCCGGCGTCCGGGCCGACGTCCCCGAAGAGGGTCCACCACCACCAGGCGTTCGTACCGGAGTTGACCACCACGTCGGGCAGCACGGTCACGCCGCGCGCGGACAGCAGGTCCTCCGCCTCCGGCAGCACCGGCATGTTGGCCGCCTCGACGATCCAGCGGGCGGTGATCCGCTCCTGGCCGGCGGTGTCGATCGCGTACGACACCGCCGCCGGCACCAGCACCTCCGCCTCGGCGGACAGCCAGGCCCCGCCGGGCAGTTCGCGGTCACCGGGGCGCAGTACCGCGCGGTCCACGGTGCCGAACGCGTCCCGCGCGGCGAGCAGCGCCTCGACGTCCAGACCCGCGGGGTTGGCGATCGTGCCCTTGATGTCGGCGACGGCCACGATCCGCAGACCCGCGCGCGCGAGGAACCGCGCCGTCGCCCCGCCCATGGTCCCCAGCCCCTGCACCGCCACCCGCGTGCCCGCACGGGGTACCCCGGCCCGGTCCAGGGCCGCGAGCACCGACTCGGCCACCCCGCAGCCGCCGACGAGTTCGTCCAGGCCGATGCCGTCCACCTCGACGGCGAAGGCCTCCGCGAGCCGCTGCCGGGCCGCCGCCTCGTCGTCGAGCAACGGGTACACGGCCTGCACGCACGACACCAGCCCCGCCTCGGCCACCGCCCGGTCGACCAGGTCCTGGGAGAGGCCGAGGTCCTCGCCGGTGGTCCAGCAGCTCTCGACGTACGGCCGCATCGCGCGCAGGTAGCGCACCAGCAGCCCGTACGCCCCGGGGTCCCGCGGATCGCAGTCGATGCCGCCCTTGGCCCCGCCCAGGGGCACGTACCGGCTCCCGGGGTCGTAGTGCAGGGCCTCTTTCATGGTCATGCCGCGCGCGAGCCCGGTCACCTCCCCGAGGGTGCAGCCGGGCCGCATCCGCAGGCCCCCGCTGGCCACGCCCCGCACCAGCCGGTCGACGACCAGGAACCCCTGGCGTCCGGTGACGTGGTCCGTCCAGACCAGCGACATCAGGGGGGTCGTCATGCGGGGCTCCAGGAAACGGCGGCCGCCGGACCGTCTACTGAACGGCCGGTCAGTACAGTGAGGTGTGTCCGACAGTAGCGGGGCTCCGGCCGGCGGGGCAAGGAACAAACGGACCCCATCCCCGGTTCTCGGAGCGGGGCGACCATAATGGATGGCCTCGCCGACTCCACCTGGAGGTACCGTGACCGGATTGGGTTCCCTGAGCTCCGGGCTGCGCGCGCTGCGGCCCGAGGCCTTCGGCGTGGAGCCCGGCGGTGAGCGCCTGGCCCGCATCCGCAGATCCCCCCACTTCAAGGACGGTGTCTTCCAGAACCCCGGAGGCACCGCCCGCACCCGGCCCTCCGGTTCCACCCTGGACCTGGCGAAGGTCTTCCTCGACAGGGACACCCGCCCCCGGCGCTCCCCGAACGGCACCGTCCCGGTGCACCCCACCACGCTCGCCGACCTCGCCCGCCCGCCCGCCACCGGGCTGCGGCTGACCTGGATGGGCCACTCGAGCGTGCTCGCGGAGATCGACGGGCAGCGGGTGCTGTTCGACCCCGTCTGGGGCGAGCGCTGCTCCCCCTTCCCGTTCGCCGGACCCAAGCGGCTGCACCCGGTGCCGCTGCCGCTGGCCGCGCTCGGCCCGGTCGACGTGGTGGTCATCAGCCACGACCACTACGACCACCTGGACATGCCCACCATCAAGGCGCTGGCCGGGACGGACACGCTCTTCGCCGTGCCGCTCGGCGTCGGAGCCCACCTCGAACAGTGGGGTGTGTCCGAGAGCCGGCTGCGCGAGCTGGACTGGCACGAGGCGACCAAGGTCGCCGGTCTCACCCTGACCGCCACCCCGGCCCGCCACTTCTGCGGACGCGGGCTGCGCAACACCCAGCACACCCTCTGGGCCTCCTGGACCGTCGCCGGCGACGAGCACCGGATCTACCACAGCGGCGACACCGGCTACTTCGACGGCTTCAAGGACATCGGCGCCGACCACGGCCCGTTCGACGCCACGATGATCCAGATCGGCGCCTACAGCGAGTTCTGGCCCGACATCCACATGACGCCCGAGGAGGGCATCCGCGCCCACCTCGACCTCCAGGGCGGTCAGGCCGCCTCCGGTGTGATGCTGCCGATCCACTGGGCCACCTTCAACCTGGCGCCCCACCCCTGGGCGGAGCCCGGCGAGGGCACCGTCGCCGCCGCCCGCGCGGCCGGCGCCCGCGTCGCCCTGCCCCGCCCCGGCGAACCCTTCGAACCCACCGCCGAGACCGTCCCGTCCGACCCGTGGTGGCGCGGCGTGGCCCTCGCCCCGGCGGGCGGCTGGCCGGAGGCCGTCACCGAGGCGACCGTGCAGGCCGCGGCCGGCTCGGCGGCCAAGGCCCAGACGCAGGCCCGGACCCAGGCCCAGACGCAGGCCGACACGGCCGGTGACGCCCTCCGCGGCGCGGCCGAGGACGAAGGGGACCCGGAGACCGTTCCGGCGGGCTGAGCGCGATCGCTCGACGAGGGCCGGGGAGTCATGCACTCCCCGGCCCTCGCGGTGTGTGCGCGACCGCATTCGACCAGGTGAGACCGGTAATTTACGGATCTGTTCGGTGTACTTGGCCGGGTTATCGGTCTGTCGTACGACGCCTCATACCAGAGCGGGACGTGCCCTGGGGGACTTTGTCAACTGCCCACCGCACATGATGCCGAGGCGACTACGGTGAGTGTCCGTCGGACGACGCAGGGCCGATTCGTGCCCGCCGGACCAGTACGAGGACACCCATGTCTCACCTCCGCGCACCGGCCGCGCGCGCCGACCGCCGTGAGGGCGGCCGGCACGGGCGACCGGTCGCCCGCCCCGTTCCCGAACTGCCCGAGACCCATATACGGCCACAGCTCCTGCGTCTCGCGGTGCTGCCGCCCGTCGCGGTCGCGCTCAGCGCCAGCGCGGCCGTCCTGGTCACCGTCCGCTCCGGCGGAGTCCGCCCTGGTCTCACCCTGTGGGCCGTGCTCGCCGGATCGGTCTCGGTGACCGTCGCCGGCATCCTCATCGCCGCCGTCGCCGCCGACCGGACCGCCCGCGCGGTGAGCGACCGGGTCGGCGCCCTGCGCCGCAGCGCCGCCCGTGGCGAGGCCGACCTGCGCGCCCTGGTCGAGGCCCTGCGCAAGGGCGAGAACCCGGCCCCGCGGGGGCCGCGCGGCGGGCCCCCGCAGGACGCCGACGACCTCGAGCTGCTCGCCGCCGACCTCGCCCGCGCCCACGACGGCGCGGTCGCCGCCGTCGTCCAGGCGGCCCAGCTCTCCAGCCAGGCGGGCAGCGAACAGAAACTCGAGGTCTTCGTCAACCTCGCCCGGCGGCTGCAGTCCCTGGTGCACCGGGAGATCTCCATCCTCGACGAGCTGGAGAACGAGATCGAGGACCCCGATCTGCTCAAGGGCCTCTTCCACGTCGACCACCTCGCCACCCGCATCCGGCGGCACGCCGAGAACCTCGCCGTGCTCGGCGGTGCCGTCTCCCGGCGGCAGTGGAGCAACCCGGTCTCCATGACCGAGGTGCTGCGCTCCGCCATCGCCGAGGTCGAGCAGTACTCCCGGGTCCGGCTGGTCCCGCCCATCGACGGCCGGCTGCGCGGGCACGCCGTCGCCGACGTCATCCACCTGCTGGCCGAACTCGTCGAGAACGCCACGCTGTTCTCCGCCCCGCACACCCAGGTGCTGCTCCGCGCCAGCCTCGTCACCTCCGGGCTCGCCGTCGAGGTCGAGGACCGCGGGCTCGGCATGCCGGTCGACGAACAGGCCAGGATGAACGCCCTGCTCGCCGACCCCGACCAGGTCAACGTCGCCAGCCTGCTGGCGGACGGGCGCATCGGCCTCTTCGTGGTCTCGCAGCTCGCCCGGCGGCACGGCATCACCGTCCGGCTGCAGTCGAACATCTACGGCGGTGTGCAGGCCGTCCTCGTCGTCCCGCAGGGCCTCCTGGGCACGGAGCCGGACGACGCGCCGGACGCCGGCCACGCGGACACGGGACAGATCCCGGTGCTCCCGGCTCCGCCGACCGCGCCGGTTCCGCAGGCCCGGCACCAGCCGCCCCGGGCCCCGCAAACCCCGCAGATCCCGCACGCCCGCGGCGACGACACCGTGAACGGGAGCGGGCCGGCCACCGGCGACGGGCCGGGCCGGCACGCGCAGCGCGGGCCCGGCCGGGCGGGAGCCCCGGCGGACGCGGGCCCGCCGCCGCCCCTGCCGGTACGCGGCACCCACGAGCCGCGGGCCACCCCCGCGGAGGCCACCCCCGGCATCCGGCCCGGCGAGCGGCGCACGGTCGCGGAGAACACGGCCGCACCCCTGACTCCGCGCGGCGGCAGCACGGTGCGCGGCACCATGGGCAAGCCACCCCAACTGCCCCGGCGCCGCGCCCAGGAGCACATCGTGCCCCAGCTGCGGGGCGGCCCGGCACCACGCCAGGACAGCGACACCCCCGTGGGCCACGACCCCGGCCTGATGGCCGCCTTCCAGCGGGGGATCGGCCTGGCCGAGTCCCAGCAGCACCTGGAGCGGGCCGACGCCCTCTCGGGAGAGCCGACCGCGACGGGCCACACGGGCTCGGCCCTCCTCGATCTCACCTTCCGGCCCGACGGGAGCGCACCGGCCGGATGACCACCCCCGCCCCCACCCCCAGCGCTCCCGCAGACCTTCGTACCCCAAGGAGTCGATCCACCATGGCGAGCGATGCGCCGACCGCCCAGGTTTCCGACCTCGACTGGCTGATGAGCGGCCTCGTCCAGCGTGTACCGCACACCACCAGCGCGGTGCTCCTGTCCTGCGACGGGCTCGTGAAGTCCGTCCACGGCCTCGACCCCGACAGCGCCGACCACATGGCCGCCCTCGCCTCCGGCCTGTACTCGCTCGGCCGCAGCGCGGGCGTCCGGTTCGGCGACGGCGGAGACGTCCGGCAGGTCGTCGTCGAACTCGACTCGGCCCTGCTGTTCGTCACCACCGCCGGCTCCGGCACCTGCCTGGCCGTACTGGCCGGCCGCGAGGCCGACGCGGCCGTGCTCGGCTACGAGATGGCCATGCTGGTCAAGAGCGTCCGCCCCTACCTGGTGACCGCGCCCCGCCAGCATGCCGTCGATCCCACGGCGACGAGGCCTTGAGGGTGGCCGCGGCCGGCGACGGGCCCTGGCTCGACGACGCGGCCGGACGGCTGGTGCGCCCCTTCACGGTCAGCAACGGCCGCACCCGGCCCACCATCGCGCTCGACCTGATGTCGCAGGTGATGGCCACCGGAGTCACCCCCCTCGGCTACCTCGGCCCCGAGCACACCCAGGCGCTCGAACTGTGCCGGGCGCCCGTCCCGGTCGCCGAGGCAGCCGCCCATCTGGGGCTCCCGGTGGCGGTCACCAAGGTGCTGCTCTCCGACCTCGTCGACTGCGGGGCGCTCACCACCAAGCCCCCCGCCTTCCACCACAACCCCACTGACCGGTCCCTTCTGGAGGCAGTGCTCGATGGACTACGACGACAGCTCTGACCCGTTCCCCACCGCGCTGAAGATCCTGGTGGCCGGTGGGTTCGGAGTGGGCAAGACGACCTTCGTGGGCGCGGTGAGCGAGATCGCCCCGCTCAGCACGGAGGAACTGCTCACCACGGTCAGCGCCGCCACCGACAGCCTCGACGGCATCGAGAACAAGGTCGAGACCACGGTGGCGATGGACTTCGGCCGCATCACCCTCGACCCGCAGCACGTGCTGTACCTGTTCGGCACGCCAGGGCAGGAGCGGTTCTGGTTCATGTGGGACGAGCTGTCCGAAGGCGCGCTGGGGGCCGTCATCCTGGCCGACACCCGCCGGCTGGAGGAATGCTTCGCGGCGGTCGACTTCTTCGAGGAACGCGGCCTCGGCTTCGTCGTCGCCGTCAACGAGTTCGACGGGTCCTACCGCTACGACCCCGCGGAGGTGCGCGCCGCCATCGACCTCGACCCCCGGATCCCGGTCGTCCGCTGCGACGCCCGTATCTCCTCCTCCGGAGTCCAGACGCTGCTCACCCTCGTACGCCACCTCATCGCCCACTCCCCGGCGCACGTGCCGAGCCACGGAGCCCGGTCATGAGCTACGACCCGCCGCGCCCGGCCCGGGGTCTGCTGCTCACGCCCGAGGACAAGGAGGCCCCCGCCCGCACCCGGCGGCTGAACCTGCTCGGCCTGGGGGAGCGCCCCGAGCCCGCCCTCGACGCCTTCGCGGACCACCTCGCCGAACTCGCCGGCGCGCCGTACGCCATGGTCAACTTCATCGGCGCCGAACAGCAGTTCTTCGCGGGCCTGCGCACGCCGGTCACCGGGCCGTTCGCGAAGGCCGACGGCACCCGGCCCGAGGTCGGCCGCCGGCTGCCGCGCGACCACGGGTTCTGCCCCCATGTGGTGGTACGCCACAAGGCGCTGGTCCTGGAGGACGTCCGCGACTACCCGCGGTTCGCGTGCAACCCGGTCGTCGACGAGTACGGCATCCACTCCTACCTGGGCGCCCCGCTCATCGACAGCACGGGGATGGTGCTCGGCACCGTCTGCGTCGCCGATGTCGCACCCCGGCCCTGGGGGAAGGCGGGCCTGGAGACCATCAAGGCCCGGGCCGCGGAACTGGCCGTACGCATCGAGCGGCGCGCGGACGACGGGTTCCCGCTGTGACGGCCGTCGCCGCGAAGCCGCTGAACGCGAAGCCCCCGAAGTGGACCTTGTGAAGCGGAACTGTGGCACCGCTTAAGAAAACCTCGATGGACCACAGCCGCCCCGTGAGGCAGATTGCTAGGCGAATCCACTCCTCTCCCCGGACCCGGGTGCCTTCGGCATGCCCGCGGACCGGGAACACACCCACAGGAGCCGTAGCGTTGAAGGCGCTGGTCAAGGAGAAGGCGGAGCCCGGGCTGTGGCTCGCGGACGTGCCCGAGCCCGCAGTCGGACCCGGGGACGTACTGATCAAGGTCCAGCGGACCGGTATCTGCGGCACCGACCTGCACATCCGGTCCTGGGACGGCTGGGCGCGGCAGGCGATCCGGACCCCGCTGGTGGTCGGGCACGAGTTCGTCGGCCAGGTCGTGGAGACCGGCCGGGACGTCACCGACGTACGGATCGGCGACCGGGTCAGCGGCGAGGGCCACCTGGTGTGCGGCAAGTGCCGCAACTGCCTGGCCGGGCGCCGCCATCTGTGCCGGGCCACCGTCGGCCTCGGCGTCGGCCGCGACGGCGCGTTCGCCGAGTACGTCGTCCTGCCCGCCGCCAACGTGTGGGTGCACCGCGTCCCCGTCGACCTCGATGTCGCCGCGATCTTCGACCCGTTCGGCAACGCCGTGCACACCGCGCTGTCCTTCCCGCTGGTCGGCGAGGACGTCCTGATCACCGGCGCCGGCCCGATCGGCCTGATGGCCGCCGCCGTGGCCCGGCACGCGGGCGCCCGGAACGTGGTGGTCACCGACGTCAGCGAGGAACGGCTCGACCTCGCCCGCAAGACCGGCGCGACCCTCGCCCTGAACGTCTCCGGCACCGACATCGCCGACGGCCAGCGGCAACTGGGCCTGCGCGAGGGCTTCGACATCGGCCTGGAGATGTCCGGCCGGCCCGAGGCCCTGCGGGACATGATCGCCAACATGACGCACGGCGGCCGGATCGCCATGCTCGGCCTGCCGGCCGAGGAGTTCCCGGTCGACTGGGCCCGGATCGTCACCAAGATGATCACCATCAAGGGCATCTACGGCCGGGAGATGTTCGAGACCTGGTACGCGATGTCGGTGCTGCTGGAAGGCGGCCTCGACCTCGCGCCCGTGATCACCGGCCGGTACGACTACCGGGACCACGAGGCGGCCTTCGCCGACGCGGCGAGCGGCCGAGGCGGGAAAGTCATCCTCGACTGGACTGCGTAACCCCCTTCGGTAACCGCGTAACCCCCTTCCGCGCGAGCACCCTCAGGAGCTTTCCCATGTTCGACTCCGTGCGCGACGACCTGCGCGCCACCCTCGACGAGATCCGCGCCGCCGGCCTGCACAAGCCGGAGCGCGTGATCGGCAGCCCGCAGTCCGCGACCGTCGCCGTCACCGCGGGCGGCCGGCCCGGCGAGGTCCTCAACTTCTGCGCCAACAACTACCTCGGCCTCGCCGACCACCCCGAGGTCGTCGCCGCCGCGCACGCGGCCCTGGACCGCTGGGGCTACGGCATGGCGTCCGTGCGCTTCATCTGCGGCACCCAGGAGGTGCACAAGGAGCTGGAGGCGCGGCTGTCCGCCTTCCTCGGCCAGGAGGACACGATCCTGTACTCCTCCTGCTTCGACGCCAACGGCGGTGTCTTCGAGACCCTCCTCGGCGAGCAGGACGCGGTGATCTCCGACGCCCTCAACCACGCCTCCATCATCGACGGCATCCGCCTGTCCAAGGCCCGCCGCCTCCGCTACGCCAACCGCGACCTCGCCGACCTGGAGGCGAAGCTCAAGGAGGCCGCCGACGCCCGGCGCCGCCTGATCGTCACCGACGGCGTGTTCTCCATGGACGGCTATGTGGCGCCGCTGGCGGAGATCTGCGACCTCGCCGACCGCTACGACGCGATGGTCATGGTCGACGACTCCCACGCGGTCGGCTTCGTCGGCCCCACCGGCCGCGGCACGCCCGAACTGCACGGCGTCATGGACCGCGTCGACATCATCACCGGCACCCTCGGCAAGGCGCTCGGCGGCGCCTCCGGCGGTTACGTCGCCGCCCGCGCCGAGATCGTCGCCCTGCTGCGACAGCGCTCCCGCCCGTACCTCTTCTCCAACACCCTCGCGCCCGTGATCGCGGCGGCCTCGCTGAAGGTGCTCGACCTGCTGGAGTCGGCCGACGACCTGCGGGTCCGGCTGAACGAGAACACCGCGCTGTTCCGCCGCCGGATGACCGAGGAGGGCTTCGACGTCCTCCCCGGCGACCACGCCATCGCGCCCGTCATGATCGGCGACGCGGCCGAGGCGGGCCGCATGGCCGAGCTGCTCCTCGAACGGGGCGTGTACGTCATCGGCTTCTCCTACCCGGTCGTACCGCAGGGCCAGGCCCGCATCCGCGTCCAGCTCTCCGCAGCCCACTCCACCGAGGACGTCGACCGCGCGGTCGACGCGTTCGTCGCGGCCCGTGCGGAGCTCGCGGCCTGACCAGCGCGGACACCTTGCGATACTTGACCGCATGATCGAGGCGCGGCGGCTCCACATCCTCCGTGCGGTGGCCGACCACCGTACGGTCACGGCGGCTGCCGCCGCGCTCTACCTCACGCCCTCCGCCGTCTCCCAGCAGCTCGCCGCCCTGGAGCAGGAGACCGGCCACCGGCTGGTCGAGCGCGGCGCGAAGGGCGTACGGCTGACCCCGGCCGGCGAGATCCTGCTCGGCCACACCAACGCGGTCCTCGCCCAGCTGGAGCGGGCCGAGGCGGAACTCGCCGCGTACGGGTCGGGCGAGGCCGGCACCGTCACGGTGGCCGCCTTCGCGACCGGCATCGCCGAGGTCGTGGCGCCGGCCGTGGCCCGCCTCGCCTCCTCGGCGCCCGGCATCCGCATCCGCGTCCAGGACGCGGAGGGCGACGCCAGCCTGCCCATGGTCCTCGACCGGCAGGTGGACGTGGCGGTCGCCGTCGAGTACCGCGGGGCACCGCCCGCCGACGACCCCCGGCTGACCCATGTCCCGCTGTACGCCGAGCCCTTCGACGCCGTCGTCCCGGTCACCCACCGGCTGGCCGAGACCGCCGAGGTGCCCCTCGCGGAGCTGGCCAAGGACCCGTGGATCGGCCCCTACCCGGGCAACCCGTGCCATGACGTGGTGGTCCTGGCCTGCGAGAACGCCGGATTCCAGCCCCGTCTGGAACACTCCTCCGACGACTTCCGCGCGGTCGTCGCCCTGGCCGCGGCCGATGTCGGGGTGGCCCTCGTCCCGCGCTCGGCCCTGCGCGGCATGGACCTGACGGGGGTGGTCGTCCGCCCCGTCGACGGCGTGGCCCCCACCCGCCGCGTCTTCGCCGCCGTACGGCGGGGAGCCGAGGACCACCCGCTGATCCGCCCGGTCCTGGACGCGCTGGGCGACGCGGCGCGGACGTGAGGGTTCCGTAACCCGTCCGTCTCATATCCGGGATAGCGTCCCGGATATGAGAGATGACTTTGAGGAAGCGGACCCAGGCGACGACCGCATCGACGACCGCATCGGCGCCCGGCTCGCCGAACTCCGGTCCCAGCACGGCTGGTCCCTGGGGGAGCTGGCCGAACGCAGCGGCGTGAGCCGGTCCACCCTGTCGCGGGCGGAGCGGGCGGAGACCAGCCCCACGGCCGCGCTCCTCAACCGGCTCTGCCACGTCTACGGGCGGACCATGTCCCAGCTCCTCAGCGAGGTCGAGACGGCACCCGCCCCCCTGGTGCGCTCCGCCGAGCAGCAGGTGTGGGAGGACCGCGCCTCCGGCTTCGTACGCCGGTCCGTGTCCCCCTCGCACGCCGGGCTGCGCGGCGAACTGGTCGAGGGCCGGCTCACGCCGGGCGCCGACATCGCCTACGACCGTCCGCCCGTCCCCGGACTGGAACAGCACCTGTGGCTCCTGGAAGGCGCACTCGACGTGACCGTGGGGGAGGCGGACCACCACGTCGAGGCGGGCGACTGCCTGCGGATGCGGGTCTTCGGGCCGACCCGCTTCCGCAGCACCGGTCCCGGCGAGGCGCGTTACCTGCTGGCGGTGGTGCGGCCATGAGAGTCCTGCGCTTCACCGACGCCCAGCTGCGCGAGGGCATGGCCGGCCTGGCGGACCTGCTCGCCGACACCGTCGCCGGCGGCGCCTCGGTCGGCTTCCTCGCGCCGCTCGACCGCGTGGAGGCCACCGCCTGGTGGGCGGGACGGGCGGCCGCGGTGGCCGCCGGGCAGCTCGCCGTATGGGTGGCGCGGGACGCGGGCCGGACGGTCGGCACCGTCAGCCTGGCCTTCCCCGGCAAGCCCAACAGCCGCCACCGCGCCGAACTCGTCAAGCTGATGGTCCACCGGGACGCCCGCGGCCAGGGCCTCGGCCGCAGGCTGCTGGCCACCGCGGAGCAGGCGGCCGGCGCGGCCGGGATCACCCTGCTGCACCTGGACACCGAGACCGGCAGCCTGGCCGAGCACCTGTACCGCTCCGCCGGCTGGACCCGGGCCGGCGTCATCCCCGACTACGCGGCGAGCCCCGCCGGAGTGCTGCGCCCGACGACCCTCTACTACAAGCACCTCCAGGCCGCGGCCCGGTGAACGCCGGGGTGGCTGTCAGTGGGACGGGTTAGCGTGCGGGTCATGCCGGACGCCGAAGACGCACGCCGTATCGCCCTGTCCCTGCCGGACACCACGGAGAAGACCGCCTGGAGCATGCCCACGTTCCGGGTGGCCGGGAAGATGTTCGCCACGCTGCCCGAGGACGAGACCTCCCTCGCCGTACGCTGCCCCAAGGAGGAGCGCGACGAACTGGTCCTGGCCGAGCCGGAGAAGTTCTGGATCGCCGGCCACGAGGCCCAGTTCGCCTGGGTCCGGGCCCGGCTCGCCGCCCTGGAGGACGAGGGCGAACTGCGCGACATCCTCGCCGACTCCTGGCGCCAGGCGGCCCCGCCCCGCCTGCTGGAGGCCCATCCGGAGCTGGGGCGGCCGCACGGGGAGTGACGCGGCCCGCACCGGAAAAGGAGTGCGCGACCACCGACCCGAGTGCGGTATGGTTTCCGTGCGCGTTCGACCAGGGAAACCCCAGGTCAACGAGCATCGGGACGTGGCGCAGCTTGGTAGCGCACTTGACTGGGGGTCAAGGGGTCGCAGGTTCAAATCCTGTCGTCCCGACTGTTGAAGTCGTAGCCGGAGGCCGTTTCCTCAGCGATGAGGAGATGGCCTTCAGTCGTTTCCGGGCCGCATGCGGCATTTGGGTGAAAATGCTTGGACCGCGCGGTCGGCGCTGCGGGACACTGCCGCGGCATGGGACCGCGCGCATTACACCGAACGCCGCCGGGCAGGGGCTCCGTGCTCCTCGCCCTTCGCTACTACGGACGGGAGCTGCGCCGCCTTCGCCGGCTGACGCTCCCCGGGATGCTGCTGCCGGCGCTGGGCAACACCGGCATCAACTATCTCGCCCCGCTGGTCGTCGCCAAGCTCGTCGGCCGTATCGCCGACGGCCCCGGTGCCACCGTCGGCGCGACGCTGCCCTACGTTCTCGCCTTCGCCGGCGTGCTGCTCCTCGCCGAGGCCCTGTGGCGGGTCGGCCTGCACTGTCTGAACCGCCTGGACGCCCTCGGCATCGAGCACCTGTACATCGTCGGCATGGACGAGCTGTTCGCCAAGGACGCCGCGTTCTTCCACGACAACTTCGCCGGATCGCTGACCAAGCGGGTGCTGAGCTTCGCCTCCCGCTTCGAGGAGTTCGTCGACACGCTGACGTTCAACATCGTGGGCAGGCTCGTGCCGCTGACCTTCGGATCCGTGGTGCTGTGGCACTACGAACCGTGGCTCGTCGTCGGGCTGCTGGTGATGATCGCGCTCACGGCGCTGAGCGTGGCGCCGCTCGTCCGGCGCCGCCAGGCCCTGGTGAACCTGCGGGAGGAGGCGATCGCCCGGGTGTCGGGCCATGTCGCCGACAGCCTGATGAACATGGACACGGTCCGGGCGTTCGCCGCCGAGGACCGTGAGGCCGCCGAGCACCGCTCGCGGGTAGCCCAGTCGCGGCGGCTGACGCTGAGGTCGTGGGACTACGGCAACCTGCGCATCGACACGCTGGTCGCGCCGATGTCCGTGCTGACCAACGCGCTGGGTCTGCTGCTCGCGGTCGCGCTCGCCGGGGACGGGCACGGGGTGGAGGCGGTCGTGGTCACCTTCACGTACTACACCAACGCGACGCGGATCATGTTCGAGTTCAACCAGATCTACCGCCGTCTGGAGAGCTCGATGACGGAGGCCGCGCAGTTCACCGAACTGCTGCTGACACCGCCGACCGTGCTCGACCCGCCGGTGCCGCAGCCGCTGCTGCCCGAGGCCGCCGATGTCCGCTTCGAACAGGTGACCTTCGCCCACGCGGGTGCCGAGCCGCTCTTCGAGTGCCTCGACCTCGCCGTGCCCCACGGAGCGAAGGTCGGCCTCGTCGGCCGGTCCGGCGGCGGCAAGACCACGCTCACCCGGCTGCTGCTGCGGATGACGGACATCGACGCCGGCCGGATCCTGATCGGCGGCCAGGACATCAGCAGGCTGCGCCAGGCCGACCTGCGCGGCCTGATCTCCTATGTGCCGCAGGACCCGGCGATGTTCCACCGCACCCTGCGCGACAACATCGCGTTCGCCCGGCCGGACGCCACCGACGCCGAGATCCGCCGCGCGGCCGAGGCCGCACACGTCACGGAGTTCGCCGACGCGCTGCCGGACGGCTTCGCCACCATGGTGGGCGAACGCGGGATCAAGCTGTCCGGCGGCCAGCGCCAGCGGGTCGCGCTCGCCCGGGCGATCCTGCGCGACGCGCCGATCCTGCTGCTCGACGAGGCGACCAGCGCCCTGGACTCCGAGAGCGAGATCCTCGTCCAGGAGGCGCTGTGGCGGCTCATGGAGGGGCGGACGGCACTCGTGGTGGCACACCGGCTCAGCACGGTCGCCGGCATGGACCGCCTGGTCGTCCTCGACCGCGGGCGGATCGTCGAGCAGGGCACCCACCAGGAACTGCTCGCCTCGGACGGCACCTACGCCCGGCTGTGGCAGCACCAGTCGGGCGGCTTCCTCGACGACAGCCCCGCCCGGGCCGACCTCGGCGCCCTACCAGACTGACCGGCCGCGCGGGCCCGGACGACCGAATCGGCGCCGGGCACGCCGGCCCGGGGCCATGCTGCTCCCAGCGACGAGAGCGGGGGCACGTGCAGGCATTCCTGGCGGGGGCCGTACTACTGGTGTGTGTGAGCACGCCGCTGATAGCGGGGTCGCAGCGGCCTCGGATGAGGGCGAAGCGGATGGTGCCCGAGTTCTCGCTGGGAGCGCCGTTCGCGCTGGGACTCGGCTCATGGGCCATGTGGCTGCTGGTCTACCCGGTGGTGCACATCGACTTCACCGGCAAGCGGAACACCTGGATCTTCGTGACACTGCTCGCGCTCGGCGTGCTGCTCGCCCGGCCGCTGGCCGGCATGGCGGCGCCGGAGCGGCTCAAGGGCAAGCGGCTGCTGATGGCGGCACGCGCGGTGGTCCTCTACTGCGTGGTGGCGGCCGTCCTGGCGCCGCTGGACGCGCAGGTCGACAAGTATCCCACCACCGGGATGACCGTGGTGTACGCGACGGCCGCGACGGTACTGGGCCTGATGCGGACCGTGGACTACGGCTACTTCCCGCTGGTCCTGCTGTGGACGGCACTGCGGAGGGCGTTCCTGGCCGCCGTGACCGGCTACTGGATCCACCACACCGGCGGCACCCTCGTCCCCGACCCGGACCACGCCACCGGCGGGACGCTGCTGCTCGCCGTCCTGTGGTGGTCGCTGCCCACGCTGTCCGCCGGCTGCGCGCTGGTCGCGGCCGTCCGGCTGGTCCGCTGGCTGAAGACCGGTCCACCGGCCAGTCCGGCGCCGCCGTGTGTCACCTCACCCTGGCCGCCGGCGGTGGGCTACGTCTGGACGGCCGAGCTCACCCACGACGACGACACCCACAAGGAGCGCCCGGTGGTGGTGCTGGAACACACCCCGGAGTTCGTCCGCGTGCTCTGTGTCACCAGCAGCGACAAGTCCGGCCGGTCGCGCGGCTATCTGAAGCTGCGGGCGTCCGAGTGGGACGGAGCGCTGACCAAGGACGGCTGGCTCGACCTGGAGATCGCGCACATCCCGTACTGCGACTTCCTGTGGAAGCGCGGAGGGTGCCCGGACCGGGTGTGGGACGTGCTGTGCACGACGGCCGACGTCCGGGAGCGCCCCGCGAAGGCGGGGCCGGCCCCGGGGTTCGCCTTCCGGCACCGCCTGTGGTCGGCGATGAACAGACACGCCGGCCCCGACTCGCGCACCGTCCACACCGGGTCCGGTGACAAGCCGCGGGCCAAGGTGTGACGCGGGGGCGCCGCCTTCAGGACACGTGACCCACGTGCGCGAGGGCCTGCTTGAGCAGCACGCCGTGCCCGCCCGGCATCTCGCTCTGCAGGGCCTGCGACGCGGCCTCCTGCGGGCTGAACCACACCAGGTCCAGCGCGTCCTGCCGGGGCCGGCAGTCACCGGCCACCGGGACGATGTAGGCGAGGGACACCGCGTGCTGACGCGGGTCGTGGTACGGCGTGATGCCCGCGGTGGGGAAGTACTCGGCGACCGTGAACGGCTGCAGGGAGGCCGGCACGCGGGGCAGCGCCACCGGGCCGAGGTCCTTCTCCAGGTGGCGCAGCAGGGCGTCGCGTACCCGCTCGTGGTGCAGGACACGGCCGGATACCAGGGTCCGGCTGACCGTTCCGTCCGGCCCTATGCGCAGCAGCAGCCCGATGCTGGTGACTTCGCCGCTGTCGTCGACGCGCACCGGCACGGCCTCGACGTACAGGATCGGCATGCGGGCGCGTGCCATCTCCAGCTCGTCGGAAGACAGCCAGCCGGGCGTGGTTTCGGTCATGTCAGACATTGCTTGATCATACTTTCCGGGCATCGGAAACGGCGTGTCATCGGTCACAGGGGCTCGGGCGACGGCGGTTCGGCCAGGGGCAGCGCGGCGAGGGCCTCCTCGACCGGTCCGGACGCGAGGCCGCCCACGGTCAGTACGTCCAGCGGTAGGCCGCCGCGACCCGGGCGTCGTCCAGCCCGTCCACCGCCGCGGCCTCCCCGAGGCGTACGGCGGTCACCGCGTCGGCCAGCACCTCGCCCAGCGCGGCCCGCAGCACCCCGTCCGCGCGGAACTCGGCGACGGCCTCCGGCAGCGAGGTGGGCAGCCGGCGCACGCCCCGCGCCGCCGCCTCCCCGGCGTCGAACCGGGCCGGGTCACCGGTGGTCTCCTCGGGCAGGGCCGCCCCCGACGTGATGCCGTCGAGCCCGGCGGCGATGACGCAGCCGAACGCGAGATAGGGGTTGGCGGCCAGGTCCACCGGTTTGACCTCCAGGTTCGCCGCCTGCCCCTGGTGACCGGTCGTGCCGGTGACGACCCGCACCGCGGCCTCGCGCCGCTCACGGCCCCAGGCGGTGAACACCCCCGCCCACCGGGACGGTTTGAGACGGAGGTAGCTGGCCGGGCTGGGCGCGGTCACGGCCGTCAGGGCGGGCAGGTGCGCGAGGATCCCGGCCGCGAAGGACTCGGCCCGGTCCGTCATGCCGTACGGCCCGGGCCCTCCGGCGTGCAGGTTGCGGCCTTCGCGCCAGCCCGACAGGTGCAGATGGCCGCCGTTGCCGACGCCCTCGGCGGACACGGCAGGGGCGAAGGAGACCCGCAGGCCGTGCCGGCGCGCCACTGCCCGGACGGTCTGCCGTACCAGCACGCTCCGGTCGGCCGCGGCCACCGGGTCCAGCGCGCCCACCGACAGCTCGAACTGCCCGGCCGCGTACTCGGGGTGGAACTGGTCGACGTCGATGCCCTGCGCCGCGCAGGCCGCGAGCAGATCGGCGCCGTAGTCGCTCAGCTCCGCCTGCCGGACGGCACCGTACGCCGGCCCGGACACCGCCGGCACGAACTCCCCGTCGGGTGCCGGGCCGAGGCCGAGCGCCCACTCGACCTCGACGGCCGCGCGGAAGGTGATGCCGTGCCGTTCGGCGGCGTCCGTGACGATCCGGCGCAGGAACGTGCGGGAGCACCCCGGATGCCGCTCGCCCTCCTGCGTGATCCGGTCGACCGGGGCCCAGGCCCAGCCGGGCTGCCCGGCCAGCACCACCAGCTGGTCGAGGTCCGGGTACAGGCGCAGATCGCCGTCCGGGGAGCCGAGGACGTCGGTGGTGACGATGGAGTCGTCGGCCAGGAAGGTGTCGAACACCGGGGACATCCCCACGCCCCAGGCCGCCGCCCGGGGCAGCCGCGCCGCCGGGACCGTCTTCACCCGGCCGATGCCCGCGGTGTCGACATAGGCCAGCACGACACCGTGCACGCCCCGTCCGGTCAGTTCGGCGGCCAGCGCGCCGGCCCGCTGGACGTCGCCGGGACGCCCGCCGGGCACCGGGTCGGCAAGGGTGGTCATCCGCGCTCCTCCTCGACGGGCGAGGCCGTACCTGGTCGGGGTCAGGGTTTCACGGCCACCCCGCCGAACCGCGGTACCACGGCGGTCCGGCCGTGCCCGCGGCTCCACCGGGGGCAGGGCAACCGGTCGCGGGCGGTGACCGGCGGCGTGGCGTGCTCGTCGTGTTCTCCACCGTGGGCACCCCGGTGCCGATGTCCGGGAAGTGCCGCACTCCGCGGTCCCCGGCCAGGAACCGCACCGCCCGCCCCGGGAACTCCCGGTCCGCGCGTGCCACGTCCCGGATCACCGGCGGCATCCCGGCGACCTGCTCGCCGACCCGCTGGTCGACCGCGTGGTCGTCGCGGCCGCCGATCCCGATTCCGGGCCCGTCCGCCCCGTGGGGAACACTGGACTCCGTACGCCCACCCCGACCGGAAGCAGGACATGCCCGCCACGCCCGCGTCCCTCCTCACCACCCCCGGCCTCCCGGCCGGCTCCGCCGACATCCGGCTCGTCGTCACCGACATGGACGGCACGCTCCTCGACGACGACAAGCGGATCCCGGAGGGACTGTGGCCGATGCTGGCCGAACTGCGCCGGCGCGGTGTGCTGTTCAGCCCGGCGAGCGGCCGCCAGTACGCCACGCTGGCCCGGCAGTTCGCCGAGGTCGCCGACGGCATGGCGTTCATCGCGGAGAACGGCACCTACGTCGTCCGCGACGGCGTGGAGCTCAGCTCGGACCCGCTCGACGGCCCCGTCGTGGCCTCACTCGCACGGACCGTGCGGGACCTGGTGGCCGACGGCGTGGACGTGGGCGCCGTGATCTGCGGCAAGCGGTCCGCCTACGTCGAGCGGACCGACGAGGCCTTCCTCGCCGAGGTCCGCAAGTACTACGTGGAGCACCGGATCGTCGAGGACGTCACCGCCGTCGACGACGAGGTGATCAAGGTGGCCCTGTTCGACTTCGGCCCGGCCGAGCGGACCACCGCGCCCGCGCTGAAGGACTTCACCGCCACGCACCAGGTCGTCGTCTCCGGCGAGCACTGGGTCGACGTCATGAACCCCACCGCCAACAAGGGCACGGCCCTGCGCGGCCTCCAGCGCGAACTGGGCATCACGCCCGCGCAGACCATGGTGTTCGGCGACTACCTCAACGACCTGGAGATGCTGGACGCCGCCGACTGGTCCTTCGCCATGGCGGGCGCCCACCCGGAGGTCGTCCGCCGGGCCCGCCATCTCGCCCCGTCCAACAATGACAACGGGGTGCTGCATACCATCGCCCGAGTGCTCGGGATCACAGGCGCCTGAGGCCCGTCAGGCGTGCCCGTTCCGCCAGGCCCAGGCGGCGATCTCGACCCGGTTCCGGCAGCTTCAGCTGGACGCTGGACAGATGCGTCTTGCCCGTGGACAGCGAGACGTACAGCTCGGCGTTGGTACGGCCGACGGCCACCAGCCGCACCACGTCCAGCTCGCGGTCGGTGAGCGGCTCGGCGGGCGACTCGGCGGGCGGGTCCCCGGCCGCTTTCGGGGCCGGCCCGGGCCGCGCGGTGAGGTGCTTGAGCAGGCGGACCGTCACCGAGGGCGAGACCAGCGGCGGCGCGGACCGCCTCCGCGAGGAGGGTCGGCCCGGCGTCCTCGAGCAGGAACCCGCAGGCGCCGCCGCGCAGCGCGCCGTACACGTACTCGTCGAGGTCGAAGGTGGCCACGACCACCCGCAGCGGATCGGCCACCTCGGGCCCGGCCAGCAGCCGGGTCGCCTCCAGCCCGTCCAGCCTCGGCATCCGAATGTCCAGCAGGCACACGTCCGGCCGCAGCCGGCGGGCCGGCGCCACCGCCTCCTCGCCGTCGGCGGCCTCGGCGACGACCGTGATGTCCGGGGTCGGCGATCACATGGGTGCCGACGGCCCCGACGGCGAGGGCACCGCCGACGATCCCGATGAGGAACCTGCTGTGCACGGTGTACTCCTGAAGCGACGGATGAGCTGCGGGTCCACCCTCGCCCGCCGCGGCGGCCGCCTGCCTCGGCGTACGGCCATGATCCGGGCCGGGGCCCTCGGCCGTTCGGCCGATCCGGCCCGGCCCGGCCGCGTCTACCGTGATCGGCATGAAGTCCATTTCCCCCCGGGGCTGCCTGCGGGCTTCGCCGTCGGCGTGCTGCTCGCGGCCTGTGTCCTCGACGTCCTCCAGAGCGGCATCGAGGGCCACAGCGTCTGGCCGGTCACGGTCGTGCTGTCGGCGGACTTCCCGATGGGCCGGGCAGAGGGCCTGCCCGGCCGGTTCAGCCGGCTGTCTTGTGCCCCACCCCGCCGTACAGCGACACCGGCGGCTCCCCGTCCGGTGCGGTGTCGGGGCGCCAGTCGGAGACGGCGACGACGCCGGGGGTCCGTCAGTTCGAGTCCGGTGAAGAAACCGGCGACTTCGGCCTGTGAGCGGGCGACGAGAGTCACTCCGCCCGCTCCGTAGGCCGCGATGCCCCGCCGGACGTTCTCCGGTTCGAAGCCGGCCGTCATCGCCGACAGGACCAGGCAACTGCCCGGGGCCAGGGCGCCGAGCAGGGTGGCCACCATGGCGTGGGCACCGTCCTCGTCCGCGACGAAGTGCAGCAGGGCGATCAGGGACAGGGCGACCGGCCGGCCGAAGTCGATGACACGCGAGGCCAGTTCGAGGATCCTGCCGGGGTCGCGGGCGTCGGCCTGGAGGTATTCGGTGACCCCCTCGGGGGTACCGCGCAGCAGGGCTCCCGCGTGGGCCGGCACGATCGGGTCGTTGTCGACGTAGACGACACGGGCGTCCGCCGCCACGGACTGGGCGACCTGATGGAGGTTGGGCTCGGTGGGGATGCCGGTGCCCAAGTCGAGGAACTGGCGGATCCCCGCCTCCTCGGCCAGCAGCCGGGTGGCCCGCCGCATGAACGCGCGGTTGGCCCGGGCGGCCCGCGGGGCCCCGGCGTCGATCGCCGTGATCTGCCGCCCGAGCCGCTCGTCGACCGGGTAGTTGTCCTTGCCGCCGAGGAACCAGTCGTACACCCGGGCCGGATGCGGCCGGGTCGTGTCGATCTCGGTCAGGGCCGGCTCGGTCCCGGTCACGCGGCGCTCCTCAGCTCGACGGCCCCCGCCGTTCCCGGCGGGGGCCGTCGAGCAGTCTGGCACGGTCACGCGGCGCGGCGGAGACTGTCTTCGGTCACCTGTTTGTCCAGGGCCGCGCGCACCAACGCGGCGGCGAGCACGGCCGGTTCGGTGTCACCGGCGAGATCGAGCAGCCGGCCGGGGTCCTTCGGCAGGCCCAGCCGCTCCGCGCCCGACAGCGCCTTGCCGTCCAGGTACGGCGCCACCTCGGGCCACACCCGCTGCACCTCGCGCAGAAAGATGTCGGCGCTCGCCGGACCCAGCCCCGGCACCTCCCGCAGCAGCCGCCGGAGCGCGTCCACATCGCCGTCCGCCTCCGCGCGCAGCCGCCGCAGATCGCCGCCCCACCGCTCGGCCAGCAGCTCGGCGCCGTCGCCGAGCTGGGTGGCGGCGCGCTCGTCGTAGCGCCGGTAGCCGCCCCGGCCGAGCGCGTCCACCCGGTCCTGCCGGCCGGCCTCGGCCGTGCGGCGCGCCGTGTCGAGGCCCGACTCGTGCAGGGCGCGGGCGGTGGCCACCGCGACCGGGGCACGGATCCGGGCGCTGAGCAGGACGGCGAGGACGAGCAGCCGGTACAGGGGCTGCGGGGTGTCCTTCAGCCGGATGCCCGCCTCCTCCGCGTACGTCCGCCCGTGCGCGGCGACCAGCTCGGCGAGGACCCGCCCGGACCTGCCGGTCTCGCCGGTCTTGTCGGCGCGGCTCATGGCTTTACGGCTTGAGCGGGTCGTGGCCGAGGGTCATCAGCCGGTGCCGGCGGCGCGTGTCCTCGGGCGAGTTCTCCGGTTCCGGCTCGTTCTCGACGTCCGCCAGGTCGCTGACGCGGTCCACGACCCTGTGCATCACGCGGACGTCGTCGTCGGTGAGGTCCGTGCGCCGCTTCTGAAGGATGGCGAGGACGTGCTGCCCGGTGGGCGTGCCCGCCTCCTCCGGCAACGGCTCAGCGTCCTCGTCGGCGTCGCGCACCCGCAGCCAGGCGGCGAGTTCCGCCGAGGTCATGTTCACCGCGCGGTGGAAGTCCTCCCACAGCGCGTCCATCTCGAGGGCGTCGGTCATGCTGTGTTCCCTTCGTTCCCGCGGGTCACTTGTCCTCGCGCGGCCAGTTCTCGGCCTCGAACATCCAGCGCTGCTTCTCCAGTTCGGCGGTGATGCCGATCAGCAGGTCCTGGGTGACCGGATCGGCCTTCTCGGTCGCGTCGATCCGCGCCCGCAGCCGTGCGATCGCCGCCTCCAGGGACTCCACCAGCAGCCGCACGACCTCCGTGTCACGCAGCCAGCCGTCCTTGGTGCCCGGCAGCGCGAAGGTCGCCGCGATGGTCTCCGGCCGCCCGTCCGGCGCCACGCCCAGCGCCGCGGCACGTTCGGCGACCGTGTCGGCGTAGGCGCGCGCGGTGTCCACCACCTCGTCGAGCTGGAGGTGGATGGACCTGAAACGCGGCCCCACGATGTTCCAGTGCGCCTGCTTGCCGACCAGCGACAGACCCAGCAGGTCCACAAGGGTGTCCTGGAGAGC
The DNA here is from genome assembly GCF_044387825.1 of Streptomyces sp. NPDC020299. Taxonomy (NCBI): domain Bacteria; kingdom Bacillati; phylum Actinomycetota; class Actinomycetes; order Kitasatosporales; family Streptomycetaceae; genus Streptomyces; species Streptomyces sp. NPDC020299. The sequence continues at coordinate 215,831 of NZ_JBIRWL010000011.1, forward strand.
AGGGCCGGTGACGCGGAGCGCCTCATCGGGCAGCGTGCTCTTCACCACGGTCATAGAACGCTTCTCCCTTTCTCGAGCTGTCCTTCGTCCCTCGACATGCGCCTGGGCATGCCTCTGGACGCACGGAGCTGTGCGTCGCGCTCCTCCTCGCAGGTACCACCCCACACACCCGAGGTCTGCCCGCACGCCAGCGCGTATGTCAGGCACTGGGTCGTCACGGGGCAGCGGGCACAGACGCGCTTGGCGGCAGCTGCGTCCCGCAGCGCCGGCCCGGTCGTGCCCACCGGGAAGAACAGCTCGGGGTCCTCACCCACACAGGCGGCAGCGCGCAACCACTCCATGGGGGCGCGGGTGCCCCCGGCGCACACCCGCAAACGCGGTGCTGAGCGGGCCGGAACCGGGTCTTCGGCGCCTCGTGCTAGAGCCCGGGCAGCCCGTCGAGGAAACCGGTCACGTCCGCGAAGACCTCCGCCCGGTTCGTCTCGTGGAACACCTCGTGCCGGGCCCCGGCGTAGATCCGCTCGGCCGCCCGGCCCCCGGTCAGCCGCTCCACGCCGGCCCGGCTGCCGGGCAGCGGGACCAGCCGGTCCTCGTCGCCGTGCAGCCACAGCACCGGCAGCGGGCCGACGTCACCGCTGTCGCCGACGGTCGCCAGGGTCCGTACGAAAGCCTCCAGCGTCGGCCGTTTCATCGGGCCGTGCCACACCAGCGGGTCGGCGGCGTACGCGGCGCCCACCGCCGGGTCGCGGGAGAGCGCGGCCGGGCTGATCGGCCGGTCCGGGATCTCGGGGAGGGCGAGGAGCCGTCCGGGCAGCTCCCAGGCGCCGATCACCGGCCCCGAAAGGACGAGCGCGGTGAGCTCGTGGCCGTACCGCTGGGCGTGGCGGGCCGCGATCAGGCCGCCCATCGAGTGGCCGACCAGGACGAGCGGGAGGCCGGGATGCGCGGCGCGGGCGAGGGCGGACACGCCGTGCACGTCGGTGACGACGTCCTCGAAGTCCTCGATCACCACGCGCTCACCGGCCGACCTGCCGTGCCCCATGTGGTCGGCTGCGTAGACCGCCGCGCCGTGCTCGGTGAGGACACCCGCCAGCCCTTCGTACCGGCCGGCATGCTCGCCGTAGCCGTGCACGACGAGGGCGACGTACCGCGGCTCGGCGTGCTGCCACACGCGGGCGGTGATCGTGCCCCGGGTCCCGGTGAGGACGTGCTCGCGGGCGTCGGCCATGGCTCCTCCGGCTGCGTCGGTGAAGGTACCCGGGGATCTTCCCAGGGGGCTGCCCGGCGGTCTATAGTCCAAAACTAGCGGTGCTAATTAACAGCGGTGCCGATCAGCGGTGCCGGTCAACTCAGTGCTGATCCACAGCGTCGTCGGTCAGGAGTCCTCCCGTTGCGTCCCGTCCACTTCGCGGCCGCCCGCCGCACCCCCATCGGCAAGCTGCGCGGAGCCCTGTCCCCGGTGCGCCCGGACGACCTCGCGGCGACCGTGATCCGCCGCCTCGTGGCCGACGTGCCCTCCCTCGACCCCGCCCGGATCGACGACGTCTACTGGGGTGCCGCCAACCAGGCCGGCGAGGACAACCGCAACGTCGCCCGCATGGCCGCCCTGCTCGCCGGCCTGCCCGAGACGGTGCCCGGCGCCACGGTCAACCGGCTGTGCGCCTCGGGCCTGGAGGCGGTCACCCTCGCCGCGCGCACCGTCGCCGCCGGCGAGGCCGACATCGTGCTCGCGGGCGGCTCGGAGTCGATGAGCCGCGCCCCGTTCGTGCTGCCCCGCCCCGACGAGGCCCTGCCGCACCGCATCGAGACCGCCGACACCCGCCTCGGCTGGCGGCTGGTCAACCCGGCGATGAAGGACCTGCACGGCCTGCTGTCCATGGGCGAGACCGCCGAGGAGGTCGCCGCACGGTACGGCATCCCGCGCGAACGTCAGGACGAGTTCGCGCTGCGCAGCCACCAACGGGCCGCCGCCGCCCGCAAGGACGGCCACTTCGACGACGAACTCGTGCCCGTCGAGCGCCCGGACGGCGTGGTCGTCACCACCGACGAGTGCGTCCGCGAGGACACCTCCATCGAGAAACTGGCGCGGCTGAAGCCGGTCTTCCGCGAGGGCGGCACCGTCACCGCGGGCAACGCCTCGCCGATGAACGACGGCGCCGCCGCGCTCCTGCTGGTCAGCGAAGTGGCCCTGAACGAACTGGGCCTGGAGTCCCTGGGCCGCTATGTCGCCGGCGCCTCGGCGGGCGTGCACCCGGACGTGATGGGCATCGGCCCGGTGCCCGCCACCCGCAAGGCGCTCACCCGGGCCGGCTGGGAGATCGAGGGCATCCGGGAGGCCGAGTTCAACGAGGCCTTCGCCGCCCAGGCCCTGGCCTGCGTCGACCAGCTCGGCATCGACCCCGACCTGGTGAACCCCAGCGGCGGCGCGATCGCCCTCGGCCACCCCCTCGGCTGCTCCGGCGCCCGCATCCTCACCACCCTGCTGCACCGCATGCGCCGCACGGGCGCGGCGCGCGGGCTGGCGACGATGTGCGTGGGAGTGGGGCAGGGGAGCGCGGTGCTGGTGGAGCGGCACTGAGCGCTCCGCTGGTTGTGCCGTGATGTGCCGTCGTCCGACTGCGGCGCCGCCGTGGCTGGTCGCGCAGTTCCCCGCGCCCCTTTGGGGTGCTGCCGAACCGTGGCGGAGTTGGCCAACTGGCGAGACGGCGCTTACGCCGCAAGATGCATGCGCATAGCATCGGCCCGGCATGAACACGATGACGCTCTGGCACATATCCGGGTGGGGATTCACCGCGCTGGCCTTCGCGGCGCTGCTCGTCGGCTTCTCCAAGACCGCCGTCAGCGGGGCCAACACCGTCAGCCTCGCCGTCTTCGCGGCGGTGCTGCCCGCCCGGGCCTCCACCGGGGTGCTGCTGCCGGTGCTCATCGCGGGCGATGTGCTGGCCGTGCTCACCTACCGGCGGCACGCCCACTGGCCCACGCTGTGGCGGCTGTTCCCGGCGGTGGCGGCCGGGGTGGTCGTCGGCACGCTGTTCCTGATGTGGGCCGATGACGGCGTCGTACGGACCTCGATCGGCGCGATCCTGCTGCTGATGGCGGCCGTCACGGTGTGGCGGCGGCGTCGGGCCGACACGGAAGGGGTCACGGAAAAGGACACGGAGGGAGAGCCGGAGCCGGTCGGCAGCCGGGCGGGCCGGGTCAAGGCGCGTTCGTACGGTGTGCTCGGTGGCTTCACCACGATGGTCGCCAACGCGGGCGGCCCGGTGATGTCCCTGTACCTGCTGTCCGCGGGCTTTAGGAAGCTGGGCTTCCTGGGCACCTCGGCCTTCTTCTTCCTGATCGTGAACGTGTCCAAGGTGCCCTTCAGCGTCGGCCTGGGCCTCATCGACGGCCGCTCCCTGCTGCTCGACGCCGCCCTCGCGGTGTTCGTCGTACCGGGGGCGTTCATCGGCAAATGGGCTGTGAACAGGATCAACCAGCGGCTGTTCGAGCAACTGGTGATCGCGGCGACGGTCGTGGGCGGGGTCCAGCTGCTGTTGCGCTGAGCCCGGACGACCCGCGATCCGGCCGTCGGACCGGCCCGTACGCTGACGCCATGTCCCCGCGCCCCACCACCCCGCACGTCCTCGTCCTCGGCGGCACCACTCAGGCCCGGCTACTGGCCGCCGGGCTGACCGCCCGTGGCGGCGTCCGGGTCACGACCTCCCTGGCCGGGCGAGTGGCCCGCCCCGGGACGCTGGAGGGGGAGGTCCGGACCGGCGGGTTCGGCGGGGCGGAGGGGCTGGCGGAGTGGCTGCGGGCGCAGCAGGTGGACGTGGTCGTCGACGCCACCCATCCCTTCGCCGCCGGGATCACCGCCAACGCGGCGCGGGCCGCGACGGCGACCGGGCTGCCGCTGCTGGTCCTGCGGCGCCCGGGCTGGCGGCCCGGCCCCTCGGACCGCTGGCACCCGGTCCCCTCGCTCGGCGCGGCGGCCGACGCGCTGCCCGCCCTCGGCCGCCGGGTCTTCCTCACCACCGGCCGCCTGGGCCTGTCGGCCTTCGCGCACCTGGACGACCTGCACTTCGTCCTACGGTCGGTCGAGCCGCCCGAGCCGCCGATGCCGCCCGGCCTCGAAGTCCTGCTGGCCCGCGGCCCCTTCACCGTCGCCGGCGAACTCCAGCTGCTGCGCGGCCACCGCATCGACGTGCTGGTGACCAAGGACAGCGGGGGAGAGGCGACCGCCGCCAAGCTGACGGCCGCCCGTGAACTGGGACTGCCCGTGGTGGTCGTACGCCGGCCCCCACTGCCCGACGGCGTGACGGCGCTGCCCGACGAGGCGGCCGTACTGGACCGGCTGGAGAGACTTCGCCGGCTCGGCCTCAACCGGCCGTGACCGAGGCCCGCAGCCGGTCGATCGCGCGCATTACCTCGGTACGGTTCTTGGCGTCCTTGATCCACGCGGGCAACCGGGCCACGTAGGTCATCTTCCGCCCGTGCTCGTACCAGGGCGCCCGTTCCCGCAGCGAGGCGGCCACGAACCGCCGGAGCAGGTCCAGGTGTTCGAGGTTGTACGCCCAGATCTCCCCGTGCCGGGTGGTGGTCCGCAGCCACAGCGCCGGCCACTGGCCGCCGACGAGCCACGAGGTCCGGGACAGACCGCAGGACCGGCAGACCAGGCGGTCGCGCGCGCCCTCGGCGAGGTCCGCCCGTGTCTCCGCGTGGGCGATCCGCGCACAGCGCGGGCAGCGGACCAGCATCGCGGACCGGAACCGGCAGGCCGTGAGGCCGGTGTCGTAGAAGCGCACGGGTGTGGGGGACATGCCGGGAGTATGACGGCGGCCGATCCCCCCGGGCACCCGGTTTTCGAGTGCCGTCGAGTGCCTTCGAGTGCTTTCGAGCGGCCGGCCTCAGGCGTCCTTCGGGTTCCGGCGCAGCAGATACGTGTCCATGATCCAGCCCTTGCGCTCCCGGGCCTCGGCACGCAGCCGCTCGATACGGGGGGCGGCCTCGGCGATCGGTCCGGAGACGAGGATCTCGTCCGGGGTGCCTATGTAGGCGCCCCAGTAGATGTCGAGGTCGTCGCCCGCGTACTGGCGGAAGGTCTGATGGGCGTCCAGCATCACGACCAGGTCGTCCACCTCCTTGGGGAAGCCCTCGGCCAGCCGCCGCCCCGTGGTGATCTGCACCGGCCGGGCGACCCGGTTCAGCCCCGTGCGGTGCCGGGCGGCGAGCGCGGAGACGCTGCTGATGCCGGGCACGACGTCGTACCCGAAGGCCACGGCGCCCCGCTCCAGCACCTCCTCGAGGATCCCGAGCGTGCTGTCGTACAGCGCCGGATCCCCCCACACCAGGAAGGCGCCGCACTCGTCCTCGCCCAGCTCCTCGGCGATCAGCCGCTCGTAGATGCCGGCGCGGGCGCTGCGCCAGTCCCCGACCGCGGGGGAGTAGGCGGCGCCGCCCGCGCTCCGGTCCCGCTCCGGGTCCCGGGCCTCGACCAGCCGGTACGTCCCCTCCGGCAGGTGCGCGTCGAGCATGTCCCTGCGGAGCCGGGTGAGGTCCGACTTCACCTCACCCTTCTCGAGAAGGAAGAACACGTCCGTGCCGCGCAGCGCCTTGACCGCCTGCAGGGTCAGCTGGTCGGGGTCGCCCGCGCCGATACCGATGACATGAATCTTTCGCACGCCCCGAGTCTGCCGCATGCCACTGACAGTGCGTGCACCGACTCCGCACGCCCCGCTACACCCGCAGGCGGGGCGCCAGGGCCTTCGCGTCGACCGGCTCGCCGCCCCGCTCCACGGCCTCGGCCAGCTCCCGCGCCCAGGCGGCGACCCCGGCGAGATCGATCCCGTACGGCTGCCGCTCCCCGGAGCCGTCCGCCCACTCCTCGACGGCACCCGCCCCCCGCCGCAGCAGCCGCGCCCCGCCGGTGACGTTCCCCCGCGCGGCATGCGTCAGCCCCACGGCCAGCTGCGCCAGCCCCCGCCACAGGGCACGCTCGGAGTCCGGGCCCGACTTCCAGGCGTCCTCGAAGACCTCGTGCGCGTGGAACGGCATCCCCTCCGCCAGCAGCGCCTGCGCCTCCCGGACGGTCTCCCGCGGGGTCCGTACGACGCCCTCCGGCTGCCGTGCCACGCCCTGAGCCCCGTACGGCAGAGGCCGCCCCAGCCCGTCCCGCGGCCGCGCGTTCCGCGCCCGCCCCTCACCGTCCCGGTCCCGCCTGCTGCCCATACGCCCGATTCTCCCCCGGCCCGCGTCCCCCGGCCCGGGCGCCCCCTTCGGCCGGCCCTCCGGCGTACGGTAAAGTGCTGTCCGCGCGATCACACGGCACGCCGTGGGCGAGCGCACCGGGACGTGGCGCAGCTTGGTAGCGCACTTGACTGGGGGTCAAGGGGTCGCAGGTTCAAATCCTGTCGTCCCGACAGCGATGTCGGAAGTTTCCGCGGTCAGGGGCTCTCTTCGGAGGGCCCCTGACGCGTTGGTCTCAGCCTGCCGCCGGTCGTGCGGACCGGTGGGTGAGGGGCTCGCGCAGCCCCAACTGCTCACGCGGCGTGGTACCGGTGTACTCGGTGCGGTACACGCCGCGTTCCGGCACGAGCAGGTCGACGTGCCGCCGGGTGATCAGGCGCGCACCATGCGGTGCCGCACCAGGCACGTGCATCGAGGGCCTCCACCCGTCAGGAACTCGCCGGCTCGACGTACGCCGTCCGCCCCGCCGAGTGTCAAGAGCACCCGTACGGCCCGCCCGCCGCGCGCTCACCGGCGGACGCGGCGCCGGCCCGCTTCGGGCCCGAAGCCCGGACCAGGCTCCGCACGGAGCCGGGCCGAGGGCGTCGGCGAGGCCGCCGGCCACCGCGTGCGCTCCGCACAGCAGGAACGTCGAAAGCTCCAGCGGGATCAGCCGTTCGCGCAGGGGCGAGGGCGGCCCTCCCGCGCCCTCGCGCCGGCCGGTCCCGCGCGCGGGCACGTGCCTCAGCCCAGCGCGTCACCGACCAGGGCGAGGTCCTGGATGGCCGCCAGGCCGTACAGCGCCGTGGAGTTGGAGCTGACCCAGGGCGCGTCGGACCCGGCGTTGAGCACGGTGGGGCCGCTGATCTTCGTGGTGGCCCACGGGGTGCCCGCGTCCGGGTAGCCGTCGCTCGCGGTGAAGTTGCGCCAGGCTCGCTCGGCCAGCGCGGCCTCTCCGGTCAGTTTCGCCGCGTACGCGTCCAGGCGGCTGTGTCCCTGGACGAGGCTGACCTTGTAGCCGGCGCCGTAGCGGGCGGTCTTCTCGGCCGTGGTGGCGTTGAAGTAGCGGCAGTAGTCCAGCCAGGCGGCCCGGAAGCCGGGGATGTCCTTCTCGTCGACGGCGTCGATCAGTTCGGCGGCCAGTTCGGGCAGGCCGAAGCTCGCCGAGAGGTGGGAGACGTCGATCACGGGCTTGGTCTGGAGGGCGAAGGCGCCCGTGTCGAGGTCGTACAGGCCGCTGCCCTGGACGAAGCCGTTGGGCTGGGCGGCGATGGTCGAGGCGCTGGCCAGCAGCTTCTTCTTCGCCGTCCGCCACTTGGGGCCGCGCCGCTCCCACTCGGTCCACCAGCCCCAGCCCAGCCCGCTCCAGTCGGTGCCGAAGCCGATGGACAGGGCGTGCCGGTTCCCGGGGACGTAGCCGTCGGTGCGGACCTTGCGCTGGGGGTCCAGGCGCAGGAACGTCTCGTCCGCGTCGACCTGGGCGTGCATCAGGTCACCGGTCCGCTCGTCGGCGGTGAGGTAGTAGAAGAGCCGCCGGTACACCGGGGTGGAGATACGGACCTGTTTGGCGCTGTCGCCGAAGTGCTGGACGCCGTGCCGGGTGCCCAGGCCGGCCCACTTGCCGAGGTGGTAGACGTCGACCTCGCTGGTGTGGCGGGTCATGGCCTCGGCGAAGCGGTAGATGTCGGCCCGCCCGGAGCGCAGGTAGGCCAGCCAGAGCCACAGGTCGGTGGAGAGCTCGGAGTTGTCCCAGGCGAAGCCGCCGACGTCGTAGGCCCAGGTGTGGCGGTCGGGGTCGTAGGTGTGCTGGACGTCGCCGTAGTCCAGGAAGCCGTACCAGCGGCGCTGCTCGCGCTGGTCCCGGTAGTAGCCGAAGAGGAGGTCGAGGCGGTCCTCGACGGTCTTCCGGGCGGCACTGGAGCGGTCCACCGGGGACCAGAGCCCGGCGAAGACACCCGCCCCGTGCAGGGTCTCGGGCGCGGCGACGAGCTGCGGCGGGGCGGTCAGGGCGTCCTTCTGGGCGACGAGGGTGCCGGCCGTGGGAGTGGCCGCGTTGGCCCACAGGTACAGCTCGGAGGTGCGGGCGATGCCGTACGGGGTGCCGAATCCGGGCTCGTAGTCCTCATAGGTGATGGCGAGTCCGGCGGTCTGCTCCTCGTACGTGTCCTGGCCGAGACCGTCGTGGTAGAAGCGCAGGTCGAGCGGCTGGGCCTCGGGCGACCAGAGCCAGAGGGTGACGGTCGCCTCGTCGGAGGCGGCGTCGCGGACGTCGAGCTGGGCGGGGTGCTTCTGCCAGAAGTCCCGCAGGCCGAAGGAGAGTCCGCCGCTGATCCCGCCGACGTAGCCGAAGCCGGGGGCACGGGTGCCGCCGGTGGTGTGGATCCACCCGTGGCCCGCCTTGGTGCGCTTGCGGACGGTGAAACCGTCGGCCGAGAGCTGGGCGAGGGTGTGGTCGCCCCAGGCCGGGACGTACCGCAGGGCGGAGGAGACCCGGGTGTCCCAGGTGGAGACATCCGGCAGCTTCTCGCCCTTGACCTGCGCGGCGCGCACGGCCGCGCCGGGGTCGCGGCGCAGGCCGGTGACGCCCTGGACGGCTTCGGTCAGGAAACCGTCGTCGGCACCGGCGAGACGGATGTGACGGTTGTAGAGCTCGTCGGAGAGCGGGACGCGGATGCGCAGGCCCAGGCCCCTGATGAAGTCGCCGCTGCTCTTGCCGGGCTCCTGGGTGCCGTCGTACGTGAGGGTGTGGACGACGCGGATCGCCTCCGACCCGGCGTAGAGGTAGAGGCGGATGACGAAGGGCAGCCAGGAACGGTTGCCGCGCTCGTGTTCGCCCTCCAGGCGGATGACGGCGCGCACCGGGCCGGACTGCTCGACGGTGACGGAGCCGACCCGGCCGGTGAAGCGTTCCCAGGTGGTGCTCGAACCGCTGCCTTCGTAGCCCTCGTCGATCTCCGGCTGGCGCAGCACGACCAGTTCGGCCTTGTTCGCGATCTCGGTGCCGGCACGCTTGATGGAGCGTATGACGTCGTGGGCGCCGGCCTTGGCGATGCTGACCTGGATGACGCCGGTGTCGACGTCGATCGTGCCGCCCTCGGTGTCCACGGTGAGCGCGGTGTCCGGCTTCGCGGGTGTGCCCGGAGCCAGGGTGTAGCTCTCGGCGGGGCCGGTGGTGGCGCCGACCGCGTGGGCGGTCCACTTCAGGGTGCCGTCCGGCCAGTAGGCGGTGGGCCAGGACTGTACGGGGACGGCGGTGCCGTCGGCGGCCGTGAGGGCGAAGGCCCGGTCGGCGGGGAGCGCACCCTTGGGCCAGGCTACGCCGAAGGTGGTGCCGGGGGCCTCGGCGGGGGTGCCGTCCTCGAGCCAGGTGAGCTTCACGGGACCAGGGGCGGCCGCTTTCCCCGGCGCCGCCGCGGCCGGGTCGGCGGCGAGCGCCCAGGAGAGCTGGGTGGCCACGACGGCCGCGGCCGCCGCCTTGAGGGCGTCTCTGCGGGAGATCTCAGGCACCGTGGCCGCCTTCGTGCTTGAGCCGCCAGACGCGGAAGTCGGTGATGTGGAAGTGGCTGAAGGTGGTGCGGAAGGCGAACCAGCCGCTGGTGTAGGGGGCTTCGTCGGTGTAGTCGAAGACCAGCTCGCCGTTGTCCCAGTACTGGATGTGCTTGCCGTCGGAGACCAGCCGGACGCGGTTGGGCTCGTTGGCGGTGAGCAGTGGCGAGGTGTAGTCGTAGATCAGCGGCCGGGAGCCCGCCACGCCGACGTAGCGGCGCAGCCGGGTCGTGGTGTTGTAGTTCGCGCCGAGGCCCGCGTAGTACGTGGTGAGGTGGTCGTAGTCGGCCAGGGCGCCGCTGCGGGGGGTGGCGAACAGGTCCTCGGGGGAGCGTGCATCCCGGGCGTTCCAGAAGGAGTTGAGGTCGCTGACCCGGTCGTTGGGACCGCCCTGCGAGACCGGTGTCGCCGTGAAGTCGATCTCGTACCGGCCGGAGAACGGCCGCTTGAACCACACCGAGGCCCCGGCGGGCACGTCGACGTCCAGCACGCCGTCCTTCGCCGTGACGCTGCCGCCCTGCTCCAGCTCGGCCGACCACTGGCCGGTGCCGTGCCGGAAGTCGTCACGGGCGAGCAAATGACGGTGGTGGTGCGGGTGTTGACGGTGAGGTGCGGCGGCGGCACCGGTGGTGAGCACGGCGGTGGCCGCGACGGCGAGACTCACCAGAGCGGCGGGCCAGGTTCTGCGCATCGGGGGATTCCTTCCTGTGGACGACCAGGAGCGTACGGAAACCAACAATTCCGAGCAATGGAAGCCACAGAATCGCAAACAGGCGTTCATGTACAGCCGAACTGGCCGTGAGATCCCACCTGTTGGGACCGAACGTGACGCGCCGTTAAATCCTTGTGGCCGATCGGCCGCGGATCTCCGATCGGCGCCATGCGGGCGGGCAGTCTGTTGCCACCTTCTCCCAACCGACCTACTCAACACAGGAGTTGTCCGCATGTCCCACGACGGCCCGCTGCCCCGCCGTACCTTCCTCGCCGGAGCGGCCGGACTCGCCCTGGCCCTCGCCACCCCCGTCGCCGCCTCGGCCGCGGGCTTCGGCTACACCGACGACGGGACCCACTACGTCGTCGACACCGGCGCCGGCCTCGTCTTCAAGGTCGACCACGGCAACGGCGACCTGTCGTCCTTCGTCTACAACGGCACCGAGTACCAGGGCTACGACGGCAAGAACTCCCACGTCGAGAGCGGCCTCGGCACCTCGACGGTGACGATCTCCACGCCCTCCACGGGAGTCGTCCTCATCAAGGTCGTCCACGGCACCCTCGTCCACTACTACGCCGCGCGCAGCGGCGAGAACAACATCTACCTCTTCACCTACAAGTCCGACACCTCCGTCACCGCCAGCCGCTACATCGCGCGCCTCAAGCCCGGCATCTTCCCCACCACCTACCCGGACACCTGGTCCGACTCCGACACCGTCATCGAGTCCGCCGACGTCTTCGCCAAGACCGACGGCACCACCCGGTCCAAGCACTTCTCGAACCTGCGGACCATCGACTACGACTACTTCGGCTTCAGCACCTCCGGCGCCGCGGTCTGGGTCGTCCGCTCCACCAAGGAGAAGGACTCCGGAGGCCCCTTCATCCGCCAACTGCTGCGCCACGGCAACGAGTCCGGCGCCGGGCTCTACGAACACCTCTACTACGCCGAGGGCCAGACCGAGGCCGAGCGCTTCGGCCTGCACGGCCCGTACGTCCTCGCCTTCACCGACGGGTCAGCGCCGGCCACCGCCGTGTCCGGGCGCGACAACACCTCCTGGGTGGACGCCCTCGGCCTCACCGGCTGGACCGGCGCGAGCGGCCGCGGACGGATCGTCGGCAACGGACTGTCGGGCTGGGATCCCTCGTATCCCTACGTCGTGGGCGTGTCCAACGCCGAGGCCCAGTACTGGACGAAGGCGAACGCGAGCACCGGCAAGTACGCGGTCCCCGGGATCCTGCCCGGCACGTACACCCTGACCGTCTACAAGGGCGAACTAGCCGTGCACACCCGGGACGTCACGGTCACCGCGGCCGCCGTCACCACCGTGCACACGATCACTGTCACCGGCGATCCCTCCACCGACACCGCGGTCTGGCGGATCGGCGACTGGAACGGCACCCCGGCCGGCTTCAAGAACGCCTCCCTCGTCACCCACGCCCACCCGTCGGACTCCCGCGCCGCCGCCTGGACCGCCGGCACCTACCTCATCGGCACCTCGACGGCCTCGGTCTGGCCCGCCTACCAGTTCAAGGAGATCAACCAGGGCCTGCTGGTGTCCTTCACCCTCACCGCCGCCCAGGCCGCCACCGACCGCACCCTGCGCATCGGCATCACCACCGCCAAGGCGAACGGCCGCCCCCAGATCACCGTCAACGACACCTGGACCTCGGCCATCCCGGCCGCGGCCACCGAGCCTTCCACCCGGACCCTGACCGTCGGCAGCTACCGCGGCAACAACCACACGTACGCGTACGTGATCCCCGCCGCACACCTGCTGACCGGCAGCAACACGCTGCGCGTCGACGCCGCGAGCGGCTCCGCGGGAGGCGGTGGCTACCTCAGCCCGAGTTACGCGTTCGACGCCCTCGACCTGCTCTGAGGGCGCTTTGTCCGTCGGCGACGTACGCTCCTTCATGAGACCGAGGAGCGGGGTATGACCATACTTCCCACCGCCCATTCCCTGCGCAGCACCCCGGAGGGCTTCCTGTGGGAGCCCAGTGACCGCTGGGTGCGCGGAGTGAGGGGCGAGGTCACCGTCGTGGACAGCCGGCATCCCCTGCTGGTGTGGGAGCCCGGACTGCCCGTACCGCAGTACGCCTTCCCGCGGGCGGAGGTCCGTGAGGATCTCCTCCGCCCGGCGGCGCATCCCCCGACCGGCGCGCACGCCGGGTCGCGGGTCTTCTACGACCTCGACACCGGCGGCGAGCCGCTGCGGAACGCGGCCTGGACCTACCCGGGCCGCGAGCTCGCCGGGCACATCACCTTCGCCTGGTTCCAGCGCCGGGACCCGGGCCTCGACCACTGGTACGAGGAGGAGGAAGAGATCTTCGTCCACCCCCGTGACCCGCACAAACGCGTCGACGCCCTGCCCAGCAGCCGCCATGTGGTCGTCGAGATCGACGGCACGGTGGCGGCGGACACCCGGCGGCCCGTGCTGCTGTTCGAGACGGGCCTGCCCACGCGGTTCTACATCCCCCGCGAGGACGTCCGCCTCGACCTGTTCGAGGCCACCGACCACAGCAGCCGGTGCCCGTACAAGGGCGTCGCCGAGTACTGGTCCTGGCGGGGCGACGCGGACGTGCCGTCGAACGTCCTGTGGAGCTACCCGGACCCCCTGCCCGCGGTGGGCGCGGTCAGGGGGCTCCTCGCCTTCTACAACGAGGCCGTCGACATCACGGTGGACGGCGAACACCGCAAACGCCCCGTCACCCTGTTCACCTGGGCCCTGCTCAGCGGGCCCGAGGCCGACGGGCGCCAGGCGAGCACGGTCTAGCCGGGGTCAGCCGGGGCTAGGCGTCCGCGCGCGGTTCCCGTACGACCGCCACGTCGCCGGGGGCCAGCGTGAGCGAGCCGGTGGTCTCCTTGCCGGTGAGGAGTTCCGTGGCGCCCGCCGGGACCGGGATCTCGGCGCCCTGCCCGGAGTGGTCGATCAGGAACACGTAGTCCGCGTCCGTGCCGCGCCGCCGGACCACCTCCACGCCCGCCGGCACCGCGCGGACCGGCTCCACGCCCGCCTCCGCGCGCACCCGGTCGAGGAGTGCGCCGAGGGTGTCCGGGTCCGGGAGCGTGGCCACGTACCAGGCCGTGCCCGTGCCGTGCGTGTGCCGGGTGACGGCCGGTACGCCCGCGAGGGGCCCGTCCGTGTACGAGGCGACCGCCTCGGCGCCCGCCAGGCGCAGCCGCTCCGACCACAGCGTGCCCGTGGCCCCCGCCGGCACCTCCCCGGCCAGGCCCGCCTTCTCGCCGGGCAGCAGCGGGAACGGCTCGTCGGAGCGCACGCCCAGCGCCTCGCGGAAGGCGCCCGGGTAACCGCCCAGCCGTACATGGCAGTTGGCGTCCACCATGCCGCTGTGGAAGCCCACGGCGAGGGTGCCGCCGCGCTCGGCGTACGAGGTGAGGTTCTCGGCGCCCGCGTCGTCGACCAGGTAGAGGCTGGGCGCCAGGACCAGGCGGTACGCGGAGAGGTCCGCGTCCGGGCGGACGAAGTCCACGGCCACCCCGGCCCGCCACAGCGGCTCGTACCAGGTGCGCACCAGGTCCAGGTAGCGCAGTTCGCCGCTCGGCTGGGAGGGCAGTTCGAGGGCCCAGCGGGCGTTCCAGTCCCAGACGATCGCGACCTCGGCCGTGCCCGTGCTGCCGCGCACCTCGGCCAGCGCCTTCAGGTCGGCGCCGAGCCCGACCACGTCCCGCCAGATCTGGCTGTCCGTACCGGCGTGCGGCAGCATCGCCGAGTGCCACTGCTCGGCGCCCGCCTTGGCCGCCCGCCACTGGAAGTAGGCGATGCCGTCCGCGCCGTGCGCCACGTGGGCGAGGGCGTTGCGGCGCAGCTCTCCCGGGCCCTTGGCCCGGTTGACCGGCTGCCAGTTCACGGCGCCCGTGGAGTGCTCCATCAAGAACCACGGCCCGCCCGCGAGCGAGCGCGTCAGGTCGCCGCTGAGCGCGATGTCGATGTGCGACTCGGTGTCCGTGGACTGCAGATAGTGGTCGTTGGAGACGATGTCCAGCTCCGGGGCCCACCGCCAGTAGTCCAGCGCCTCGAAGCTGAAGTTCACCATGAAGTTGGTGGTGGCCGGCGTGTCCGGGGCCGCGACGCTCAGCACGTCCCGTTCCGCCGTGTACAGCGACAGCAGCTCGTCGGAGCAGAAGCGGCGCCAGTCCAGCTGGTGCGTGGGGTTGGGCACGGCGCCGGTGGCGCGGGGCGGCAGGATCTCGTCCCAGTGGTAGTACCACTGGCTCCAGAAGGTGGTGCCCCAGGCGTCGTTGAGGGCGTCCAGGTTCCCGTACCGGGCCCGCAGCCAGCCGCGGAACGCCTGGGCGCTGGTGTCGCAGTAGCAGGCCGCGTTGTGGCAGCCGTACTCGTTGTGCACGTGCCACATCGCGACCGCCGGGTGGTCGGCGTAGTGCCGCGCCAGCCGGTCCGCGATGCGCAGGGCCGCCCTGCGGTAGGCGGGGCTGGACGGGCAGAACGTCTGGCGGCTGCCGTACGACAGCGTGCGGCCGTCCCGGTCCACCGGCAGGGCCTCCGGGTGGGCGCGGAAGAACCAGGCGGGCGGCGCCGCGGTCGGCGTGGCGAGGTCGGCGGCGATGCCGTTCTCGTGCAGCAGACCGAGGATCCGGTCCATGCGCGAGAAGTCGTACACGCCCTCGGCGGGCTCCATCAGCGCCCAGGAGAAGATGCCGACGCTGACCATGGTCACCCCGGCCTCGCGCATCAGGCGCACGTCCTCGGCCCACACCTCCTCGGGCCACTGCTCGGGGTTGTAGTCGCCGCCGTAGGCGATGCCGGGGACGGACAGGGTGCGCTTCATCGGACGTCTTTCGTGAGGAGGCGGCGCGTGGTCTCCACGCCCCACCGGTCGAGGGAGAGCAGTCGGTCGCTGGAGGCCATCAGGCCGCCGGTGGCCTCCACGTGCGCGGCCCAGCGCTCACGGGTCTCAACGGCCGGCCGGGCCATCAGGCAGTCGGGGTCGTTGACCCAGAGCCGGCCGTGCTGCCACTGACGGGCGGCGCCGGTGAACTCGGCCGCGTCCTGCCCCGGCTGGCTGAAGTCGCCGGCCTCGGGGTCGCGGTGCGGGGCCGTGTCGGGGCTGACCCGCATCGCGTCGAACAGGCCGAGGGAGGGCAGGATCGGGGCGCCGCAGCCCAGCAGGTAGGCGTCCTCGCCGATCGCCTCCCGGATCAGGCCGATGCCTGCCCGGTAGGCGGTCAGCGCGTCCACGTCGTCATGACGCACGCCGTCCAGCGCGCCCGCGTACAGGAAGTCCACCTTGAAGTAGTCGTAGCCCTCCGCGCGCAGCGTCCGGAAGACGCCGGCCAGGCAGGCGGCCGCCTCGGGGTGGGTGGTGTCCAGGACGCACAGGTCGTGGCCCCAGTTGCGGCCGGCGTGCGCCGGGCCGCCCTGGGTGTCGCGGACCAGCCAGTCGGGGTGTTCGGCGGCCAGGTCGCTCGCCGGGTCCACCAGGAACGGCGCCGTCCAGATGCCGGCCCGGCGACCGCGCGCCCGGATCGTGTCCGCGATGCCCTCGCGGGAGCGGAAGCGCCCGGAGAGGGTGAGCCAGTCGCCCAGCGCGCGCTGGTAGCCGTCGTCGATCTGGACGACGTCGACCGGCAGGTCGAGGGTGTCCATCGCGCGCAGGTTCTCGTGGATGTCGTCCTCGGTGACCTGGGTGAAGTACTCGTACCAGGAGCACCACACCGTCGGCGCCGGGCGCGGGGCGGGCAGTCCGAGGGCGCCGGCCCAGTCGCCCAGCACCGACGGGATGTCCGTGCCGGTCCACTCCTTCACCGGGCCGTCGGCCTCCACCTCGGCGTGGCCGCCGGTGACGGTGAGGCGGACGGACGGCACTTCCCGGGTCGGGTCGGCCGCCGCCCACAGCCGCGTGGGGGAGCCGTCGCCGGGGTCCAGGGCGAGCAGCCCCTCCCCCTGGAAGGTGCCGGCGGGCACGGTGACCCCCGGCCGGTAGCAGACGGTCGCCCAGTTGTCGTTCGTCGGGCGGTACGGCATGGCGTCGAGGGCGTAGGCGCCGCTGGGGCTCCAGGACTGCCAGCCCTCCTCGTGGACGCGTGCGCGACGCGGGTCCACGAGGACCGAGGCGACCGGGGTGAAGGGGTGCACGGGGTTCTCTTTCGCGAGTGGGGCGCTCAGCCCTTGTTCGCACCCAGCGTCAGACCGCTCACGAACTGCCGTTGCAGCGCGAAGTACACGATCAGCGTCGGGATCGCGGTGAGCAGGGCGCCGGCGGCGACCAGGTTGGGATCGGTGAAGTACTGCCCGGAGAGGTTGTTCAGCGCCGAGGTGATCGGCATGTTCTCGCCGGTCGAGATCAGCACGATGGCCCAGAAGAAGTCGTTGTAGATCCAGATGGACAACAGCGTCGCCAGGGCGGCCATCGCGGGCTTGCACAACGGCAGCACGATCTGCCAGTACATCCGCCACACCGACGCGCCGTCGACCAGCGCGGCCTCGGTGAGCTCGTGCGGCAGCATGCGCATGTAGTTGCTCAGCACGAACGCGCAGAAGCCGGACTGGAACGCCACGTGGATGAGGACCAGGCCGAGCGCGGAGTCGTACAGCTTGCCGCTCATCGTGATGCCGGGCAGGTCGATGAGCAGGTACATGCGGTACAGCGGGGTGATGATGACCTGCTGCGGCAGCAGGTTGCCTGCCGTGAACACCAGCAGCAGGAAGATGTTGAGCCGGAAGTCGAAGCGGCTGACGTAGAACGCGACCATCGACGACAGCAGCAGCGTCAGCAGCACGGCCGGGACCGCGATGATCAGCGTGTTGCCGAAGTAGTGCATCATGTCGGACTGCTCGAACGCGTTCTTGAAGTTGTCGAGGCTCAGCTTGTCCGGCCAGGAGACATAGCCCTTGGTGCTGGTCTCCGAGTACGGCCGCAGGGCCGCCAGGACCGCCCACAGCAGCGGGGCGAGCCAGGCGAGCGAGGTGACGACGAGGAACACGTGCAGCAGGACCCGGGCCGGGCGGACCGGGGTGCGCTGCCGGCCGAGCGCGGCGGTGGGGGTGGTCATGCGCGCCGCTCCTTCCGGAAGGTCGCGATCAGGTACGGGATGATGACCGCGAGGGAGATGACCAGCAGGACGACGGCGATGGCCGACCCGTATCCGATCCGGCTGGACTCGCCGATGATGTTGTTGGTGATCAGGATCGACAGCAGCTCGGTCCCCTGGGCGCCCTTGTTGAAGACGAACACCAGGTCGAAGGCGCGCAGCGCCTCGATGATGGTGACGACCAGGACGACCGTGTTGGTCGGGCGCAGGGTCGGGAAGATGACGTTCTTGAACGTCTGCCACTCGTTCGCGCCGTCCAGCGAGGAGGCCTCGCGCAGCGACGGGTCGACGCCCTTGAGGCCGGCCAGGTAGAGGATCATCATGTAGCCGGTGTGCCGCCAGGAGGCGGCGACCAGGACGGCCCACAGGTTCAGGTGCGGGTCGCCGATCCAGTCGATGTAGTGGCCTGGCTTGTTGGCCCCGATGAGGCTGTTGATCAGACCCGTGTCGGGGTTGTAGACGAGCTGCCAGACGAACCCGGTGACGGCCAGCGACACCACGACCGGGAGGAAGAACGCGGTCTGGTAGACGCGGCTGAAGCGGATCTTCTTGTCCAGCTGGACGGCCAGGAACAGTCCCATCGGCGTCGGGATCAGGATGAGCACGACGAACCAGATGATGTTGTGCTGGACCGCCGGCCAGAACTGCGGGTTGTCGCTGAACAGCTGCTTGAAGTTGTCCAGCCCCACCCACTTGATGGAGTCGAAGCCGATGCCGTCCCAGCTGGTGAAGGCCAGGGCGATCGAGGCGAGGGCCGTGAACCAGACGAGGGCCACGTGCAGGACGGTGGGCACGCCGGCCATGAAGCCGAGCGTGATGCGGTCACGGCGGGTCAGCAGGCGCTTGTGGCCCCGCGGGACCCGCTTCTTCTCAGGCGCGGGGCCCGGAGGCGGCGCGGGCGCCGCCTCCGGGCTCTTCGGAGTGATGTCGGTGCTCATGCGGAGGCGAAGATCTGCTTCTTCTGGCGGTCGATGGAGGACAGCAGGCTGTCGACGCCCTTGGGGTTCTGGAGGAACTTCTGCAGTCCGGGCTGCATCACCGTGGAGGTGAAGTCCGGCCGGGAGTCGCGGTCCATGAACTGGGTGAGGCTCTTGGCCTCACTGATCATCTTGTACGCCTTCTTCTGCAGCGCGGTGTACGAGGAGGTGTCGGCCTTGCTGGAGGCGGCCACCACGCTGTTGTCGGCCTTGAGGTAGACCTGCTCGGCCTCCGGGGTGCCCAGGAACTCCATCAGCTTCACGACGCCCGCGTGGTTCTTCGGGCTCTTGCTGACCATGAAGCCGTCGGTGGGCGCCTCGACGGTGTCCTGGCCGTACGCGGAGTTGATCTCCGGGAACGCGAAGAAGTCGAGGTCCTCGAGGTCGGCCTTGTTGGTGAACTGCTGTCCGACGAAGGAGCCCAGGAGGTACATGCCGGCCTTCTTCGACACCAGTGTCTGGGCGGCGTCCTGCCAGGTGCGGCCCATGAAGCCGTCCTGGTGGTAGGGCAGCAGCTCGGCCCAGTGGTCGAAGACGGCCTTGACCTTGGCGTCGGTCCACGACTCCTTGCCCGCCATCAGGGACTTGTGGAAGTCGTAGCCGTTGAGGCGGAAGTTGATCTGGTCGAAGGTGCCCATCGCCGGCCAGGCGTCCTTGTCGCCGAACGCGATCGGGACCAGGCCGTCCTTCTTCATCTTCTTACAGAGGGCGACCAGCTGGTCCCAGGTGGTGGGAACCTCGTAGCCGTGCTGCTTGAAGACGCTCTTGCGGTAGAACAGCGCCCACGGGTAGGTGTACAGCGGCACGAAGTAGTACTTGCCGTCCTCGCCCTTGCTGAGCTGCTTCATCGCGTCGGGGAAGTTGTCCCCGATCTTGGCCCACACGTCGTCGATCGGCGAGGCGAGCTTCTTGGCCGCGAAGAACTGCATGCGGTAGCCGGCGAACCAGGTGAACACGTCGTCCGGCGTGCCCTGGAGGTAGGAGTTGATCTGCTCCTGGAAGGTGTTGTGGTCCTTCGTGTTCACGTCGACCTTGATGCCGGACTTCTTGGTGAAGGCCGCGTAGATCTCGGCGAACGCCTTCTTCGGCACCGCGTCCGAGGAGTTGGAGCCGAGGGACACCGTCTTCGGGTCGGAGGAAGAGCCGCTGCTGCCGCAGGCGGACAGCAGGGGTATGCCGGCGCCGGCGAGGAGGGCGGCTCCGCCCGCTCCGCGGAGCAGGGAACGGCGGCTGGGGCCCGGGACGGCGAGGCCGGAGGGCGAGAGGCGCATGGCGGCTCCTGGAAGGCAGGGGTTCGGACAAGGGGAGAGCAGGATTCCGAAAGGTCCTCGAAACCGATCAGAAACCAACTCGACCGAACATCGTGGGCGTAATAACAGCCGCATGTCCGCTCATGCGTCAATACCTTCCGTCCGTCTCGTGCGTCTCTTGCCCGAAACGTAATCGACATGGCCACCAGCGAATTCGTTCACAAAGCGACAGTCACGGTCTGACCAGCAGCTGGAAGTCGAAGGTGTACCGGGATGCCCGGTAGATGTGGGTTCCGTACTCGACCGGGCGGCCCGCGTCGTCGTACGCCGTGCGCTGCATGGTGAGCAGGGCGGCGCCCGCCTCCTCGTCGAGGCGGGCGGCCTCCTCGGCGGTGGCCGAGCGGGCGCCGACGGTCTGCCGGGCGCTGTGCAGGGTGATCCCGGCGGAGCGCATCATCCGGTACAGACCGGTCGACTCCAGCCGGGCGTCGTCGAGTTCGAGCAGGGCGGCGGGCAGGTAGTTGCACAGGAACGCCACCGGCCGGCCATGCGTGAAGCGCAGCCGCTCCAGGACGGTGACCTCGCCGCCCTCCGGCAGGCCGAGCGCGGCGGCCACGTCGGTGGCGGCCGGCACGCGCTCGTGGCGCAGCACCCGCGTCGTCGGGCCCTGCCCGGCCGACTCCAGGTCGTCGTAGAGGCTGCTGAGCTCCAGGGGCCGTCTGACCTGGCTGTGCACGACCTGCGTGCCGACACCCCGGCGGCGCACCAGCAGCCCCTTGTCCACCAGGGACTGGATCGCCTGCCGCACCGTCGGCCGGGACAGGCCCAGGCGTACGGACAGGTCGATCTCGTTGCCCAGCAGATCGCCGGGAGCCAGCGCCCCGTGCTCGATCGCCGCCTCCAGCTGCTGGGCGAGCTGGTAGTACAGCGGGACCGGACTGGTCCGGTCCAGGGTGAAGTCGAGGGAGTCGAGCGCGGAGACAGTCGCGGGGCGGTTGCGGGCACCGGTCCTCGGCATCGGGACACTCCTTGGGGGCGTGGGGAAGGTCAGAGGTGCCGGCGGCGGGCCGCGACCTGCCGGTCGTAGTCCTCGCGGGCCCGTACGGCGGCCTCGCGCGAGGCCGTCTCGGCGACGGGTACGTCCCACCAGGCCTCGGCCGGGGGAGCGGCGGGGGCGGGACCATGCAGGTCCGTCTCGACGTACACACAGGCCGGCCGGTCGGCGGCGCGGGCCGTGGCGAGCGCCTCGCGCAGCTCCCGGACCGTCTTGGCGCGCAGCACGTCCATGCCGAGGCTCGCCGCGTTGGCGGCCAGGTCCACGGGCAGCGGGGCGCCCGAGAAGGTGCCGTCGGCCGCCCGGTACCGGTAGGCGGTGCCGAACCGCTCGCCGCCCACCGACTCGGACAGGCCGCCGATGGAGGCGTACCCGTGGTTCTGGATCAGCACCAGCTTGACGGGCAGCCCCTCCTGGACGGCGGTGACGATCTCGGTCGGCATCATCAGATACGTACCGTCCCCGACCAGCGACCAGACCACGGTGTCCGGGGCCGCCTGCTGGACGCCGATGCCCGCCGGGATCTCGTAGCCCATGCACGAGTAGCCGTACTCCAGGTGGTACTGGCGCCGGCCGCGGGCTCGCCACAGCTTGTGCAGGTCGCCGGGGAGCGAGCCCGCCGCGTTGATCACCACGTCCTCGTCTCCGGCCACCGCGTCCAGGGCGCCCAGCACCTGTGTCTGGGTCGGTACGGCGTCCTCGTCGTCGGCCCGGTAGGCGGCCGTCACGACCTGCTCCCAGCGCTCCTTGCCCGCGCGGTACTCCGCCTCGTACGCCGGGTCCACGCGGTACCCGGTCAGCTCCGCGCCGAGCGCCTCCAGGGCGGCCCGGGCGTCGGCCACCACGGTCCGCGCGGCCAGTTTGTGGGCGTCGAAGCCGGTGATGTTGACGCCCAGGAAGCGGACGCCCGGGTGCTGGAACAGCGTGCCGGAGGCGGTGGTGAAGTCGGTGTACCGGGTGCCGATCCCGATGACCAGGTCGGCGGTGCGGGCGAGGCCGTCGGCGACCGCCGTGCCGGTGTGGCCGATGCCGCCCACGTCGGCGGGATGGTCGTACCTGAGGGAGCCCTTGCCCGCCTGCGTCGAGGCGACGGGGAT
The DNA here is from genome assembly GCF_044387825.1 of Streptomyces sp. NPDC020299. Taxonomy (NCBI): domain Bacteria; kingdom Bacillati; phylum Actinomycetota; class Actinomycetes; order Kitasatosporales; family Streptomycetaceae; genus Streptomyces; species Streptomyces sp. NPDC020299. The sequence continues at coordinate 237,745 of NZ_JBIRWL010000011.1, forward strand.
GCCGGTGGCCTCCACCAGCTCCCTGAGCGCCTCCTCGGCCCGGCTGTGGTGGACTCCGCCGCCCGCGACGATCAGCGGCCGCTCGGCGGCACGGACGGCCTCTACGGCGGCGGCGAGCTCGGCCGGGTCCGGGGCGGGGCGGCGGACGTGCCAGACGCGCTCGGCGAAGAACTCCTCCGGCCAGTCGAAGGCCTCCACCTGTACGTCCTGCGGCAGCGCCAGCGTGACGGCACCGGTCTGAGCGGGGTCCGCCAGCACGCGCATGGCGTTCAGCGCGGAGGGGATCAGGGCCTCCGCGCGGGTGACGCGGTCGAAGTAGCGGCAGACGGGGCGCAGGGTGTCGTTCACGGACACGTCGGCCTCGGACGGGTGCTCCAGCTGCTGGAGCAGGGGATCGGCGGGGCGGGTGGCGAAGGTGTCGCCGGGGAGGAGCAGCACGGGCAGGCGGTTGATCGTGGCCAGGGCCGCGCCCGTGACCAGGTTGGTCGCTCCCGGACCGATGGACGTGGTCACCGCCTGCGCGGACAGCCGGTCGAGGTGCCGGGCGTGTGCGACGGCCGCGTGCACCATGGCCTGCTCGTTGCGGCCCTGGTGGAAGGGCATCAGATCGGGGTATTCCACGAGGGCCTGCCCGATCCCGGCGACGTTGCCGTGGCCGAAGATCCCCCAGGTGCCGGCGATCAGCCGGTGCCGGACGCCGTCGCGTTCGGTGTACTGGACGGAGAGGAACCGCACCAGCGCCTGCGCGACGGTCAGGCGGCGGGTTGACTGACTCGAGTGGCTCATGCCTCTTAGATGTAGGCGCGGGCGGCGGCACTGTCAATTGATTGTACTTACATACGGACCTGATCCTGAAAGGATGTCTTGACAAAGTTATTGACAGCGGGCGTGCCCAGGGACTTGGATCGCGTCCCAGCGCAACAGCGTCCTTTCCCCCGTCGCACAGTGAGGTGCAGGACAAATGGACCGCTCTTCTCTCTCCCGCTCCCGCAGACTGGCCCCCGTCGTGGCCGTGGCCGCCGTGGCAGCTCTGACCCTCGCCGGCTGCTCCAGCAGTTCGGGAGGGAAGAAGGCCGAGGAAAAAGCGTCGGACGCCTCCGCGGGCAAGGCCACCACTCCCCGTATGACGGTCGCCCTCGTCACCCACCAGGCGCCCGGCGACACCTTCTGGGACATCGTCCGCAAGGGCGCCGAGGCCGCGGCCGCCAAGGACAACATCAACCTCATCTACTCGCACGACCCGAACGCCGGGCAGCAGGCCAGCCTGGTGCAGAACGCGATCGACCAGAAGGTCGACGGCATCGCCATCACCCTCGCCAAGCCCGACGCCATGAAGGACGTCGTCAGCAAGGCGACCGCCGCGAAGATACCCGTGGTCGGCCTCAACTCGGGCGTCAGTGACTGGAAGAAGCTGGGCCTGATGGAGTTCTTCGGGCAGGACGAGAGCGTGGCCGGCGAGGCGCTCGGCAAGCGGCTGAACCAGGAGGGCGCCAAGAAGGCCGTCTGCGTGGTCCAGGAGCAGGGCAACGTCGGCCTCACCCAGCGCTGCGACGGTGTGAAGAAGACGTTCTCCGGCAAGACCGAGACGCTGTACGTGAACGGCACCGACATGCCGTCCGTGCAGTCGACGATCACCGCCAAGCTCAAGCAGGACTCCGCCATCGACTACGTCGTCGCCCTCGGCGCCCCCTACGCGCTGACCGCCGTGCAGTCGGTGAGCGAAGCGGGCAGCAAGGCCAAGGTCGCCACCTTCGACCTGAACAAGGACCTGACCAACGCCATCAAGAAGGGCACCATCCAGTTCGCCGTGGACCAGCAGCCCTACCTCCAGGGCTACCTGGCGATCGACTCCCTCTGGCTCTACAAGAACAACGGCAACTACAGCGGCGGTGGCGAGCAGCCGGTGCTGACCGGCCCGGCCTTCGTCGACAAGTCCAACGTCGACACCGTCGCCCAGTTCGCCGCGAAGGGCACCCGGTGATGAGCATGGCCCAGCAGGCTGACCCGGCGGTGGGCGCACCGCCGGGCGGCGGCCCCAGGAAGACCGACGGACGCACCACCGAACGGCCCCTGGTGCTCCGGCTGCTGGCCCGCCCCGAAGTGGGCGTCTTCCTCGGCGCCGCGGCCGTTCTGGTCTTCTTCCTGATCGCGGCGCCCACGGTCCGCCAGGGCAGCTCGATGGCCACGGTCCTCTACCAGTCGTCGACCATCGGGATCATGGCGCTGCCGGTGGCCCTGCTGATGATCGGCGGCGAGTTCGACCTGTCGTCCGGTGTCGCCGTGATCACCTCGGCGCTCACCGCGAGCATGCTCAGCTACCAGCTGACCATGAACGTGTGGGTCGGCGTGATCGTCGCGCTGTTCGTCTCGCTCGGCATCGGCGCCTTCAACGGCTGGATGGTGGTCCGCACCGGGCTGCCGAGCTTCCTGGTCACCCTGGGCACCTTCCTGATCCTCCAAGGGGTCAACCTCGCGGTCACCAAGCTGATCACCAACAACGTGGCCACCGACGACATCAGCGACATGGACGGCTTCGACCAGGCGAAGAAGGTCTTCGCCTCCTCGTTCGACGTCGGCGGGGTGCAGGTGAAGATCACCGTGGTGTGGTGGCTGGTCTTCGCGGCCATCGCCACCTGGGTGCTGCTGCGCACCAAGTACGGCAACTGGATCTTCGCCGTCGGCGGCAACAAGGACAGCGCGCGAGCCGTCGGCGTCCCGGTGAACTTCACCAAGATCACGCTGTTCATGACCGTGGGCTTCGGCGCCTGGTTCCTCGGCATGCACCAGCTGTTCTCCTTCAACACCGTGCAGTCCGGCGAGGGTGTCGGGCAGGAGCTGATCTACATCGCCGCGGCGGTGATCGGCGGCTGCCTGCTGACCGGCGGCTACGGCTCGGCGATCGGCCCGGTCTTCGGTGCCTTCATGTTCGGCATGGTGAACCAGGGCATCGTCTACGCCGGCTGGAACCCGGACTGGTTCAAGGCGTTCCTCGGCGTGATGCTGCTCGGCGCCGTACTGATCAATCTGTGGGTCCAGCGCACCGCGACCAGGAGGTGACCCGATGACGACCAACGGAACCGGAACGCACGGCGCCGTCCTCGAGGACACGGTGCCCCCCGAGGACGGGGCGATCGTCGAACTGCGCAACGCGGGCAAGTCCTACGGCAACGTCCGCGCCCTGCACGGCGTCGACCTCAAGGTCCACCCCAGCCGGGTCACCTGCGTCCTGGGTGACAACGGTGCGGGCAAGTCCACCCTCATCAAGATCGTCTCGGGGTTGCACCAGCACACCGAGGGCGACTTCCTCGTCGACGGCACCCCCGTGCGCTTCTCCACCCCCCGCGAGGCCCTCGACCGCGGTATCGCCACGGTCTACCAGGACCTGGCGACCGTGCCGCTGATGCCGGTGTGGCGCAACTTCTTCCTGGGCTCAGAGATGACCAAGGGCCCGTGGCCCGTGCGCCGTCTCGACATCGCCGCCATGAAGCAGACCGCGGACCAGGAACTGCGCAACATGGGCATCATCCTCGACGACCTCGAACAGCCCATCGGCACCCTCTCCGGCGGCCAGCGCCAGTGCGTCGCCATCGCCCGGGCCGTCTACTTCGGCGCCCGCGTCCTCATCCTCGACGAGCCCACCGCCGCGCTCGGCGTGAAGCAGTCGGGCGTGGTCCTCAAGTACATCGCCGCCGCCCGCGACCGCGGCCTCGGCGTCATCTTCATCACCCACAACCCCCACCACGCCTACATGGTCGGCGACCACTTCAGCGTCCTGCGCCTGGGCACCCTCGAACTGTCCGCCGACCGCAGCGAGGTCAGCCTGGAGGAGCTGACCAACCACATGGCCGGCGGCGCCGAACTCGCCGCCCTCAAACACGAACTGGCCCAGGTCCGCGGCGTCGACGTCGAAGAACTCCCCGAGGAGAAGGACCTCACCGCACCCGTGGCGAATTCTCCGGAAGGGAGCTCCTGACCATGGCCAACGCCCTCGACCGCATCCGGGTGGGCTCGGCCCCCGATTCCTGGGGAGTCTGGTTCCCCGACGATCCGCGGCAGGTGCCCTGGCAGCGCTTCCTCGACGAGGTCGCCGGCGCCGGCTACTCCTGGATCGAGCTGGGACCGTACGGCTATCTGCCCACCGACCCGGCCCGCCTCACCGACGAGTTGCACCGGCGGGACCTGAGGGTGTCGGCCGGCACGGTCTTCACCGGCATGCACCGCGGCCCGTCCGTCTGGGAGTCCACCTGGGAGCACGTCGGCCAGGTCGCGGCGCTCACCCGGGACATGGGGGCGAAGCACCTCGTCGTCATCCCCTCCTTCTGGCGGGACGACAAGACCGCCGAGATCCTCGAGCCGCCGGAGTTGACCAACGAGCAGTGGGCCCACCTCACCAAGGGCATGGAGCGGCTCGGCCACGAGGTCAAGGAGGTCTACGGCCTCGACATCGTCGTCCACCCGCACGCCGACACGCACATCGACACCGAGGGCCATGTCGAGCGGTTCCTCGACTCCACCGACTCCGAACTCGTCAACCTCTGCCTGGACACCGGTCACTACGCCTACTGCGGAGGCGACAGCGTCAAGCTGATCGAGACCTACGGCGAGCGGATCGGCTATCTGCACCTCAAGCAGGTCGACCCGGAGATCCTCGCCGACGTCGTGAAGAACGAGGTGCCGTTCGGCCCGGCGGTGCAGCGCGGGGTGATGTGCGAACCGCCCTGCGGAGTACCCGAGTTGGAGCCCGTACTGGTCGCGGCACAGCGGCTCGGCGTGGAACTGTTCGCCATCGTCGAGCAGGACATGTACCCCTGCGAGCCCGACAAGCCGCTGCCCATCGCGGTGCGCACCCGGCAGTTCCTGCGCTCCTGCGGGGCCTGACACGACGCCCGCGCGTCACCGCCGACAGGCGGCGGCGCGCGGGCGCTCCTATCGTGGAATGACCGACTCCTGGGGGCAGCCGACGTCGGGAGTACGCCCATGTCGCACATGCCAGCACGACTGCGCAGGGGGGCCGTCGCCGCCACCGCGGTGGGGACGCTGGTGACGCCGGCCGCGGGCTGGGCCGCCGCCCCGCCGCCGTCGGCCGCCTCCGCCGCCCCGGCGCAGCCCTCGCCCTCCGTCTCGGGTGACGAGGTCCGCGAGCTCACGCCCGCCGTGCGGCGGCAACTCGACACGGCCGTGCAGGGCGTGATGCGGGAGGCGAACGTCCCCGGGGTCGTCGTCGGGCTGTGGACACCGGACAAGGGCCGGTACGTGAGGTCCTTCGGCGTCGCCGACAAGGCGACCGGCCGGCCGATGTCCTCCGACCTGTACATGCGGATCGGCAGCGAGACGAAGACGTTCACCGTGACGGCGCTGCTGGAACTGGTCGACCAGGGCAAGGCCGGGCTGGACGACACGATCGACAAGTACGTCGACGGCGTGCCGAACGGCGACCGGATCACCCTGCGCGAGCTGGCCGGCATGCGCAGCGGACTGTTCAACTACTCCGAGGACGACGGCTTCTTCAAGGCGCTGACCTCGGATCCGCAACGGCCGTTCACCCCGCAGCAACTGCTCGACTACGCCTTCGGCCATCCCGTGCTGTTCCCACCGGGGGCGAAGTTCGACTACAGCAACACCAACCTGATCCTGCTCGGTCTGGTCGTCGAGCGGATCAGCGGCCTCTCGCTCGCGGACTACATCCACCAGAACGTGCTGGGCCCGGCCGGCCTCGACCACACCCTGTTCCCCGCCGGCGACGAGTTCCCGAGGCCGCACGCGCAGGGGTACACCGACCAGACCGCGACCGGCCGGGTCGAGGACGCGGCGGACTGGAACCCGTCCTGGGGCTGGGCGGCCGGCGCGATGATCTCCGACCTGGACGACCTGCGGGTCTGGGCGCGCACGGTCGCCACGGGACAACTGCCCGACGGACGCACCCTGATCAGCCCCGCCACCCAGAAGCAGCGGCTCACCACACCCCCGACGCCCATCCCGGGCGCCGGATACGGCCTCGGCGTCTTCGACGTCCAGGGCTGGATCGGCCACAACGGCTCCCTGCCCGGCTACGAGTCCCTCACCGTCTACCTCCCGGCGGCCCGGGCGACCCTCGTCGTGCTGCTGAACACCGACATCGACCACAGGGGGACCGAACCCAGCACCCTCTTCGGACAGGCCGTCACCAGGATCGTCTCCCCGGACCACGTTTTCGACCTGCCCGCGGAACCGGCGGCGCGGTGAGGACGTTGAAGAGGGTGACGGGGTGTTGCCACCGCGACGGGGAGGACCGGATGAACGGCGAGTCGAAGAACGAGGGCACACAGGCCACGCAGGCCACAGAGGGCACACAGGACACCGCCGAGGCCGGCGCGCGCCGGTCCCGGTTCGGGGCGCTGCCCGAGCCCGTGCGGCTGGAGGACACGGTGGAGGAACGACCGGCCACCCGGCCGGACCCGGCGCGCGACGCCTACAATCCGGACGAGTGGATGGTGCGTTACTGCCTGTGAGGCCTGAGGGTCCAAGGGCCTGAGGGCCCGCTCAGGCGCCGCGGACCTCCGCGATGGTCACCGGCCGGTGCTCGTGCAGCGACAGGGTGCAGGCCTCCGCGATCCAGCCGGCCTCCAGGGCGTCCGCGATCGTGCAGGGCGAGGGACGGGTACCGGCGACGACCTCGGTGAACGCGGTGAGTTCGGCGCGGTAGGCGTCGGTGAAGCGGTCCATGAAGAAGTCGTGCGGGGTGCCGGCCGGGAAGGTCACACCGGGCTCGACGGAGCGCAGCGGGAGCTTGTCGTCCAGGCCGACGGCGATGGAGTCCGTGAAGCCGTGCAGCTCCATCCGGACGTCGTAACCGCGGGCGTTGTGACGGCTGTTGGAGATCACCGCGATCGTGCCGTCGTCGAGGGTGAGGATCGCGCCGGTGGTGTCGGCGTCGCCCGCCTCCTTGATGTACTCGGCGCCCCGGTTGCCGCCGACCGCGTACACCTCGGTCACCTCGCGGCCGGTCACCCAGCGGATGATGTCGAAGTCGTGCACGGAGCAGTCGCGGAAGATACCGCCGGAGGCGGCGACGTACGCGGCCGGGGGCGGGGCCGGGTCCAGCGTCGTCGAGCGGACCGTGTGCAGCTTGCCCAGCTCACCGGCCTGTACGGCGGCCCGCGCGGCCACGAAGCCGACGTCGAAGCGGCGGTTGTAGCCGATCTGGACCGGTACGTCGCTGCCCTCGACGGCCCGCAGCACCTCGACGCCCTCCCGCATGGTGCGGGCGACGGGCTTCTCGCAGAAGACGGGTACGCCGGCCTCCACGCCGGCCACGATCAGGGCGGGATGGGCGTCGGTGGCCGCGGCCACCACGAGAGCGTCCACCCCGGCGGCCAGGACCGCCTCGGGCGAGTCCGCGACCTCGGCCCCGAACCGGTCGGCGGCGGCCTTGGCCGCGTCCGCCACGGGGTCGGCGACGACGAGGGACTCGACGGCGTCGAGCCCGGAGAGGGTCTCGGCGTGGAAGGCGCCGATGCGGCCGAGGCCGAGGATTCCGATACGCATGCCGGTGCAGCTCCTAAGGTGCGGGGGGGTGCGGGGGTGCCAAGGGGGCTAGTCGAGGCCGCCGAGGACGTTCTGGTCCCAGTCGATCACCGAACCGGTGACCACGCCGGACCGGTCGGACAGCAGGAGGACCACGAAGTCGGCGATCTCGTCCGGCTGGCCGAGCTTGCCCATCGGCAGCCGGGACGCGGCCTGTTCCCGCCAGTCGTCACCGGCGCCGTGGAAGGCCCGCTGCGTCGCGTCCTCGCCCTCGGTGGCGGTCCAGCCGATGTTCAGGCCGTTGATCCGGATCCGGTCCCAGCGGTGGGCGTGCGCCGCGTTGCGGGTCAGGCCGGCCAGGCCGGCCTTGGCGGCGACGTACGGCGCGAGGAAGGGCTGCCCGCCGTGCGCCGAGGAGGTGATGATGTTGACGATCGTGCCGGGGGCCTTACGGGCCACCATGTCGGCGACGGCCGCCTGCATGGCGAAGAACGGTCCCTTGAGGTTGATCGCGATGTGCTGGTCGAACAGTTCGGGCGTGGTGTCCAGCAGAGTGCCCCGGGAGGTCAGGCCCGCCGAGTTGACCAGGCAGTCCACCCGGCCGCGGGCGTCGACGACCTCCGCGACGGCGGCCTTGGCCTGCTCGGCGTCCGCGAGGTCGGCGCGTACGTACAGGGCCTCGGCGCCGGCCGCCGCGAGCTCGGCCACCAGGGCCTCGCCCGGCTCGGGGCGCCGCCCGGTGACGGCCACGACCGCCCCCTCGCGGACCGCGGCCCGCGCGATCGCGGCACCCACCCCCTGGCTGCCCCCGTTGACCAGCACGACCTTGCCGTCGAGAAGTCCCATGTGTGTCCTCAGCTCTCGCGTCGCTCGGCACCGGCGCGCAGCTCCGCGCGAAGCGCCTGTGGGGTCCATTGCGCACTGAGCGCCCGCCGGACGAGGTCCGCCTGCGAGGGCGGGGCCAGTCCGTCCACCGGCGGGTCGCTGTCGAGGTTGGTGGGGAAGGGGTAGCCCTCGGCGCTCGCCGCGACGACGTGCTCCAGCCAGGCCTCGCCGACGCCCTCCGCCTTCCGCTTCAGCAGCACCGGGTACAGCGCGTTCACCACCGCCTCCCGGTCGACGGTCTCCATCGCGCGCCCGAAGGCCGAGGACACCTGGAGGAGATTGGCCGTGCGCCGGACGTCCGTGGTGCGGTTCGGGCCGGCCGCGTGGAACAGCGCCGGGTTGAAGAAGGCCGCGTCGCCCTTGGCCAGGGGCAGCTGGACGTGGTGGGCCTCGAAGTAGGCCTGGAACGCGGGCAGCCGCCAGGCCAGGTAGCCGGGCTCGTACGCCTGCGAGTACGGCAGGTACAGCGTCGGCCCGGACTCGACCGGCATGTCGCAGTGGGCGACGGCACCCTGGAGGGTGAGCACCGGGGAGAGCCGGTGCACGTGCGCCGGGTACGCGGCGGCGGCCTCGGCCGTGAGGAAGCCCAGGTGGTAGTCGCGGTGCACGGTCTGGGCGGCGCCGCCGGGGTTGACCACGTTGACCTGGGAGGTGACCTGGTAGCCGGGGCCCAGCCAGGCCCTCGACACCAGGGCCAGGATGTCGTTGGCGTAGTAGTCGGCGAACGCCTCGGGGTCGTACAGCGCCGCCTTCTCCAGCGCGTTCCACACCCGGTCGTTGGCGCCCGGCCGGGCGAAGTGGTCCCCGCCGCCCGCGCCCGAGGCCCGCTGCTCGGCGATCAGCGCGTCGAACACGGCCGTGGCCCGGTCGACGACCGCCGGATCCGGGAAGGCGCCCTGGAAGACCACGATGCCGGGACCGTCGGTCAGCGCGCGGACCAGCTCGGCCCGCACGGCGTGGTGGTCCCCGGCCGCCCGCAGCCGCTCGCTGTCGTAGACGAGGACGTTGTGCTCCACCCTCGCGGCGAGCGGGTAGTCGGCGGGGTCCGTGGTGCGCTCCACGAGAGCGCGGAAGGCGTCGAGATCGCAGTCCTGCTCGGACAGCCAGGCGGGGCCTGTTGCGGAGGCGAGGGACATCGGTGTCCTTCCTTCGGTCACGGGAGCGAGCCGGCCCTTCGGCCAGGGGAGCGAGCCGGCTCCGGGGGCGACACGCGGCTCTGTCATTCTTGTCAGTACAAACCCCTCGAACAACCAGCACGAGGCCATCAAAAACCCCTCAAGGAGCCGAGGAGTCCCCGTCATGGGCCATCCCTTCCCGATACGTGAGATCGCACGTCAGGCCGGTCTCAGCGAGGCCACGGTGGACCGCGTGCTGAACGGCAGGGGAGGCGTGCGGCAGAGCACCGCGCAGGAGGTGCGCCGGGCCATCGCGGACCTGGACCGGCAGCGCACCCAGGTCCGGCTGGTCGGCAGGACCTTCATGGTCGACATCGTGATGCAGTCACCCGAGCGCTTCAGCACGGCCGTGCGCGCCGCCCTGGAGGCCGAACTGCCGGCCCTGCACCCGGCGGTGCTCCGCTCCCGGTTCCACTTCCGGGAGACCGGGCCGGTGCGGGAACTGGTCGCCACCCTGGACCGGATCGTCCGGCGCGGCTCGCAGGGCGTGATCCTCAAGGCCCCCGACGTCCCCGAGGTCACCGCCGCCGTCGGACGGCTGGCCGCGGCCGGGATCCCGGTCGTCACCCTGGTCACCGACCTGCCCGCCAGCGGCCGGCTCGGCTACGTCGGCATCGACAACCGGGCGGCCGGGGCCACCGCCGCCTACCTGATGGGCCAGTGGCTCGGCGACCGGCCCGGCAACGTCCTCACCAGCCTCAGCAGCGGCTTCTTCCGCAACGAGGAGGAGCGGGAGATGGGCTTCCGCAGCGCCATGCGGGCCCGGTACCCCGAGCGCGCGCTGGTGGAGCTCGCGGAGGGGCAGGGGCTGGACGCCACCCAGTACGACCTGGTGCGGGCCGCCCTGGAACGGGACCCGGAGATCCGCGCGGTGTACTCGATCGGCGGCGGCAACATCGCCACGCTGCGGGCCTTCGCGGACCTCGGCCGCCCGTGCGCCGTGTTCGTCGCGCACGACCTCGACCAGGACAACACCGGTCTGCTGCGCGAGCACCGCCTGTCCGCCGTGCTCCACCACGACCTGCGCCACGACCTGCGCGAGGCCTGCCACCTGGTGATGCGCGCCCACGGCGCCCTGCCCCCGGCAGGGCCCACCCTGCCGTCGGCGATCCAGGTCGTCACGCCCTACAACATGCCCGTGCAGACAGCGAGTTGAAGGGGGCGCAGTGACGCGCGCCGAGCGGACCGAACAGATGGAGCACGTGGAGATCGAGGGCGTCCCCCTGGTCGCGACCCTCGTGCGGGGCGGCGACAGGGGCGGCGACGTAGGACTGCTGGCCCTGCACGGCAGCAACGAGGGCGGCACGGCCGAACTCGCGCACCTCGTGGCCCGCCGCTGCGGCGCCACCAGCCTGGTCTTCACCCAGCCGGGGACCCCGCGGCCCGTGCACATCCCGTCCCCGCGCATGGCCGTGGACCACTGCGCGCTCCTGCGCGCGTTCCTGGCCCGGGTCTCCCTCACGGTCTCCCTGCACGGCCACATGCGCCCCGAGGCCCCCCGCACCGTCTTCCTGGGCGGCGGCAACCGCGACGCGGCGCTCGTCCTCGCCCGGGAACTCAGGGCCTGTTCTGAGTTCCCCGCCTGCGCCCCGACGCCCGGCACGCACGCTCGCCGCACGGTGTCGCAGGACAGGTGGCTCCGCCACATGACCTGCGACACCGCACGCCGATCGCACGCACCGAACGCCGCTGCGCCCGCGCTCCGCGCGGACGACGGGGAACTCAGAACAGGCCCTGGCGCCCTCGCCCCCGGGTTCCAGGTCGTCACGCACGTCCCGGAGATTCCGGCCGGCCTGCGCGGGCTGCATCCCAGGAACCCGGTGAACCTCACCCGCCGGGCGGGAGTCCAGGTGGAACTGCCGCTCCTGGCCCGCACCAGCGGCCCGGCGAAACGGGACGGCGTCCCCGACGAACCCCCGCCACCGGTGATCGAGGCGCTGGTCGCCGGGGTCGGCCGCCTCACCGCGGGCCCGGACGGTCAGGGACCGGCCACCTCCACCCAGGAGCCGCTCTGAGCCGACCGCACCATGGCGTCCAGCGCCTCCGCACTGTGCACGGCGTCCGCGAGCGTCGCACCGTACGGCTTGCCCTCGGCGACCGAGCGCAGGAACCGGGCGGCCTCGACGACCTTCAGGTCGTCGTAGCCCATGGCGTTGGCGGCGCCCGGCTGGAACGCCCCGAACTCGCCGTCGCCGGGACCGACGTAGACGGTGCTGACGGGCTGGTCCTGGTAGGCCGTGCCGCGGCTGACACGGAGTTCGCCCATGCGGCGGAAGTCCCAGAAGACCGCTCCCCGGGTGCCGTGCACGTCGAAGCCGTAGTTGTTCTGCTCGCCGACCGAGACCCGGCAGGCCTCCAGGACACCGCGGGCGCCGGAGGCGAAGCGGAGCAGGCAGTTGACGTAGTCCTCGTTCTCGACCGGGCCGAGTTCGCCGCCGGTGGCCCGGGTGTGGCCGGCGGTGGCGCCGGTGGGACGGGCGCGTTCGGGTACGAAGACGGCCGTGTCGGCGGTCAGGGACGCGATGTCGCCGAGGAGGTACCGGGCGAGGTCCACGCCGTGCGAGGCGAGGTCGCCCAGGACTCCGCTGCCGCCCCGCTCCCGCTCGTACCGCCAGGTCAGCGCACCTTCGGGATGAGCGGCATAGTCGCTGAAGAGGCGGACGCGGGCGTGGGTGACGGTGCCGATCCCGCCGGAGGCGATCAGGTCGCGGGCGGTCTCGACGGCGGGCGCGTTGCGGTAGTTGAAGCCCACCGCGCCGCGCACACCCGCCTTCGCCACCGCGCCGGCGACCGCACGGGCGTCGTCGGCGGTCAGGCCCACGGGTTTCTCGATCCAGATGTGCTTGCCGGCCTCGGCCATCGCGACACCGATCCGGCGGTGCAGGAAGTTCGGCGCGGTGATGCTGACCGCCTGCACCCGGGGGTCGGCGGCCACCTCGCGCCAGTCCCGGGTGGCGGAGGCGAACCCGAACCGCTCGGCGGCCTCCTCGGCCCGGCCCGGCACCTCCTCGGCGACCGCGACCAGCTCAGGCCTGAGGCCCAGCCGCGGATAGTGGTGCGGGAGACGGGCGTACGCCTGGGTGTGCACCCGGCCCATCCAGCCGAACCCGACGACCGCGACCCCCAGCGTCTCCACCATGACAGCCCTTCTTTGGACCGGTCCATTTTCTGTCCAGGCCACCCTGAGCGGGCCTCTCCCGCGTGTCAACCCCTTTGACAGCTCGGCAGCCGCATGGAACGGTCCACGGCATGAGAGCGCCGACCATCCGCGACGTGGCCGAACGGGCCGGCGTGTCCAAGTCCCTGGTCTCGCTGGTGCTGCGCGGCTCCGGTCAGGTGCGCCCGGAGAAGCGGGAGGCCGTGCTGCGGGCCGTACGGGAACTCGGCTACCGGCCGAACGCCGCCGCACGCAGCCTCAGCGAACAGCGCACACGCACGGTCGGGGTGCTCCTCAACGACCTCCGCAACCCCTGGTACGTCGACCTCCTCGACGGCCTCAACCCGCTGCTGCACGCGGCGGGCCTGCACATGCTGCTCGCCGACGCCCGCCTGAACCGTCGCGGCGGCCACGACCTGACCGGCCCGTTCCTGGACCTCGGCGTCGACGGCCTGGTGGTCGTCGGCACCCTGCCCGACCCGGACGTTCTCACCGCGGTCGCCGAGCGGCTGCCCGTCGTCGTCGCGGGCGCCCGCGAGCCGGTGCTGCCCGGCGTCGACATCGTGGCCGGGGACGACGAGCAGGGCGCCCGGCTGGTCACCGAGCACCTCATCGGGCTCGGCCACCGCCGCATCGCGCACCTCGCCGGCTACGGCGCCGTCGCTGAGCTGCGCCGCCGCGGCTTCGAGGCGACGATGCGGGAGCACGGGCTCGCCGACCGGGCGGCGGTGGAGCCGGGCGACCTCACCGAAGAGGGCGGCTACCGCGCCGCCGTACGGCTGCTCAGCCGCCCGGAGCGGCCCACCGCACTCCTCGCCGTGAACGACATCGCCTCCGTCGGCGCGCTGTCCGCCGCCGGGGAGCTGGGGCTGCGGGTGCCCGGGGACGTGTCCGTGACCGGCTACGACAACACCAGCATCGCCCGGCTGCGCCACGTCTGGCTGACCACCGTCGACACCGCCCCGCACGAGGTCGGCCGCCGTGCCGCCCGCTGCCTCCTGGACCGGCTCGGCGGGGGCGGGGGAGCGGGCGGCGTCCACCTGGCCGCGCCGGCGCTGCGGATCCGGGGGACGACGGCGGCGCCCTGGGCCGTCACAGGTTGATCGCGTACACCTTCCGCAACGTCTCGTGGACCGTCCACGTCGTACGGTCGCCCGCGCGCAGCACCGCCATGTCGCCGGGCCCGACCCGGAGCGTGGGCCCGCCCTCGACCTCGATCGTGGCCGAGCCGCCGAGCACCACGAACAGTTCGTCCGCCTCGGTGTCCGTGACCACGCCAGGGGTGATCTGCCAGATGCCGCGGAGCTGCCTGCCGTCCGCCGACTCCCAGACCACCTTTGAGGTCACCTCGGGTGTGCCGGAGAGGATCTGCTCCGGGTCGAGAGGCTCGGGTTCGAGCTCGGCGTCGGGGACGTGCAGGGCGAAGCTGTGGGTCATGGCGGCGACCCTAGCCGGGGGGTACGACGCCCGGGCGTGGACACAGTGTGGGGGATCGGCGCGGCCCGGACGACGGTTCGTCGCGGCCACCGTGCGGTGGCGGGGCGCCTCGGAGCGGGTGATCGTTGGGAGCACCGCACTTGTGAGCCCGCGAAGAGAGCAGCCCATGACGGACCCCGCGGAGCCCGTGCCCCGGCGAGGGGCGCACGACCGCCGGTCCATGCTGCTGTTCGGCGGGGTGTACGGCGCCGTGGTCGCCAGCGCCATGGTGGCGGCGCTCACCGAGTACGGGCGCTTCAGCCGGGCCGACCGGCGCTACGACGCCGCGTGGCTGCTGGTGACCGCGCTGGCCTCCGCCCTGGCGCACGGCTACGCCCACTACATCGCCGAGCGCGGCCCCAGCCGGCGCGGGGAGGCCCTGCGCGCTCTCGCCGCCGAGTGGCCCCTGGTCGTCGCCATGCTGCCCAGCGCCCTGATCCTCGCGGGCGCGGGCTGGGGCTGGTGGCCGACGAGGAGCGTCGAGTACGCGGCGTTCCTCCTCAACACCGTTCTGCTGTTCTCCCTGGGCCTGGCCTCGGCGAGGTCCGCGGGCCGCAGATGGTTCTTCGCGGTGGCCACCGGGGTGGGGGACGCGTTGATCGGGGTGTTCGTGGTGGTGGCCAACGCGATCATCAAATAGCGGGCCTTCGTGTCAATATGTTGCTTATGGCCCATATGACCGGTGTCCGTGCGATGTCGCTGTGCGCCGCCGCCCTGCTCGCCGTGGCCCTCCAGACGCCGGCGGTGCCGGCCGCCGAGCGCCCCGGCCGGGCCTGCGTCGCAGGCGGGCAGAGCACCGACGACCGGGCGCGGCGGGTGAGCGACATCGTGCGCAAGGCCCAGCGGGAGCTCGATCTCAAGGCCGTACTGGTCCGGGTCACGGTGAACGGCGGCGAGGTGGTCACCGACGCGACCGGTGAGTCGATGGCCGGCGTCCCGGCCACGCCGGACATGCACTTCCGCTCCGGTGCGGTCGCCTTCGCCTACCTCACCACCGTGCTGCTCCAGCTCGTCGACGAGGGCCGGGTGGGCCTCGACGAACCGGTCTCCCGCCGGCTGCCCGGCCTGCCGCACGGCGACGGGATCACGCTGCGGATGCTCGGCGACTCGACCTCCGGCCTGCACGACTACGTCACCGACCCGGCGTTCGTGAAGCGGTTCTACGCCGACCCCTTCCGCCAGTGGACCCCGCGCGAGTTGCTCGCGTACTCGCTCAGCCACCCGCTGTGGTACGAGCCGGGCTCGAACTGGAGCTACTCGCACGCCAACTTCGTCCTCCTCGGCCAGGCCCTGGAGAAGATCACCGGCACCCCGCTGGACCGGCTGCTGCGCGAGCGCGTCCTGGACCCGCTGGGGCTGAGCGGGACCGCCAACGGCTTCACCCCAGAGATCCCGTCGCCCGTGCTGCACGCCTACGACGCCGAACGCGGCAGGTACGAGGAGTCCACCTTCTGGAACCCGTCCTGGACCACCGCCCCGGGCGCCGTCCTCACCAGCGACATCTGCGACCTGGCGCGCTCGGCCCGGGGCATCGGCTCGGGGGAACTCCTCTCCCGGCACTCCCACCAGGTGCAGCTCGACCCCGGTACCCCCGGCCTCGGCACCCCGACCGCGGGCTGTCCCGCCACCGTGTGCCTGAAGCAGACCGACGCCCTCCACTTCGGGATGGGCGTGATCGTGAGCAACGGCTGGGTGGTGCAGAACCCGTCCTTCGCCGGTTTCGCGGCGGTGCAGGCGTACGAGCCCGACGAGAAGCTCGCCATCGCCGTGTCCACGACCGTGGGACAGAAGGCGCCGCAGGGCAACACCGCCCAGACGATCACCGCCCGCATCGCGGCCGCCCTGGCGCCGGACCACCCCCTCGACCTGCCCTGACCTCGGCAGGCGGCCCGCACCCCGGCCACGACAGCAGCACCCGTACGGGTGCGGTAGGGTTGACCTGCGCGATCACGCGGGCCACCCGCGTGACACCGCACCGGGACGTGGCGCAGCTTGGTAGCGCACTTGACTGGGGGTCAAGGGGTCGCAGGTTCAAATCCTGTCGTCCCGACGGTGCGAGGGTCCTCGCGGACGGAAGTCCGCGGGGGCCTTTTCGTTTGCCGGGACTCTCAGGCGCCCTCGGCCCGGTCCGCCCACAGCCCCCGTACATGGCCCAGATGCCGGGTCATGACCTCGCGTACCGCCTTCTCGTCGCGGGCCAGCAGGGCGTCGAGCAGTTCGAGGTGTTCCTCGGCGGAGGCCAGCAGGCGGCCCGCCTCCAGCAGAGCGGTGAGACCGTAGAGGCGGGAGCGTCCGCGCAGGTCGGCGACCACCTCGACCAGGTGGGTGTTGCCGGCCAGGGCGAGCAGGCCGAGGTGGAAGCGGGTGTCGGCCTCGACGTACGCGATGAGGTCGCCCGCCGCCGCGGCGGTGACGATCTCCCGGGCGGCCGGCCGCAGCGCCTCCAGCCGGGCGCGGTCCGCGGTGCCGGTCAGGGCGACCACGGTGGGGATCTCGATGAGCGCGCGGACCTGCGTGTACTCGTCGAGCTGCCGGTCGGAGACGGCGGTGACCCTGAAGCCCTTGTTGGGGACCGCGTCGACCAGGCCCTCCTTGGCCAGGTCGAGCATCGCCTCCCGCACCGGTGTCGCGGAGACACCGAAGCGGGCGGCCAGGGAGGGGGCCGAATAGACCTCGCCGGGCCGCAGTTCACCCGCGATCAGCGCGGCCCGCAGCGCGTCGGCGACCCGCTCCCGGTAGCTGCTGCGCCTGCCGCCCAGCCGGGGGAGTGCGGGGGTCTCGGCGGCCGGGGCCGGCTGCTGCGGCTGCTGTGCCATGTCACGCATCACCGGGGGAGTCTAGGGGAGGCTGGAGGAGGCTAGAGGACGAAGCCCGCGGGGAACGGGTCCGTGGGGTCGAGCAGGTACTGGGCCGTGCCCGTGATCCAGGCGCGGCCCGTGAAGCTCGGCAGCACGGCCGGGATCCCGGCGACCTCGGTCGTGCCGAGCAGCCGGCCGGTGAACCGGGTGCCGATGAAGGACTCGTTCACGAACTCGGTGTGCAAAGGGAGTTCGCCCCGCGCATGCAGCTGCGCCATGCGCGCGCTGGTGCCGGTGCCGCAGGGCGAGCGGTCGAACCAGCCGGGGTGGATGGCCATCGCGTGCCGGGAGTGGCGGGCGGTGGCGCCGGGCGCGTACAGGTGGACGTGGTGGCAGCCGCGGATGGACGGGTCCTCGGGGTGGACCGGCTCCTCCTCGCCGTTGACGGCCTCCATCAGGGACAGGCCGGCGGCGAGGATCTCGTCCTTGCGGGCGCGGTCGAAGGGCAGGCCGAACTCCTCCAGCGGCAGGATGGCGTAGAAGTTGCCGCCGTAGGCGAGGTCGTAGGTCACCGTCCGCCCGTCGGCGAGCACGGCCTTGCGGTCCAGGCCGACGGAGAAGGACGGCACATTGCGCAACGTGACGTTCCGGGCGGCACCGTCCTCGACCGCCACCTCGGCGACGACCAGCCCGGCCGGGGTGTCCAGGCGGATGGTGGTGACCGGCTCGACGACCTCCACCATGCCGGTCTCCACCAGCACGGTCGCCACGCCGATGGTGCCGTGCCCGCACATCGGCAGATAGCCGGAGACCTCGATGTAGACCACGCCCCAGTCGCAGTCGGGCCGGGTCGGCGGCTGCAGGACCGCGCCGCTCATCGCGGAGTGCCCGCGCGGCTCGTTCATCAGCAACTGCTTGATGTCGTCACGGTGTTCACGGAAGTACAGTCGCCGCTCGTTCATCGTCGCGCCGGGGATCGTGCCGATCCCGCCGGTGATCACCCGGGTGGGCATGCCCTCGGTGTGCGAGTCGACGGCGTGCAGGACGAGCTTGCTGCGCATGATCGGACTCCTCCTAGGCCAGGCCCGCCGCGACGGCCTTCTCGGTGGCCGCCCGGACGGCGGCCTCCTGCTCGGACGTCAGCGGCATGCGCGGCGGCCGCACGGGACCGCCGTACCGCCCCACGACATCCATGGACAGCTTGATCGCCTGCACGAACTCCGTGCGCGAGTCCCAGCGCAGCAGCGGGTGCAGCTGCCGGTAGAGCCGCTCGGCCGTGGCGAGGTCGCCGCCGGTGGCCGCGTGGTAGAGCTCGACGCAGGCGGTGGGCAGCGCGTTCGGGTAGCCGGCCACCCAGCCCTTGGCGCCGGCGATCGCCAGCTCCAGCAGCACATCGTCGGCCCCGATCAACAGATCCAGTTCCGGGGCGAGTTCAGCGATGCGATAGGCGCGGCGGACGTCGCCCGAGAACTCCTTCACCCCGTGGATCAGGCCCTCGCCGTGCAGCCGGGCCAGGAGTTCGGGCACGAGGTCGACCTTGGTGTCGATCGGGTTGTTGTACGCCACCACCGGCAGGCCCGCCTTCGCGACGTCCGTGTAGTGGGCGAGCACGGAACGCTCGTCGGCACGGTAGGCGTTGGGCGGCAGCAGCATCACCGCGCCGCAGCCCGCCTCCCGGGCCTGTTCCGCCCAGCGGCGGGCCTCGGCCGAGCCGTAGGCGGCGACGCCCGGCATCACCCGCCGGCCGCCGATCGCGGCGACGGCCGTCTCGACGACCTTGGCGCGCTCGGCGGGGGTGAGCACCTGGTACTCGCCGAGCGAGCCGTTCGGCACCACGCCGTCGCAGCCGTTGTCGACGAGCCAGGCGCAGTGCTCGGCGTACCTGTCGTAGTTCACCGTGAGGTCGTCGTCGAGCGGGAGTGCGGTGGCGACGAGGACGCCGTGCCAGGGGCGGTGATCGGTCATCAGGGTCCTTCCTCGGTGGGGTCATCGCTCTCCCGGGCCAGCACGCCCAGCGGTACGGGCCGGGCGAACGGCCGCCGGGCGGGGGTGGGTTCGCAGCCGGTCAGGCCCGCCACCGCCGGTTCGCACATCCGGCCCTGGCACCAGCCCATCCCGGCCCGGGTGAGCAGCTTCACGGTGCGCGGATCGCCCGCGCCGAGCTCGCGCACGGCCGCGCGGACCTCACCGGCGGTGACCTCCTCGCAGCGGCAGGCCACGGTGCCGTCCGGGACGCGGTCCGGCCAGCGGTCGTCCGGTGCGTACACCGCGTCGACGGCCGCGGAGAACGCCCGCAGACGGGTACGGGACCGGGCCGCCGCCGACCAGGCCGCGGGGTCGGGTTCCCGGCCGTGCAGCCGGGCTGCGGCGGAGCGGCCGGCGATGTGCCCCTCGGCGAGCGCGAGGGCCGCGCCGCCGATGCCGGTGGCCTCGCCGGCCGCCCAGACTCCGGGGACGTCGGTGCGCTGCTCGTCGTCGACGTGCACCCGCCGCCCGTCCAGGGCGCAGCCCAGCGTGTCGGCGAGGTCGGTGTGCGGCAGCATGCCGTGGCCGACCGCGAGGGTGTCGCAGGCCAGGCGGCGCGCACTGCCGGACCTGACCCGGCCGGCGGCGTCCAGGGCGGCGACGGTCACCGCTTCCAGCCGGTCCGCGCCGTGCGCCTCGACGATCGTGTGGCGGGCCAGGAGGCGTGTGCGGTGCCGCAGGAGCCGTACCGCGTACCCGGCGCCCTCGGCGAGTTTGCCGGGCTGCGCGGCGAGCGCCGCCGGGCGGCGGGCCAGCGCCTTCGGGTCGGCGGACTCCACGAGCGCCGTGACGCGTGCGCCCGCCGCCGCGAGACCGGTGGCGACCGGCAGCAGCAGCGGCCCGGTCCCGGCGACGACGGCCGTCCGCCCCGGCAGCACCAGCCCGCCCTTGAGCATGGCCTGCGCACCGCCCGCGGTGACGACTCCGGGCAGCGTCCAGCCCGGGAAGGGCAGTACCACCTCGTGGCCGCCGGTGGCCAGGAGCACCGCGTCGGCCCGCACCACCGCGGGTTCCTCCTGCGCGGGGCCGCGCAGCGCGTGCACGGCGAAACCGGCCGACTGCCGCTCGGCACACCATACATGATGGTCCGTCAGGTGAGTGACGCGTCCCGTCGCTCGATGCCCGTCGAGTCCGTCCCGCAGCCGCTCCCAGGTGCGCCACTGATGGTGCAGCGCGCGGGCGCGGCGCGCGCCGAGGGCGGTGGCGGGCTGCCGGTAGAACTGGCCGCCCGACTCCGGGCCGGCGTCCACCAGAGTGACGTGCACGCCGCGTGCCGCCGCGGCCAGGGTCGCGGCGAGCCCCGCCGGGCCCGCGCCGATCACGGCGAGCCGCACCCGCTCAGCCGTCGTGGCCATCGTGCCCCGTCCCCTCCTGCGTGCGGATGACGTCACCCGGTCGTACGGGCACCAGGCAAGCCCGCTGGTTCGGGCTGCCGTTGACCGTCACCAGGCAGTCGAAGCAGACCCCGATGCCGCAGAACACCCCGCGGGGGCGGCCCTCGCGCCGGGTGGTGCGCCACGCGGTCACCCCTGCTGCCCAGAGCGCGGCGGCGACCGTCTGCCCGGGCAGCGCCTCGACCGGGCGGCCGTCGAAGGTGACCGTGAAGGCGGGGCCGGGCCGTGCTCCGGCCAACTCCAGTGGATTCACGCGGTGTTCACCCCGTTCACCCCGTGCGTCGCGAACCGCTCGGGCCGGAAGGGCGCGAGGTCCAGTTCCGGCGGTGTCCCGGTCAGCGCCTGGGCGATCAAGTGCCCTGTTCCGGTGGCCAGTCCGATGCCCGCGCCCTCGTGCCCGCAGGCGTGCAGCAGCCCGGGCACGCGCGGATCGGGCCCGATCGCGGGCAGGTGATCGGGCAGGTACGGCCTGAAGCCCAGGTACGTCCGCATCGCGCGCACCCGCTGAAGGAACGGGAACAGCCGCGTCGCCCCCGCCGCCAGGGCCCGTACGACAGGCAGCGAGAACGAGCGGTCGAAGCCCACCCGTTCGCGGCTCGCGCCGATGAGCACGGGCCCGGCGGCCGTCCCCTCCACGACCGGTGAGGTCTGCAGCGCGGCCGAGTCGCTGGCCACGTCGGCCACATAGTCCGCGGCGTACACCTTGTGCCGCACCAGCCGGGGCAGCGGCTCGGTGACCAGGACGAAGCCGCGCCTCGGCAGGACGGGGAGGCGCACACCGGCCAGGCGGGCCAGGTCGCCGCCCCAGGTCCCGGCGGCGTTCACCACGGCCGGCGCGTGGACGTCCCCGCGGTCGGTGCGCACGCCGCGCACCGCGCCGCCGGCCGTGCGCAGCACGCCTGTCACCGTCCAGCCGGTGCACAGACGGGCGCCCGAGGCGCGGATCAGGCGGGCGGCGGCCAGCGCCGGCATGACCTGGGCGTCCTGCGGATAGTGCACGGCGCCCGCGAGGCCGGGCGCCAGCTGGGGTTCGAGATCGGGGAGCCGGTCCGCGTCCACGGGCACCGCGGTGACCCCGGCTCCCCGCTGGCCGGCGGCGAAGCCGGCCAGGGCGGTGAGGTCCTCGGGGGTGGAGGCCACCACGAGACCGCCCTTGGGTTCGTACTCGTACGCCGAGCCGTCCTCGCGGGCCAGGTCCGACCACAACCGGGCGGAGAGCAGGGCGAGTTCGAGTTCCGGGCCGGGCTCCTTGTCGGAGACGAGCAGATTGCCCTCGCCCGCGCCGGTCGTGCCGCCGGCCACCGGACCCCGGTCGACGAGGACGACGTCCAGACCCGCCCGCGCCGCGTACAGGGCACAGGCCGCGCCCGTCATCCCGGCGCCGACCACCACGACATCGCAGGTCAGCTGCTTCGCCACGGCAGTACTATGTCACATATCGCTGTCGCTGGGGAGGGTCCGCCGGTGCCGTCTCCGGGCGGCGGTCAGCCGGACGGGCTCGGGGTGGCGGCCGGCGTCTTCCCGGCGAGGACGTCCTTGAGGCGCTGGGTGCCCTGCTGTACCGCGGTCGCGGTGGTGTCGTGGTTCGCGCCGGACGGGCCGCCGTTGGTGACGGTGATGCCGGAGGCGCCGACCCGCACGGCGGCCAGGTCCACCGTGACGGTGACCGGCTTGCCGTCCGCGGTGCCCCGCACCGTGACGGTCAGCCCCTGGCGCTGGTCGCCCGCCGCGGGCAGCGACTTCTTGACGACCTGCACCGTCCGCTTGCCGCCGTCGGAGCCGGTCGCGGTGAACTGGGCGCACTTGTCCGGGAGGCCCTTGACCCAGTCCAGGGACTTCTCCAGTGAGGCCTGGCCGTAGTCGCCGACCTGGTAGAGCAGCCGGGCGTCGCCCTGGGTGAAGCCGGTCAGCGCCGACGCGCCGGGCGGCCGGCCCAGGAGGGTGTCGGAGTACAGGCTGTCGAGCAGCTTCTGGCAGTCGGCGGTGGTCGTCCTGGCGTTGAGGAACGCGGCGACGTCGACGTTCTTGACCATGAGCTTGTCGCGCCAGGTGGAGGCGTTGTTCACCTGCGTCCAGTTCGTCCCCAGGTCGGCCGGCGTGATCAGTGCCGCCCTCGCCCCCGAGCCGGTCAGCGCGGGTGTGGCGGTGGCGGCGGGCGTCGGTGTCCGTTCGGCCGCGGGTGAGGCGGACGCGGTGCCGGACGAGCCGTCCTCGTTGCTCCCGCAGGCCGCCGCGGTCAGCAGGATCCCCGTGGCCAGGACCGGGACGAGGACACGTACGGGACGGGGCGGACGGTTCATCGCGATGGCCTCCTCGGAACGCGGTGCGTCCTCCCACGCCACCATCCCCTGCGGCGGACGGCCATCCGCGCGGCGCCGTTCGGGCGAGGATCGCCACGCGCGGCGTCCGCGGCGCGTTCGGGTGTCGTCACGTCGACCTGCCGTCCGCCGCAGCGGGGGCAGACCGCGTCGGCGAGGGGCGATCGCAGGGCCCGCCCGGCCTCGTCCACGTACTCCTGGGTGTACAGGGAGACCGGGTCGGTGAAGAACACCACCTGGAAGACGGCCTGCCAGACGTGACCGCATCCGGCGCACCCGAACACGAACGTCTCGGGCACGGCTCCGGGAACCGCCCCGGTCACACGGCGCGACTCCTCACCCATCGCGTCCGGCCCCCTTCCACCCGGCGTGCCCGGTCCCAGGCCCTACTACCAGGCCACCGCGCCGACCGCCGTCCGGCAACCCGACCGCCCCGCCCCCATGCCGCGGCCCCCGGGTGTCCCAGGCGTGGACGCCCACTTGACGGCGTCGCGAGCCGGATCGACACTCGCCATGGGAATCCTAGTGAACAGGTAGGGAAACATGAGGCGCCTCGAGACGGTCACCGGCCACGTGAGCCGCACACCGGCCTCACCCCTGCTCACCTCCCGCCGGCACATCGACCTGCTGCGCGTGTGCAGCGCACGATCAGCCCCCTGGCCGGTCTGAGCCGATCCGGGAACCCCGGACCCGCCCGGTACGCCTCGGCGCCCACGGTCCGACGCCCGCTGTCCGGCGCCCCCTGTCCGATGACGCTTCCGCCGCGCGTACGTCCGCGCGCCCGTACCCGGGGAGACGCATGTCCATCACTCCGCTCGCCGCCGTCCCGTCCGCCCGCCGCGCCGCCCCCGCCTTCCGGGGCCGTCTCGGCCGGGACGCGCGCAGCGGCCACCACGCCGTGCCGCACCGCTACCGGATCCATCTGTCGACGGCCTGCCCCGACGGCCTGCGCCTCGCCATCGGGCACAGCCTGCTCGGCCTCGACGGCAGCTGTCAGGTCACCTTCCTGCCCGCCGAACCGGACTGTCCCGGCGGGGGCCACTCGGCCCTGCGTCCGCTGTACGAGGCGAGCGCGCACCACTACGCCGGGCCGGCCCTCGCGCCGGTGCTCAGCGACGACTGGTCCGGACGCATCGTCAGCACCCACGCCCCGGACATCCTGCGCGACCTGGACCGCTTCCCCTCAGGCGGCCGCGCCTCGCTGTACCCGTGCGGCACCGAGAGCGAGATCGAAGCCGTCGAACGGCTCTGCGCCGGAGGCATCCAGGAGGCCGCGCAGCACGCCGGACAGGCCGGCGCCGACCCCGCCGAGCGCGCCGCGGCACTGGAGTCGCTGCTGGACACGCTGGGCAGGCTGGAGCGGTACCTGGACGGCGAGGAGTACCTCGTCGGCGGCCGGCTCACCGCCGCCGACGTCGAACTGTGGGTCGCGCTGGTGCAGTTGGACACCGTGCACCGCTGTCACCTCGACGCCCGTGCCGTGCACCGCATCGCCGGCCACCCGGTGCTGTGGGCCTACGCCCGGCGCCTGGCCGCCCACCCCGCCTTCGGCGCCCACCTCGACCTCGACGGCATCGCCCGGCGCCACCACGGCCGCTGCCAGGGCCTGGAGGCCGCCGGAGCCGCCGTCCAGATCCTGGACTGGACGGGCCACACCGCGGACTCATCGGGCGCCGCTGCGCAGGTCAGGGGCGTCTGAGGCGGTCCAGTAAATGGACGGGCGTTGACATCCCTCCGGCTCGACTGCCTTACTTACGGCTCTGGCAAGCGCACGGCTCCTCCGGGCCGGCACGGCGACAGGTGACGGACATGTACGCAGCATTCAGGACGGCGGCCCGCCGCCCCCTGAGCTGCGTACAGCCGTACGCGAACCCCCTGGTCGCCGACCGCGCCGTCGATCTGCTCCGCGTCAGCAGCGCACTGTGTACCGCGCCGGGCCGTGCCCGCCGCCGGGGCTGACCGCTTCCTCTCCCTCCCCAGCCGCGCGGCCCCGCGTCAGCCCCGACGACCCCCGCACGCCCGCCGTGCCGTCGTCCGTCCAGGCCCCGCCCGCCCCGTACGTCGCCGTGCGCCGCTCCCCGCCGCGCCGCAGTGCGCCTCCCGCGCTGCCGCCGTAGCACCGTAGCCGCGCCGAACCGCCGCCCGGGCCAGGGGTGTTCCGACTCCGCTGGAGCCCGTCAATGAGTGAACCACCAGGCGCCGTCGTGTCCCTCGCCGAGGCACCACCCGCCGACATCCCGTCAGAACTCCTCAGAGCACAGCGCGTTCAGCCGCTGCGTCGGCCAGGCCGGTGGATCGTCACCGCCGTCGTCCTCGTGCTCGTCGCGCAGATCCTGCACGGACTGGCCACCAACCCCTTCTACCAGTGGGACCGCTTCCGCTACTGGTTCCTGCGCCCCACCATCCTCGACGGGCTCGGCGTCACCCTCGAAGCCGCCGCGCTCAGCGCCGTACTGGGACTGCTCGGCGGCATTCTGCTCGCTCTCGGCAGGCTCTCCGGCAGCCCGGTGCTGCGGGCGGTGAGCTGGACCTACACCTGGCTGTTCCGCTCGGTCCCGCTGATCGTCGTCCTGATCTTCCTCTACAACTTCAGTGCCCTGTACAAGACGTTGAGCCTCGGCATCCCCTTCGGGCCGGCCTTCGTCACCTTCGACGAGTCGAAACTCGCCACCGACATGACGGTCGCCGTCATCGGTCTGAGCCTCAACGAGGCGGCGTACGCGGCCGAGGTGGTGCGCGGCGGCATCCTCTCCGTCGACCAGGGCCAGCACGAGGCGGCGGCCGCGCTCGGCCTGCCGAAGGGCTACCAGTTCACCCGCATCGTCTTCCCGCAGGCCCTGAGGTCCATCACCCCGAACTACGTCAACCAGCTCATCGGCCTGATCAAGAGCACGTCCCTGGTGTTCTACGTCTCCCTGCTCGACCTGTTCGGCTCCGTGCAGACCATGGGCAGCACCTACCCCGGCGACATCGTGCCGCTGCTGCTCGTCGCCACCGTCTGGTACCTGATCCTCACCAGCGTGGTGTCCGTCGTCCAGTTCTACGTCGAGCGGTACTTCGCCCGCGGCGCCACCCGCAGCCTGCCGCCGACCCCGCTCCAGAAGGCGCGGGCGGGCCTCGCCGGATTCCGGGCCCGGCTGCGCGGGGAGGCCGCCGTATGACCGCCACCGACACCCTGACGACCGCCCCGGCCGCCCTCGAGGTGCACGACGTCCACAAGTGGTACGGCACCCACCGCGTCCTCGACGGCATCGACCTGACCGTCCGCCCCGGCGAGGTGACCGTCGTCATCGGCCCGTCCGGCTCCGGCAAGTCCACCCTGCTCAGGGTCATCAACCACCTGGAGAAGCCCGAGGTCGGCCATGTCAGCGTCGGCGGCGAGCTGATCGGCGTGAAGCGCGACGGCGAGCGGCTCAAGGAGCTCAGCGAGCGCATCATCCTGGCCCAGCGCAGCCGGATCGGCTTCGTCTTCCAGAACTTCAACCTCTTCCCGCACCTGACCGTCCTGGACAACGTCGCCGCCGCGCCCGTCGCCACCGGCAAGCTGACCAGGCCCGAGGCGCGGGAGCAGGCACACGAACTGCTCACCCGGGTCGGCCTCGGCGACCGTACCGGCGCCTATCCGCGGCAGCTGTCCGGCGGCCAGCAGCAGCGGGTCGCCATCGCCCGCGCCCTGGCCCTGCGTCCCGGGATCATCCTCTTCGACGAGCCGACCTCGGCGCTCGACCCCGAACTCGTCGGCGAGGTCCTCTCCGTCATCAAGGACCTGGCGACCAGCGGCACCACGCTCGTCATCGTCACCCACGAGATCGGCTTCGCCCGCGAGGTCGCCGACCGGATCGTCTTCATCGACGGCGGACGGATCGTCGAACAGGGCCCGCCCGCCCAGGTGCTGGACAGCCCCCGCAACGAACGCACCCGGGACTTCCTGAGCAAGGTCCTCTGACCCTCCTCCTGTCACACCCCATCGCACCTGCACCACTCATCACCGAACGACAAGGACAGCCATGCCCAGCCACTTCTCCCGACGCGGCCTGATACGCGGCATCACCGCGGCGACCGCCGCCGCCACCCTCGCCACCGGGCTCGCCGCCTGCGGTGGTGACAGCGAAGCCGCCACCACGACCGACACAGCGGGCACGGTGACCGTGGGCAGAGTGTCCAACGCTGCGGCCAAGCAGACCCAACTCAAGGTCTCCGAGGTGAAGTCCATCAGCGCCGAACTGCCCGCATCCGTCCGCAAGAGCGGCACCCTGAGGATCGGCGTCGGCGCCCTGCCCGACGGCTTCCCGCCGCTGGCCTACATCGGCGACGACCAGAAGACCCTCACCGGCGCCGAACCGGACCTCGGCCGCCTCGTCGCCGCCGTCCTCGGCCTGAAGCCGCAGTTCTCCAACGCCACCTGGGAGAACATGTTCGTCGGCATCGACAGCGGCAAGTACGACGCCGCCTTCGCCAACATCACCGACACCGAGGAACGCAAGAAGAAGTACGACTTCGCCTCCTACCGCAAGGACAACGTGGGCTTCGAGGTGCTGAAGAAGAGCACCTGGAACTTCGGCGGCAACTACGAGAACCTCGCCGGCAAGACGGTCGCCGTCGACAACGGCACCAACCAGGAGAAGATCCTCCTCGAGTGGCAGACGAAGCTGAAGAAGGAGGGCAAGAACCTCACCGTCAAGCACTACCAGAGCAAGAACGCCACCTATCTGGCGCTGACCGGCGGCAGGATCGACGCCTACTTCGCCGCCAACCCCGGGGTCGCCTACCACATCACCCAGACCGCGAAGTCACCGAACCCCACCCGCAGCGCGGGCACGTTCTCCGGTGCCGGCGCCACCCTTCAGGGCCTGATCGCCGCGACCACGAAGAAGGACAGCGGACTCGCCAAGCCCTTCGCGGACGCCATCAACCACCTGATCAAGAACGGGCAGTACGGCAAGTGGCTGGCCGCCTACAACCTTACCGACGAGGCCGTCGCCAAGGCCGAGGTCAACCCGCCCGGACTGCCCCTGGACAACTCCTGACCGGCGGACGGGCCGGGAACACCGGGCCGGGCCACGGTGTTGTGACCGAGCACGGATGTGCCGGGCGCCGCCGGGTGCGGCCCGCCGGGAATCGACGGAGGAGGTGCGGGAGCGTGTCGCGTGTCCTGCGGTCCGCCCTCCTCCACTCCCGGCCCCACATCGACCTCCAGCGCGTGGCCGGCGCGCTCTGTTGTTGCTCCTGAGCAGTCCTTTCCCTCGCCGTGCCCCCGTTCCCGTGCGGGCCGGCGCCCTCGTACGGACCCGCAGGAAGGCACCCATCCGTGTCATCGACTCCCGTTTCCCCCCTGCATCTCGCCGTCGCCCTGGACGGCACCGGCTGGCACCCGGCGTCCTGGCGCGAGCCGGTGGCCCGGCCCCGGGATCTGTTCACCGCCGGATACTGGGCCGGCCTGGTGGCCGAGGCGGAGGCCGGTCTCCTCGACTTCGTGACCATCGGGGACGGCCTCGGCCCGCAGTCCTCGCACTTCCTTCAGCCGGACGAACGCACCGACCAGGTACGCGGCCGGCTCGACGCCGTGCTCATCGCCTCCCGGGTCGCCCCGCTCACCCGGCACATAGGCCTGGTGCCGACCGTGGTGGCCACGCACACGGAGCCGTTCCACATCTCCAAGGCGATCGCCACGCTCGACTACGTCAGCGGCGGCCGCGCGGGCCTGCGCGTGCAGATCACGGCCCGGCCGAACGAGGCCGCGCACTTCGGCCGCCGGACCGTTCCCCTCATCGACGCCTACGACAGCCCGGCCGCGCGGGAACTGGTCACGGACCTGTTCGACGAGGCCGCCGACCACGTGGAGGCCGTCCGCCGCCTCTGGGACAGCTGGGAGGACGACGCGGAGATCCGGGACGCGGCCACCGGCCGGTTCATCGACCGCGACAAGCTGCACTACATCGACTTCGAGGGCCGCCACTTCAGCGTCAAGGGCCCCTCGATCACACCCCGGCCGCCCCAGGGCCAGCCGCCGGTCAGCGCGCTCGCCCACCAGACGGTGCCGTACCGGCTCGTGGCCCGGCAGGCCGACGTCGGCTACGTCACCCCGCACGACGCCGAGCAGGCCCGCGCGATCGTCGCCGAGATCCGCGCCGAGCAGGAGGCGGCCGGACGCGCCGACGACCGCCTGCACATCTTCGGCGACCTGGTGGTCTTCCTGGACGAGGACCCGGCCGAGGCCGCGGCCCGCCGTGAGCGCCTCGACGCCCTCGCGGGCACCCCGTACTCCAGTGACGCCCGGATCTTCACCGGCACCCCCGGCCAACTCGCCGACCTCCTGGAGGAGTTTCAGGCCGCCGGTCTATCCGGTTTCCGGCTGCGGCCGGCCGTGCTCGGCCACGACCTGCCGGGGATCACCCGGGGGCTCGTGCCCGAACTCCAGCGCCGGGGCCTGTTCCGCGGCGCCTACGAGGCCGGCACCCTGCGCGGCCTCCTCGGGCTCGCCCGCCCCGCCAACCGCTATGCCGCAGCCACCGCCTGAGCCGGAGGGACCCACGACCATGAGCAAGCCGCTGAAGCAGATCCACCTCGCCGCCCACTTCCCCGGCGTCAACAACACCACCGTGTGGAGCGACCCGGCCGCCGGCAGCCACATCGAGTTCAGCTCCTTCGCGCACTTCGCGCGCACCGCCGAACGCGCCAAGTTCGACTTCCTGTTCCTCGCCGAGGGCCTCAGGCTGCGCGAACAGGGCGGTGAGATCTACGACCTGGACGTGGTCGGTCGCCCCGACACCTTCACCGTGCTGGCCGCGCTCGCCGCCGTCACCGACCGGCTCGGCCTGACCGGCACCATCAACTCCACCTTCAACGAGCCCTACGAGGTGGCCCGCCAGTTCGCCAGCCTCGACCACCTCTCCGGCGGACGCTCCGCCTGGAACGTGGTCACCTCCTGGGACGCCTTCACCGGCGAGAACTTCCGC
Organism: Streptomyces sp. NPDC020299; assembly: GCF_044387825.1. Classification (NCBI taxonomy): domain Bacteria; kingdom Bacillati; phylum Actinomycetota; class Actinomycetes; order Kitasatosporales; family Streptomycetaceae; genus Streptomyces; species Streptomyces sp. NPDC020299. The sequence goes on from NZ_JBIRWL010000011.1 coordinate 267,432, forward strand.
CGCGGCGGCTTCCTGCCGCAGGACGAGCGCTACGCACGCGCCAAGGAGTTCCTCGCCACCGCCAACGAGCTGTTCGACTCCTGGCGCGGCGACGAGATCCTCGCCCACCAGGCCACCGGCACCTTCCTGAGCGACGCGAAGGCCGGAGCCTTCGTACACCGGGGCGAGCAGTTCGACATCCACGGCCGCTTCAACGTCCCGCGCTCCCCGCAGGGCCGCCCGGTGATCTTCCAGGCGGGCGACTCCGAGGAGGGCCGCGAGTTCGCCGCCTCCAGCGCAGACGCCATCTTCAGCCGGCACTCAACCCTCGAACAGGGGCAGGCCTTCTACACCGACGTCAAGGGCCGCCTCGCCAAGTACGGGCGAGGACACGACCAGTTGCTCATCCTGCCCGCCGCGACCTTCGTCCTCGGCGACACCGACGCCGAGGCCGAGGAACTGGCGCGCGAGGTACGCCGGCAGCAGGTAAGCGGGGCCACCGCCATCAAACACCTGGAGTTCGTCTGGAACCGGGACCTGTCGGCGTACGACCCGGAGGGCCCGCTGCCCGACGTCGACCCGCTGGTCGGCGAGGAGCACATCTCCCGCGGCCGCGCCCAGGTACGGATGTACCGCGACCCGATCGCCATCGCCCGCGAGTGGCGGGAGCTCGCCGAGGCCAACGACTGGTCCATTCGCGACCTGGTCATCAACACCGGCAACCGGCAGACCTTCGTCGGCGCCCCGTCCACCGTCGCGAAGACCATCAACGAGTTCGTGCAGGCGGACGCGTCCGACGGCTTCATCCTCGTCCCGCACATCACCCCCGGCGGCCTCGACCCGTTCGCCGACCAGGTCGTCCCGCTCCTCCAGGAACAGGGCGTCTTCCGCGCCGACTACGAGGGCACCACCCTGCGCGACCACCTCGGGCTCACCCACCCCGACGCGGCCTGATCACCCGCCCGGTCGAGCCGCACGCCGCGGAATCCGGCGTGGCCGCGGACGTCTCCCTCCCCCGAAGGTGACGTCCGCGGCCGCTCCCCCGGTGCCGGACCGTGGTCCGGGCGCCCGCGTCGCGGCCTGTGCTCTCACCAGCACATGACGGCCGTCTCACCCGAACCCCAGGTGGAGTACAGGCGGACGCGGACGAAGTAGCGGCGGCCCTTGACGAGCCGGACCTGTACGGTCGCGTTGCGCGGTGTGCCCCCGTCGTCCCGGCCGGCGAGGTAACGCGGCTCCCCGTCGCGTTCCTCGAAGACGACGAGCACACTGTCGGCGTCCCCGAAGGTGCCCACGGTGTACGCGCGGGTCTCCGCCGGCTCGACGGTGAAGTCGGCCTGCCCGCCCGGGCCGAGACCGAGCGGCGCCGAGCGGAACGGCACCAGCGCGGGCGGCCGGGCCGGTCCGGCCGGCGGATACCAGCGGAGCACGAACTCCTTGTCCGCCGGGGACAGGGAACCCGGCGGGTGCAGGCCCGCCCGGTACTGCTCCGGCTCCAGAACGAGCCCCGGCCCGAACGGGAACTCCATGACCGACCGCGGGTCCCACACGGACCCGTTGGCCTCGGCCGGGTCCAGCTTGCGCAGGACGGCGGCGTACGTCGTGTCCCGGCTCCAGAAGTTCGGCGGGCCCGCCAGATCGGCGTACACGGCCTCGTCGTCCCAGTGGATCCCGGCTGCCGGGCTCTGGTGTTCGTGCAGCATGCCGAGCGCGTGCCCGATCTCGTGCAGGGCCGTCCCGCGCTCGCCGGGTGCGGTCAGGTCCCAGCCGAAGTTCATGGTGCGTATCCCCCGGCCGACCGTCAGCGCGTCCCGGCCGACCGCCGACCACGAGCCGTCACCGGTCTGGAAGCCGATGCGCAGTTCCGCCTCCCGGCGGTCGCCGACCTCGGCGAAGGTCACGCCGATGCCGAGGCCCTGCCACTGCCCAAAGCCCTCGCGCACCGCGTCCCGCTGCTCCTCGGACCCGACCCACGACACCCGGCGGGTCTGACCGGTCCCCGGGACGGGGATCACCGACGCGTCGGTGCCGGCGTCGAAGAAGTGGTAGTGCAGAACCGTGCCGTTGATCCACATCCGTCGCCCGCCGGTCAGCGCGCCCAGCCGCTCGGCGGTCAGCCCCGGTGCGAAGGAGGGGGCCGACTGCTGCGGGAGCGAGCAGTAGCGAGCGGTCATGCGCCCAGACTGCCGCCGCCTCCCCGCCGGACGCCTGAGTCGAGGCCTACTCAAGTCCCCCTGTATCAGACGTGAGTATCCCGCCTCCCACTGATGTGACGACCTACGAACCGGACGCGCGGACACTCGAACCGCCCTGGCCGTTCACCGGCCGGGAGGACGAACTGGACCTGGTCCGCCGGTCCCTGACCGGCGCGCGGCACGGCACCGTCGTGACCGGACCGTCCGGCCGCGGCAAGACGCGGCTGGTCACCGAGGCCGTCCGGGGTACCGACCGCACCCGGGTGACCGGGACGCCCGAGACCCGCCGGCTCGACTTCGCCGCGTTCGCGCACCTGCTGCCCGGGGAGGTCTCGCTGCACCGCGCGGTGCGGCTGCTGTCCGCCGTGCGCCTGCTCGTGGTCGACGACGCGCATCTCCTCGACGACGCGTCCGCCGCCCTGGTCCACCAGCTCGCCGTGCACGGCCGGACCCGCCTCGTGGTGATCGCGGCCGACGACGGCACCCCGGCGCCCGCCGCCGTGTCCCGGCTGTGGACCGGCGAACTGCTGCCCCGCCTCGCCCTGGAGCCGCTGCCGCGCGAGGACACCGCGAGGCTGCTCACCGCGGGGGCGGGCCGTGTCCTCGAGCCGCTCACGGTGGGCCGGCTGCACCGGCTGTGCGGGGGCGACCTGAGGCTGCTGCGGGAACTGGTGGGAGCGCTGTGCGAGGGCGGCCTGCTCACCCCCGTGGAGGGCGGCGAGGAATGGGCCTGGCGCGGCCCGGTGCCGGTGACCGCCGCCGTACGCGAACGCCTCGCCCACGTCCTCGACCGCCCGGGTCCCGGTGAGCGCGAGATCCTCCAGCGCCTCGCGTTCGCCGAGCCGCTGCCCCTGTGCCTCGGCGAACGGGACCTGGAGACCGTGGAAGGCCTGGAGGCCGACGGTCTCGTACAGGTCGACGACGAGGGTGCCGTCCGCCTCGCCCACCCCCTGCACGGCCCGGTCCTGAGCGCCGGCGCCGGACGGCTGCGCGCCAGGCGCATGGCGCGCGCACCGGAGGACCGCGGCCCGGCCCTGGCGGCCGAACGGGACGCGCTGGCCCGCCGGATCGAGGAGGCGGATGTACGGGCCCTGCCGACGCCGGTGGGGGAGTGGCTGGTGGGGGAGGGCACCCGCGTACCGGCCGGGTACGCCGCCGTACGAGCCCGGTTCGCACGGCTGCGCGGCGAGGTGCGGGAGGCGGCGGCCTGGGCGCGCGAAGGGCTGCGGGACACACCTGAGGACCCCGCCTGCCGTGGCGAACTGGCCCTCGCGCAAGGGGAGTACGGTCCGGAGCGGGCCGCCGGGCGCCTTCCGTCAGGGGGCGTGTTCGCCCGACACGCCGACGCCCTCGCCCGCGGCGACGGACCCGCGCTGGACCGGGCGGCCGAGGAGCTGCGGCAGCGCGGTTTCCTGCTGTTCGCGGCGGAGGCGTACGCACAGGCCGCCCACGCGCACCGCGACCCGGGCTCCGCCCGCACCTCCCGCACCCGCGCGCTCGCCCTCGCCCGCCGCTGCCAGGGCGCCCGCACCCCGGCCCTGTCCGGTCTCGTCCTGGGCGAACTCACGGCCCGGCAGCGGCAGATCGTCTCCCTCGCGGCGGCCGGGCTGAGCAACCGTCAGATCGCGGAGCGGCTCACCCTGTCGGTGCGCACCGTCGGCAACCACCTGTACAGCGCCTACTCGCGGCTCGGCGCGAGTGACCGGGGGCGGCTGCCGGGGCCGGCGGAACCGCCGGTCGAGCAGTCCGCGTGAGGCGGCGTCAGGCCGCCCCGAACGCGGCGAACGCCCACCCGGTCGCCCGGTGCACCGCGTCCCCGGGCAGCGCGGCCCGGGCGTCGCGGAGCGCCTCGGCGAGGGACAGGCCCGCGTCCAGGCCCTTGTGCAGCGCGAGCATCAGCGGCACCACCGCCGCGTCGCTGACCGGCGCGCTGCTCGCCACCACCCCGGCGGTGCCCAGCGGCAGCAGCGCGGTCACCAGGCCCAGCAGCTCGTCGGCACCGACCGAGGCGAGCCGGGCGGTGTCGCAGCTGGAGAGGATGATCCGGTACGGGCTGCGGTCCAGGCGTTCGAAGTCGTGCACGATGAGCGGGCCGTCGGCCATCCGCAGCGACGAGAACAGGGGGCTGTCCGCGCGGAACGTGCCGTGCGCCGCCAGATGGGCGAGCGTGGCGCCGTCGAGTTCGTGCAGCACCCGGGGGACCTGCGCGTCGTCGCCCTCCAGGACCGTCGCCGTGCCGTAGCGGCCCGCGAGTTCCGGCACCTCGGCGCCGCCCGTCGCCAGCCCCGGGCCGCGCACCAGCACCTGCCGGCCGCCCGGCGGCGGCTCGGTGTCCCGGGCGCGCAGCCAGCTGCCCGCCGACGGCGACACACTCAGCACCCGCTCCCTGAGCGACGGCAGCAGAGCCCACGGCACCCGGTGCAGCGCGCCCGGCGGCACCACCACGACCGGCCCGGACCCCAGATGCCGTACCGCCCCGGCGAGCAGCAGCTCCTGAAGCCGGTGGCCCGCGGCCTCCACCACCGGCAGCCTGGCCTCCGCCCCCGGGTGGGCGAGCCGCCGCAACCCGGCCTGGACGTGTTCCGCCTCGGCCACCGCCTCCGCCAGCGCCCCGCCCTCGAACCGCCGCACCCGCCCCCGCCCGCACAGCAGCACGTGCACCCGCCCGTCCAGTACGGCCAGTTCGACCAGCCGGGTGTCACCGAGCCGGTCCAGCAGCCGGCCCGGATCGAAGGACCAGGTGTCCCCGTATCCGGGGGCGGCGCCGCGCATGTGCAGGGTGCGGGAGCGGATCTCCCGCTCCAGGCGCCGCTGTTCGCGCTCCAGGGCGGGCACCGGGCGGCCGTCCGTCCGGGCGGCCTCCGCGCGGGCGGCGATCTCCCGGAACGCGGTCAGGCCGCTGAGCAGCGCGGGGTCGGCGGGCGGCCGGGTGGGCGGCGCGGACAGAATCGTGGCCCGCCACCGCTCGCTCCACTCCAGCAACTGCCGCGGCCCGCCCCGGGCGAGGCCCGCCTCCTGGGCCAGCGCCGCGAGTTCCGCGCCCTGCGCGGTGGCCCGGGCCCGCAGTTCCGAGGCGCCCAGCGTCATCCGGTGGTCGTCGAGCACGTCCAGACCGCGCCGGCACGCCTGAAGCACGCCCCGGCCCGAACCGGCCGCCCGCGCCCTGAGCGCCTGCGCCGCCCAGCCCGTCATCCTCGCCAGCGGCGGCCCGGCCCGTCTGCTGCGGGCGGCCACCGCCAGATGCCGTTCCGCGTCCGCCGTCCAGCCCAGGGCGAGCGCGATCCGGCCCGCGAGCAGCGAGGCCTCCGGCGCGGCCGGCGAGCCGAACGAGGCCAGCCGGTCCGCCACCCGGGCCGCGTCCGCGACCAGCCGCCCCGACCGGCGCCCCGCCGCCACCCGCGCCTCGATCAGCACCAGCCGGGCGTGCGTCTCCCACCAGGAGCGCCGCTGCCCGGCGAACAGCCGTACGGCGGCGTCGGCCCGCGCGATCGCCGTGTGCGGGTCCCCGGCCGAGCGGGCCGCACGGGCGGCGGCCAGCAGCAGTTCGGCCTTGCGGGTGGACTGCCCGCCGATCTCGTCGAGCGCGGCGATCGCCGCGTCCGCCTCGGCGAGGGCCTCCGGGGCGAGCCCCGCGGCCATCAGCACCTCGCAGCGCCGCACGCACAGCATGAACGTGGGCGTGCCGAGCTTCGCGTACCGCTCCTCGGCCTCGTCGAGCAGCCTGAGCGCCGCCGGGATGTCACCGGAGCGGAACGCGGCCAGGCCCCGGCTCTCCACCGCGTCGGCCTTGTCGTGCTCCTGGCCGGTCGTCTCCCACAGCCGCTCGGCCGCCGCGAAGTCGGCGTCCGCCCGGTCCACCGCGCCCAGCGCCAGGTGCACGGTCGCCCGCAGGGTCAGCGCCCGCGCCGTCCAGATCACGTCGTCGGCCTGCCGCAGCACCGGTATCGCCCGGCGCACGTCTCCCAGCGCCTCCCGGTGCCGGCCCAGCACCCACCATACGTAGGCCCGCCGGAACAGCACCCGCGCCCGGGTGTGCCCGGTGCCCCGCGCGATCCCGCGCTCGAACGAGGTGAGCCCCTGCCGCGTGCGCCCCGCGTGCACCAACGCGACCCCGAGGGTGGCCAGTACGTCCGCCTCCCGGTCGGCGGACCCGGCCCGGGCCGCGAGGTCGCGGGCGCGCCGCAGATGCCCGAGGGCGATCCGGATGTCGCCGAAGTCCCGGTGCCAGATGCCGATGACCTGGTGGGCGACGGAGGCGTGCAACGGCGGCGGATCGGCGTCCAGCACCCGCCGCGCCCCGGCGAGGGCCTCGGTGGGGGCGGCGAACACCATCGGCAGCAACTTCAGGACGGACGCGTCTGTCGCTGTCACTCCTCGGATGGTAGTGCTCCGGTCACGGCCCGTCATGGTCCGGGCCTGTATCAATCGGCGGCCTGCGGGCTCAGACTGACGAAACCGGCCTCAGGGGGAGGACACACCATGGCACCTCAGCGCTTCCACGAACAGTTCGCACAGGTCCAGCGGTCGATGCCGGACATCCCGCTGGCGATGGGGCCGGACGACTCCGCCGAGTTCTTCTACGAGAAGGGCGTCGTCCTCGCCCGCGACGGCGAGGAGGCCCGGCTCGTCGAGGACACGGTCCGCGGCCACTTCGCCGAGGCCACCGGCCTGGTCGCCGACCATGTGCGCCGGGAGAGCCCCGAGACCAACCGGACCGGCGTCACCCGCATCCGCGTCGGCGACCCGGGCCACGGCGACCGCAGCGGCGACCGCGCCGTCGCCCACGCCCTGCGGGCGATGCGCGAGCACGAGGGCCGCGAGGGCCGCCGGCTGGTCAGCCGCAACCACGTGGTGTCGATCGCGTCGGTCAACGCCTGCCCCGGCGACGAGCCCGTGCCCGCCCCGCTCACCGGGCCGTGCAACCCGGCGGCGGACGGGACGCCGTACGACCCGGACACCGCCGTCGCCGTCCTCGTCATCGACAACGGCCTCATGCACGACTACCGGTCCTACCCGCTGCTCGCCCGCACCGAGGGGGACGCCCAGCGGAAGGAGACCGGCGACGACGGCGTCCTCGGCCAGTACGTCGGCCACGGCACGTTCATCGCCGGACTGCTCGCGGCCGTCGCGCCCAACACCGACCTCACCGTCCGGGGCACGCTCGACGACGCGGGCGCCGTCCTGGAGTCCGAATTCGGCGCGAGGCTCTTCGAGGCCGTCGACCGGGGCGGCTGGCCGGACCTCATCAGCCTCTCCGCGGGCACCCCCAACGGCCGCACCGACGGCCTGCTCGGCGTGGACGCCTTCATGCGCGAACTGCGCGAGCAGCACACCCTGTTGGTCGCGGCGGCCGGCAACAACGCCAGCGCCACACCCTTCTGGCCCGCCGCCTACGCCTCGCTGCCCGGCTACGAGGACGCCGTGCTGTCGGTCGGCGCGCTGCGCGGCGACGGCGAGTTCGGCGCCTGCTTCACCAACCACGGCTCCTGGGTACGGGCGTACGCGCCCGGAGAGCGGCTCACCAGCGCCCTCACCGGCTTCGACCGGCCCGTGCCGTACGTCTACCAGCACTCCACCTACGACTCCTGCCGGTTCGGCTTCGCCTACGCCTGCACCTGCCAGTACCCGCGCCACACCGGGGTGCTGAGCGAGGAGCGGCAGGCCACCTCGGGCACGGCGGACCAGGTCATGTTCGAAGGGTTCGCGCAGTGGAGCGGAACCTCGTTCGCCACCCCGGTCGCCGCCGGACTGGTCGCCGCCCACATGACCGCGCACAAGGAGCCCGACCCGCGCGCCGCCCGCAGGCAGTTGCTCGACTCCACCACCGAGTACGCCGAAGTACGCGGGGCGCACGTACCGGCGCTGAAGCCACCCACCTGGCGCCCGGTCCCCGTCGTGCGACTGGTTCCCGGCGTATGAGGACCGGATGCGTCCCCTCCGCGGCGTACGATGACGTGCCGTACACGAGGGGTGGGACCGTGGACCGAGCAGATGTCGGGGCGCTGGTCCGGTCGGCCGTGGAAGGCGACGCGGCGGCCTGGAAGGCGCTCGTGGAAGGGCTGAGTCCGCTGGTGTGGTCCGTCGTGCGCGCGCACCGGCTCTCCGACGCCGACGGCTCGGAGGTCTACCAGACCGTGTGGTTCCGCTTCGCCCAGCACCTCGGCCGTATCCGTGAGCCGGAGAAGGCGGGGTCCTGGCTGGCGAGCACGGCGCGGCACGAGTGCCTTAAGGTGATCAAGGGCCTGACCCGGCTGACGCCCACGGACGATCCGCAGGTCCTGGACCGGGTCAGCGAGGACCGTACGCCCGAGCAGTCGCTGCTCGACTCGGAGGAGGCGGCCGCCGAGGCCGAGCGGATCCGGCGGCTGTGGCAGGAGTTCGAGGAACTGGGCGACCGCTGCCGCCAGTTGCTGCGCGTCCTGATGGCCTCGCCGCCGCCCAGCTATCTGGAGGTGTCCGCCGCCCTCGGTATCGCGGTGGGCAGCATCGGACCGCTGCGCCAGCGATGCCTGCGCAGACTGCGGGCGCGGCTCGACGCACGGGGGGCGGTGTGAGCGGCATGCACGAGGACGACTTCGGCGCTCTCCTGGAGGAGGAACTGCGCCAGGCCGCCGCCATCCTCGACCCGGTCCCCGCCGAGCTGCGCCAACTGGCGATCGACGCCTACGCGTTGCACGACCTTCAGGCCCGCGTCGCCGAGCTGACCTTCGACTCCCTGGTCGATGCCCTCCCGGTACGGGGCGCGCCGGACCCGCCCCGGATGCTGACCTTCCGCGCGGGCGGGCTGACCGTGGACGTCGAGGTCGGCGAGGACGGGCTGATGGGGCAGGTGCTGCCCCCGCAGCCGGCGCGCGTCGAGGTGCTCGGCGGCCCCCAGCCGGCGGTCCCGGTCGCGGCGGACGCCCTGGGCCGCTTCACCGGCGCGGCGCCGCCCAGGGGCCCGTTCGCACTGCGGCTGCGGACCGGCGGGGACGTGATCGTCACTCAGTGGCTGCGGGCCTGACCCTCCAGGTCACCGGGAGAGGCCGTCCACCAGGGCGGCCAGGCCCGTGGCCAGCCGGGACAGTCCCGGTTCCACGGTGGGTCCGCCGGGCTCGGTCATGTAGGTGTCCCGGCGGATCTCCACCATCAGGGCGCCGACCCGCCGGTCCGTCCCGTAGAACTCGAGCGGCACGTACGTACCGCTGAACGGGCTGTCCAGTCCCGTCTCCCCGCACCGTGCGAACGACTTCCGGGCCAGCTCCGCCAGCTCGGGCGGCGTGTGGAAGGCGTCGGTGCCCAGGCAGACCGGCGGGCGGGGCCCCGCTCCGTGCAGCTCGTAGGGCAGCGCCTCGGTGGGATAGGAGTGCACGTCGATCACGACGGCCCGCCCGGTCGCGGCCAGCCGGTCGGCCACCGCCCGCGTCATGGCGTCGGCGTACGGCCGGAAGTACCGCTCGACCAGCGGCTCCGGGTCGGTGCCGGCGGGCCGCAGCTCGGCCCGGTGCGTGGTCCGCGTGTACACCGCGCCCATGCCCACGGCGAGCATCTCCTCCCGCTCGTCCGGGAACCGCTCCGGGTCGACGACCAGCCGCGACAGCCGGTTGACGAACCGCCAGGGCGTCACCCCGGCCAGCCCGGCCGCCGCCTCGGCGATCCCGTCCGTGTGCGCGTCGGTGATGTGGTCCAGCTCCCGCTCCAGCGCGGCATCGTCCAGCACGATCCCCGCCCGTACGGACTGAGGTATCTCCCGCGCGGAGTGCGGCACATGCAGGATGACGGGCGAGTCCTCGGCACCGGGCAGGAACTCGAACGGGGGCAGCGGACGGGACACGGGCGGCTCCGGGTTGTCAGTGGCAGGGCGCGGGATCAAGGGGCGGACCAATATGCCGGATCGATGCCGGGCCATGCGTGGCGCGCAGGGGGCCGCGTCTACCTCCGGTGCCGGACCCAGCCCACCACGACGACCAGCAACGAGCCGAGGAACGCCCAGAGGGTCGCCGCGGTGTCATAGGACCGGTAGCCGATGAAGGCGAGCATGCCAGGTCGGATACCCGCGCCCGCCGACGGCACTCCCGCTCGGCTGCCCGTACGGCTCCGCCCCGGCCGGGAATGCCGGCCGGGGCGGGGTCACTCAGCGGGACGGCTCTCGGGCCGGGTGCGTCAGCTGAGGGACGCGAGGGCCTCGTTCCAGGTGGCCGACGGGCGCATGATCGCGTCCGCCTTGGCCTTCTCGGGCTGGAAGTAGCCGCCGATGTCGGCGGGGGAGCCCTGGACGGCGGCCAGCTCGTCGACGATCGCCTTCTCACCCGCGGTGAGCGTCTCGGCGAACGCGGCGAACGCCTTGGCCAGGTCGGCGTCGTCGGTCTGCTTGGCCAGCTCCTGCGCCCAGTACAGGGAGAGGTAGAAGTGGCTGCCGCGGTTGTCGATGCCGCCGACACGGCGGGTCGGGGACTTGTCCTCGTTGAGGAAGGTCGCCGTGGCCCGGTCGAGGGTGTCGGCGAGGACCTTGGCCCGGGTGTTGCCGGTGGCCTCCGCGTACTGCTCGAAGGCGGGGACGAGCGCGAAGAACTCGCCGAGCGAGTCCCAGCGCAGGTAGTTCTCCTTGACCAGCTGCTGGACGTGCTTCGGCGCGGAACCGCCGGCGCCGGTCTCGAACAGACCGCCGCCCGCCATCAGCGGGACGACCGACAGCATCTTGGCGCTGGTGCCCAGCTCCAGGATGGGGAAGAGGTCGGTGAGGTAGTCGCGCAGCACGTTGCCGGTGACCGAGATGGTGTTCTCGCCGCGGCGGATGCGCTCGACCGACAGCTTGGTGGCGTCGACCGGGGCGAGGACGCGGATGTCCAGGCCCTCGGTGTCGTGCTCCGGCAGGTAGGCGTTGACCTTGGCGATCAGGTTGGCGTCGTGCGCGCGGGTCTCGTCCAGCCAGAACACGGCCGGGTCGCCGGTGGCGCGGGCGCGGGTGACGGCGAGCTTCACCCAGTCCTTGATCGGCGCGTCCTTGGTCTGGCAGGCGCGGAAGATGTCGCCGGCGGAGACCGTCTGCTCGATCACGGCGTTGCCGGCCTGGTCGACCAGGCGGACCGTGCCGGTGACCGGGATCTCGAAGGTCTTGTCGTGGCTGCCGTACTCCTCGGCCTTCTGCGCCATGAGACCGACGTTCGGGACGGAGCCCATGGCCGCCGGGTCGTAGGCGCCGTGGGCGCGGCAGTCGTCGAGCACGGCCTGGTAGACACCGGCGTACGAGGAGTCCGGCAGCACCGCGAGGGTGTCGGCCTCCTGCCCGTCCGGGCCCCACATGTGGCCCGAGGTGCGGATCATGGCCGGCATGGACGCGTCGACGATGACGTCGGACGGGACGTGCAGGTTGGTGATGCCCTTGTCGGAGTCGACCATGGCCAGCGCCGGGCCCTCGGCGAGCTCGGCGTCGAAGGAGGCCTTGATCTCCGCGCCCTCGGGCAGCGACTCGATGCCCTTGAGGATGCCACCCAGACCGTCGTTCGGGGTCAGGCCGGCCGCGGCGAAGGTCTCGCCGTACTTCGCGAACGTCTTCGGGAAGAAGGCGCGCACCACATGACCGAAGACGATCGGGTCGGAGACCTTCATCATCGTGGCCTTCAGGTGCACGGAGAAGAGAACGCCCTCCTCCTTGGCACGGGCGACCTGGGCGGTCAGGAACTCGCGCAGGGCGGCGACGCGCATCACGGAGGCGTCGACGACCTCGCCCTCGAGGACCGGTACGGACTCGCGCAGCACGGTCGTGGAGCCGTCGTCACCCTTGAGCTCGATACGCAGCGAACCGGCCTCGGAGATCACCACGGACTTCTCCGTGGAGCGGAAGTCGTCGACGCCCATCGTCGCCACGTTGGTCTTGGACTCGGGGGTCCAGGCGCCCATGCGGTGCGGGTGGGTCTTGGCGTAGTTCTTCACCGAGGCCGGGGCGCGGCGGTCGGAGTTGCCCTCGCGCAGCACCGGGTTCACGGCGGAGCCCTTGACCTTGTCGTAGCGGGCGCGGATCTCGCGCTCCTCGTCGGTCTTGGGGTCGTCCGGGTAGTCCGGCAGCGCGTAGCCCTTGCCCTGGAGCTCGGCGACGGCGGCCCTGAGCTGCGGGATCGACGCCGAGATGTTCGGCAGCTTGACGATGTTGGCCTCGGGCGTCTTGGCCAGTTCGCCCAGCTCGGCCAGCGCGTCCGGGATGCGCTGGTCCTCGTCCAGGTACTCCGGGAAGTGGGCGATGATGCGCCCGGCCAGCGAGATGTCGCGAGTCTCCACGTCGACACCGGCCTGCGAGGCGTACGCCTGGATCACCGGCAGGAACGAATGCGTCGCCAGGGCCGGGGCCTCGTCTGTGTAGGTGTAGATGATGGTCGAGTCAGTCACCGGGTGCTCCGCTCCACGTCTGCAACATTGCTCGACATCAAGATATCTCGTGACCGCCGTCCACTCGACAGGGGTCCGCTCTCTCTCCGCCCTCACTCCGGGATCACACCGGTGTCGTCCGCGTGCAACCTGGGGGATCGATTCTGCGGTCCAGCAAGTAGCCAGCAAGCAGATCGCCCACTCACCGGCGGCCGGGCCCGACCACCCGGCCGCCCGAGCGAAAGCGGACCATGAGATATCGCACCAGAGTGACGGCCCCGGCGGCCGCCCTGATCGGCACGGCGACCGCACTGACCGTGGGCTCCGCCGCCCACGCCGCCCCCCGCACAGGGGGAGACCCGGGGGCCCCGGGCCCGGAGACCCTCGGTGACCCGGTCTTCCCGGCCCTCGGCAACGACGGCTACCGCGTCTCCTCGTACGACCTCGACCTCGCGTACGACCCCGCGACGGGGCTGGTCGACGCGACGGCGACCCTGACGATCCGCACCGACCGGCGGCTGACCCGGTTCTCCCTCGACTGCCTCGGCCTGGACATACGTTCCATACATGTCGACGGCTGCGAGGCCGGCTTCGAGCAGGCGGACGAAAAGCTGCGGATCACCCCCGCCGAGGCCCTGCGGGCCGAGGACCGGGTCACGGTGTGCGTGGCCTACTCCGCCGACCCGCACCGCGCCCTGCCGCACACCGGCTGGGTCGTCACCCCCGACGGGTTCGCGGTGTGCGGCCAGCCGAACTCGGCGCACACCGTGTTCCCCTGCAACGACCACCCCTCGGACAAGGCGGACTTCACCTTCCGCGTCACGGTCCCGAGCGGACTGCGCGGCGTGGCGAACGGCGTGCTCACCCGCACGGAGACCCTGTCCGACGGCCGCACGGCGTACGCGTACCGCTCCCGCTCCCCGATGGCCACCGAGCTGGTCCAGATCACCGTCGGCGACTACGTCGTCAAGGACCGGCAGGGCCCGCACGGCCTGCCCCTGCGCGACGTCGTACCGGCCGCGCGCGCCACCGCCCTGGAACCGGCGCTCGCCCTCACCCCCGGCCTGGTGGAGTGGCTGGAGGCCCGCCTCGGCGCGTACCCCTTCGAGACGTACGGTCTGCTGCCCTGCAACTCCGACGACCCGAACGCCTTCGACTTCACCGGCCTGGAGACCCAGACCCTCACCCTCTACAAGCCGAACTTCCTGCTCCAGGAGGAGAAGAAGATCGGCTCGCACATGATGCACGAGCTGGTCCACTCCTGGTTCGGCAACCTGGTCAGCCCCGCCACCTGGGCCGATCTGTGGCTGAACGAGGGCCATGCCGACTTCTACGGGCTGCTGTACCGCTACGAGCGCGGCTGGGCGGACTCCCTGGGCCTGACCACCATGGAGGCCCGGATGAAGGACACCTACGCCCGCGGCGACCAGTGGCGCCACGACTCCGGCCCGGTCGCCGCCCCGAACGCCGTCAACCTCTTCGACAGTCAGCGGTACCTGGGCGGCGTCCTCACCCTGTACGCCTTCCGGCAGCTGGTGGGCGAGGACGTCTTCCACGCCGTGGAACGCGCCTTCCTGGAGTGCTTCCGGAACTCCGCGGCCTCCACGGAGGACTACATCGCCGTCGCCTCGAAGGTCTCGGGCCAGGACCAGTCCGGCTTCCTCCGCGACTGGTTGTACGGCACCACGACCCCGCGCATGCCCGGTCACCCGGACTGGACGGTCACCCCGGTGACCCCGTCCCCCGCGACCCCGCACAGCCTGCGCGGCGGCCACCACCACGACAACTCGGCGACGCTCTAGACGGGCTGACCGCTCAGCTCCCGCTCGATCCAGCGGCAGATCACGGCCACCACGTAGGCGCGCTCCGAGCGGCTCAGCTCCCGCCCCTCGGGAATCCGGTGCCAGCGCCGGAGACAGCCCCGGCAGCAGGTCGCGGTGGCGTGCTGGGCCACGAAGACCGGGTGACCGCGGTACGGCGTCTGCCTGCCGTCCTTGTACGGCTCGGCCGGCGCCAGCCGCTTGGCGATCAGGTCGTGGGCGTGCCACCGCATCGTGGCCGGGCCACCCAGCTCCGCGGTGGCCCGGTCCCGCCCGCGCAGACGGAACCTGGCGCGGAACGGCTGCCGCGCGAGCGCGTCGAGCCGCTGGTCGAGCACGCGGGCCGGCGGATCGGGAACCGGGGAGTCCGGGGGAGAGGTCATGCTGCTTCGAGCATACGGCGGCCGGGCCCGAGGCCGCCGAGACGCCTCCTGGCCCCGCCGCACGGAACACCGGCGCGGGGCGCGCGACGGGGAACCGGCCACTCGGCCGGGGTGCGCGCCCAGCGGCGTGGGCGGGGGGTACCGGCCGGGTCCCGTGGCGGCCGGCGCCGCCCGCCACCGCCGCCCGGCGCTGGCGCAGGCGGGTGGTGCGGGGCGCGTGCGAGGGCATCCTGGCCAGTCGGCCGGGGTGCGCCACGGCGGCGTGGGCGGGGGTGCCTGCCGGGTGCCCCGGCCGCCGCTGCCGGTCGGCGCCGGTGCCCGCCCCCCCTGCCCGCCGGACGGCGCACGGTGTCAGCCGATGATGCCGGGGCCCGACGGCACGTCCTCGGCGCTGCGCTGGTGGGGGATCACCACCGAGCCCTGCTGGAGTGCGACCGTGCGGGCGGGTGCGGGGATGCGGATGCCCTCCTCGCGGTAGCGGCGGTGCAGGCGCTTGATGAACTCGTGCTTGACCCGGTACTGGTCGCTGAACTCGCCGACCCCCAGGATGATCGTGAAGCCGATGCGGGAGTCGCCGAAGGTGTGGAAGCGGATCGCGGGCTCGTGGTCCGGGACCGCGCCGGTGACGTCGGTCATCGTCTCGGCGATGACCTCCATGGTGACGCGCTCGACGTGGTCGAGGTCGCTGTCGTAGCTCACGCCCGCCTGCACCAGGATCGTCAGCTGCTGCTCGGGGCGGGTGTAGTTGGTCATGTTGCTCTTCGCCAGCTCGCCGTTGGGGACGACGACGAGGTTGTTGGAGAGCTGGCGGACCGTCGTCTGGCGCCAGTTGATGTCGACGACATAGCCCTCCTCGCCGGTGTTCAGCCGGATGTAGTCGCCGGGCTGCACGGTCTTGGAGGCGAGGATGTGGATGCCCGCGAAAAGGTTGGCGAGGGTGTCCTGGAGGGCCAGGGCGACCGCCAGACCACCCACGCCGAGGGCGGTGAGCAGGGGCGCGATCGAGATGCCCAGCGTCTGCAGCACCACCAGGAAGCCGATCGCCAGGACCAGCACCCGGGTGATGTTGACGAAGATGGTGGCCGACCCGGCGACACCGGAGCGGGACTGGGTGACGCTCTGCACCAGCCCGGCGATCACCCGGGCCGCGGACAGGGTCACCACGAAGATGAGCAGCACCTTCAGGCACTGGTTGGTGTGCTGCTGGACGGACCGGGTCAGCGGCAGCGCCGCCCCCGCGCCGGCCGCGCCGGCCGCGATCGCCGCCCATGGCACCACCGTGCGCAGCGCGTCCACGATCACGTCGTCGCCGCTCCACTTGGTGCGCTTGGCGTGCCCCGCCAGCCAGCGCAGCAGCGTGCGGGAGGAGAAGGCCACCAGCAGACCCGCCGCCAGGGCGATGCCCGCGAGGATCAGGTCGTCCAGGGTCAGCGCGCGGTTCACCGGTCACCTCCGGGGCGGGAAGCCGCGGCGAACGGCGTCGCCGACGGCCCAGTGTGAAGACCGGCGTGAGGAATCGTCACGTTGTCACCTGTTCGTCTCAGGGAAGTGCGGTCGCGCCGGCCGGTCGGACGCCGCTTGGACGTCCACGCCCGGCGCGACTTTTCATCCTGCCGTATCCGGAACGGCAGTTCGCACCCGTGCGGCCCCTCAGCGCGAGAACGAGCCGTGTCGTCCCTCACCCCCGGCGAACCGCGCCGCGCCCTCGAGCGCCTCCGTCAGCACACCCGCCCCGTGCCGGAGTTCACCGCGCAGCGCGCTCACCTCGTCCAGCCCCTCCTGCTCCAGCACCGACGCCCGGTCGGCGCGCAGACAGGCCTGCGGGAACCGGGCGACGGCCGCCGCGAGCTCCTCCGCCTCCGCGCGGGCCCGGCCCGTGGGGACGAGCCGGTTGGCCAGGCCCGTCTCGCAGGCCTCGCGGGCCGGCACCGGGCGGCCGGTGAGGATCATGTCCATCGCGCGGCTGGTGCCGATCAGCCGGGGCAGCCGTACCGTGCCGCCGTCGATGAGCGGGACGCCCCAGCGGCGGCAGAACACGCCGAACACGGCGTCCTCCTCGGCGACCCTGAGATCGCACCACAGGGCGAGCTCCAGACCCCCGGCGACGGCGTGTCCGGCGACCGCGGCGATCACCGGCTTGGACAGCCGCAGCCTGGTCGGGCCCATCGGGCCGTCCCCGTCCTCGGCGACCCGGTTGCCGCGCTCCGTACCCATCGCCTTCAGGTCAGCGCCCGCGCAGAAGGTGCCGCCCTCGCCCCACAGCACGGCCACCCGCGCCTCGTCGTCGGCCTCGAACGCGCGGAAGGCGGCCACGAGAGCGTCCGCGGTGGGACCGTCGACGGCGTTGCGGACCTCCGGGCGGGAGAGGACGACGGTGGTGACGTGTTCCTTGTGTTCCACGCGGACCGACACGGGGGACTCCTTCGCTGACCGGGCGCTGACAGATCACCTTGCCTCAGATCACCTTGCCTCAGATCACCTTGCCTCAGGTCACCTTGCCTCAGGTCACCTTCCGTCAGATCACCTTCAGCCGCACCAGCGCCCCCAGCGTCAGCGCGCCGGGCACCAGCGGCACCCACACCGTGATGATCCGGTAGGCGAGGACCACCGCGGTGGCGACGGCCGCCGGGCCGCCCACCGCGACCAGGGCCACGATCAGCGCGGCCTCCACGGAGCCGAGCCCGCCCGGCGTCGGCACCAGCGCCACCGCGACCGTCGCCGCCAGGTAGGCCAGAGCCATGTGCGCGGCCGGCACCGGCAGCCCCAGCGACTGCCCCACAGCGGCCAGGCCGGCCGCCTGCAGCGCGGGGAACGCCAGCGAGCCGCCCCACAGGGCCAGCGCCCGGGCCGGGCGGGCGTGCACCGACCGTGCCTCGCCCAGCGCGGTCCGCACGAAGGAGAGCGCGGCCGTGCGCAGCCGTCGTACGAGCAGCAGCGCGGCCACCGCGAGCAGCAGCACGGCACCGATGGCCGCCGGCAGCGGGCCGAGCGCACCGCCGGGCAGCAGGCTGCCGAGCCGCAGCGCGTCCGGGAAGGCGATCAGCAGCGCGCTCAGCAGGACCAGCCGGCCCACGCACTCGGCGAGCAGATACAGCGCGAGAGCCGCCGAGGAGCGGGCGAGCGGCACCCCGCACACGGTCATGAAGCGCAGATTGACGGCGCTCGCGCCGAGCCCGGTCGGCAGCAGGTGATTGGCCGCCCCGGCCGCGAACTGGGTGGCCAGCAGCCGCCGTCTCGGCAGCGGCTGCACGACGGCACCCTGCCGGGTGAAGGCGGCGGCGACCCAGGTCAGACAGGTGGCGCCGGCCGCCGCCAGCAGCCACGGCAGGGACGCCGTGCGCAGCTGGCCGAAGCCCGCGGCGAGCACGGAGCGGTGCCGCACCGCGGCCACGGTGACCAGCAGGAGCGGGACCAGGCACAGGGCCTGGCGGACGGGGACGCGTCGGGGGAACCGTCCCGGGCGGAGTTCGGGGAGCTGTACCGCTGTCACATCCGGTGTCACGTCACAAGAGGCTCTCCGCGCCGTGCCAACGGCGGGTGGCGGAATCGGGACCGGCGGCTTACGGACGGGAAGCGGCTGGGCGAGAAGACGCGGGGGAGGGGTCATCGGGTCCTTCGGGCGAGGGGACGGCCGGCGAGGGGACGGCGGGCGGGTATTGACCTCAACGATGCTTGAGGTTCTACGTTCTCTCCCATGAGCATGGAGACCACAGCGTGGACACAGCTGCACAGCGTGATGAACGCGCAGGCGGAACGCCGCCCCTTCGACCGCGGGACGCTGCGGCGCATCGCCGCCTTCGCCCGCCCGCACCGCCGCCGCATCGTCTGGTTCGTGCTGCTCGGGGTGGTGACCGCGCTGCTCGCCGTCGCGACCCCCGTGCTCGCCGGCCGCGTCGTCGACGCGATCGTGTCGCACGGCGACGAGGGCACGGTCGTACGCCTGGCCGTGCTCATCGCGCTGATCGCCGTCGCCGAGGCCGCCCTCGGGATCCTCGGCAGACGGCTCTCGTCGACGCTCGGGGAAGCGCTCATCCTCGATCTGAGAACGGCTGTGTTCGATCATGTGCAGCGCATGCCGGTCGCGTTCTTCACACGTACTCGTACGGGAGCGCTCGTCTCCCGACTCAACAACGACGTCATCGGCGCCCAGCGGGCCTTCAGCAACACCCTGTCCGGCGTGGTGAGTAACATCGTCACGCTGCTGCTCACCCTCGCCGTGATGCTGACCCTGTCCTGGCAGATCACCCTGCTCGCGCTGGTGCTGCTGCCGGTGTTCGTGGTGCCCGCCCGCCGTATGGGCAGCCGGATGGCCCGGATGCAGCGGGAGGCGGCCGCCCTCAACGCGGAGATGGGCACCCGGATGACCGAGCGCTTCTCCGCCCCCGGCGCCACCCTGGTCAAGCTGTTCGGCCGCCCGGAGGAGGAGTCCGCCGAGTTCACGGCCCGGGCCGCCCGGGTGCGGGACATCGGCGTCCGCACGGCGACCGCCCAGTCGGCGTTCATCACCGCCCTGACCCTGGTGTCGTCCCTGGCCCTCGCGCTGGTCTACGGGCTCGGCGGCTGGTTCGCGCTGCGCGGCCACATGGAGCCCGGCGCGGTCGTGTCGCTGGCGCTGCTGCTGACCCGGCTGTACGCCCCGCTCACCGCGCTCGCCGGGGCCCGCGTCGAGGTGATGAGCGCACTCGTCAGCTTCGAGCGGGTCTTCGAGGTGCTCGACCTCGAACCGCTCATCCAGGACAAGCCGGACGCCCGTGAGGTGCCCGAGGGCCCGGTGGCGGTCGAGTTCGACGGCGTCCGCTTCGGCTACCCGTCCGCCGACAAGGTCTCCCTCGCCTCCCTGGAGGAGGTCGCGGCCCTCGACGGCCGCCGCGGCGGCGAAGTGCTGCGCGGCGTCACCTTCCGCGCCGAACCGGGCCAGACCGTCGCCCTCGTCGGCTCCTCCGGCGCCGGCAAGTCGACCATCGCCCAGCTGCTGCCGCGCCTGTACGACGTCGACGAGGGCGCCGTCCGGGTCGGCGGCGTCGACGTACGGGACGCGACCGCGACCTCGCTGAGGGCCACCCTCGGCATGGTCACCCAGGACGGCCACCTCTTCCACGACACCGTCCGCGCCAACCTGCTGCTGGCCCGCCCCGCGGCGAGCGACGACGAACTGTGGGACGCGCTCGGCCGCGCCCGCCTCGACGACGTCGTACGGTCCCTGCCCGACGGCCTGGACACCGTGGTCGGCGAGCGCGGCTACCGCCTCTCCGGCGGCGAGCGGCAGCGGATGACCATCGCCCGGCTGCTGCTGGCCCGGCAGCGCGTCGTCATCCTCGACGAGGCCACCGCCCACCTGGACAACACCTCCGAGGCGGCCGTGCAGGAGGCCCTGACGGAAGCCCTCAGGGACCGCACCGCCCTGGTGATCGCCCACCGCCTGTCCACCGTCCGCGCCGCCGACCTGATCCTCGTCGTCGAGGCCGGCCTCATCGTGGAACGGGGCACGCACGACGAACTCCTGGCGGCCGACGGGCGCTACGCGCAGCTGTACCGCACCCAGTTCGAGAAGCGGGACACCGAGGCCGAGGCCGAGGCCGAGCCCGAGACAGCGACCGAGACCGCTTCCGGGACCGCGCCCGAGGCCGTGACAGCGACCGAGACCGTCACCGCTTCCGAGACCGAGGCCGGGACAGCGACCGGAACCGCGACAACGGCAGCGACCCCGACCGCGACAGCGACCGAGACCGGGACCGAGCCGGTCACCGAGGTGGCGGCCGGGGCGTGACCGGCGACCGGCGGGGCACCCGAGGGGGCGTCAAGTACGTACCAGGCAACCTTGTTCGGGAGGCAGACACCGTGTCGAAAGCACAGATCACAAGTGCCGTGGCCACGCTCGTCCTGGCCGCCGGTTTAGCGGCCTGCGGCAGCGAGGACGGCTCCGGGAAGGGCGGCGACGCCAAGACCGGGACGAGCGCGACACCCAAGACCGAGGCCGTCCAGGACGCCTACCGCAACACCGTGGCAGAGGACACCGCGAAGATGACGGTCAGCAGCAAGGCCGTCGCCGACGGCCAGGCGGTCACCGCACACGGCACCGGCGTGGTGGACCTGGAGAAGGGCGCCAGCCGGATGACGCTCACCTCACAGGGCACCGAGATCGAGCAGCGCGTCGTCGACGGCGTGGTCTACCAGAAGCCGTCCGGCGGGCAGCGGGCCAAGATCCCGGGCGGCAAGACCTGGATGAAGATCGACCTGGCCCGGCTGAACCGGTCCAACGCCACGGGGCAGTCCCAGGCCAGTGACCCGGCTGCGCCGTTCCGCTACCTCAAGGGCGTCGGCAGCGAGGACGTCACCCGGATCGGCACCCAGACCCTCGACGGCACCCGCACCACCCACTACCGCGTCGCCGTGCCCGTCTCCTCGCTGGCTCGGGACAACGCGCGGCAGGCCGAGGAGCTGAAGCGACAGCTGGGGAAGTCCTCCCTGCCGGTGGACCTGTGGCTCGACGACCGGGGCCGCATCCGTCAGGAGAGCGTACGACTGGCCCTGCACCCCCTGAAGGGACGGACACCTCAGAAGCAGAACACCCAGGTGACCAGCACCACCGTCCTGCGGTTCACGGACTTCGGCACCAAGGCGAGCGTGGCCGCGCCGCCCGCCTCGGACACCGCGGACGTCACCGGCCGGCTGACCAGGTCCGCCGGGTCCGCACAGACCGGCTGACCCGGCCCCCAGGGCTCCTTCGGGGCGCCCCCGGGGTGCTGGAAGGTGTCAGCTGCCGCAGCCTGGATACGCGGTCAGCCACAGCGGCACCGCGCGTCCGGAAGGTCTCCACACCATGGGCAGCGACACGTACAGCGACAAACGGAGCAGGACGGCGCCCCCGGCCCCGTACCGCTCGGAGGTCACCCTCCGCGTCAACGGAAAACCCCACACCGTCCTCGTCGACCACCGGCGCGCCCTGCTCGACCTGCTGCGCGAGGACCTCGGCCTCACCGGCGCCAAGAAGGGCTGCGACCACGGCCAGTGCGGGGCCTGCACGGTCCTGGTCGACGGGCGCCGGCTCAACAGCTGCCTGCTGCTGGCCGTGACCCTCGACGGCAGCGAGATCACCACCGTGGAGGGCCTCGCGGGCGCCGGCGAGGAACCGCACCCCCTCCAGCGGGCCTTCCTGGACCGCGACGCCCTCCAGTGCGGCTACTGCACACCGGGCCAGATCTGCTCCGCCGTGGGCGCCCTCGCCGAGGCCGCCGCAGGCCACCCCTCGCACGTCACCGACCCGGCGGCACCCTCCGGCCGGCCCTTCCCGCTGGACCGGGCCGAGATCCGCGAGCGGCTCAGCGGCAACCTCTGCCGCTGCGGGGCCTACCCGCGCATCGTCGATGCCGTGGAGGACGTGAACCGGTGAAGCCCTTCGACTACGTACGGGCCCGCAGCGTCGAGGAGGCGGTCGAGGCGTACGCCGCGCACCCCGGCGCCCAGTACCTCGGCGGCGGCACCAACCTCGTCGACCTGATGAAACTCGGCGTGGTCCGGCCCACCGCCCTCGTCGACATCGGCCGCCTGCCCCTGGACACGGTCGAGGAGCTGGACGACGGCTCGCTGCGCGTCGGCGCCACGGTCCGGGGCAGCGACCTCGCCGCCCACCCGCTGGTCCGCGACCGCTACCCCGCCCTGTCCCAGGCTCTGCTCGCGGGCGCCTCCGGCCAGCTGCGCAACGCCGCCACCACCGGCGGCAACCTGCTCCAGCGCACCCGCTGCCCCTACTTCCAGGACCTCTCCAAGCCCTGCAACAAACGCGACCCCGGCTCCGGCTGCGGTGCCCGCGACGGTGTGCACCGCGACCACGCCGTCCTCGGCCACTCACCGCAGTGCATCGCCACCAACCCCTCCGACATGTCCGTCGCCCTGTGCGCCCTCGACGCCCGTGTCGAGCTGTACGGCACCGACGGCACCCGGAGCGTGCCGGTGGCCGACTTCCACCGGCTGCCCGGCGACCACCCGGAGCGGGACACCGAGATCCGGCCCGGCGAACTGATCACCGCCGTCGTGCTTCCCGCCGCCACCGCAGGAGTCCCCTCCGCCTACCGCAAGGCCCGCGACCGCGCCTCGTACGCCTTCGCGCTCGCCTCCGTCGCCGTGCTGCTCCGGGTGACGGACGGCAGGGTCAGCCAGATCGGCCTGGCCTTCGGCGGGCTGGCGCACCGGCCCTGGCGGGCCCGGCTGGCGGAGGAGGCCCTGCTCGGCGCCGCCGCCACCCAGCCCGCCTTCGAGGGCGCCGTGGACCTCGAACTCGACGCCGCCGAACCCCTGCGCGACAACGCCTACAAGGTGCCCCTCGCCCACAACCTGGCCCTGGAGGTCCTGGGCCGCCTCGCGCCGACGCCCGTGGGGAGCTGAACCGGTATGCCACAGGAGGACACCATGGCCCGCACCGGCCCCGCCCTGGGCGCCCCGGCCGAGCGCCGGGAAGGCCGGGAGAAGGTCACCGGCCAGGCCCGCTACGCCGCCGAGTACCCCCTGCCGGGCCGCGTCCACGCCTGGCCCGTACCCGCCACCGTCGCCCGCGGCCGGGTCACCGCGGTCGACACGACCGCCGCCCGCACGACCCCCGGCGTCCTGGACGTGCTCACCCACGAGAACGCCCCCCGGCTCACCGAACCGGAGGACGCCACCCTCGCCGTGCTGCAGGACCCCCGGGTGCCGCACCGGGGCTGGTTCGTCGCCCTGGTCGTCGCCGACACCCTGGAGGCGGCCCGCGCGGGCGCCCGGGCCGTCCAGGTCACGTACGACACCGAGGAGCACGACGTCACGCTCCGGCCGGAGCACCCCGGCGCCTACGAACCCCAGGAGGCCAACGGCGGCTACCCCGGCCGCACCGAACACGGCCATCCGGACGGCGCCTTCGCCGCCGCGCCCGTCCGCGTCGACACCGAGTACCGGGTGCCGCCGCTGCACAACCACCCCATGGAGCCGCACGCCAGCACCGCGCACTGGGACCGGGCCGGCGACCGGCTCACCCTCCACACCTCCAGCCAGGGCGGCACCACCGTCCGCTCCGTGCTCGCCGCGCTGTTCGACATGCCCGAGGACCACGTCACCGTCGTCGCCGAGCACGTCGGCGGGGGCTTCGGCTCCAAGGGCACCCCGCGCCCCGACGTCGTCCTCGCCGCGATGGCCGCACGCCACACCGGCCGGCCGGTGACCGTCAACCTGCCGCGCAAGTACCTGGCCGCCGTGGTCGGCCACCGCGCCCCCACCCTGCAACGGCTGCGCCTCGGCGCCACCGCCGACGGCCGCCTGACCACCGTCATGCACGAGGTGACCACCCACACCTCCCACGTCCGGGAGTTCGTCGAGCAGGCGGCGGTCCCGGCGCGGATCATGTACGCCGCCCCGCACCTGCTGACCGTCCACCGGGTCGTCCCGCTGGACGTGCCCAGCCCGTCCTGGATGCGCGCCCCCGGCGAGGCGCCCGGCATGTACGCGCTGGAGTCCGCGATGGACGAACTCGCCGACGCGCTCGGCGAGGACCCGGTGGAGCTGCGGATCCTCAACGAACCCGACAGCGAGCCCGACAGCGGCAAGCCGTTCAGCAGCCGCCACCTGGTGGAGTGCCTGCGGGAGGGCGCCCGCCGCTTCGACTGGGCGCACCACGCCCCGCGCCCCCACGCCCGCTCCGAGGGCTCCCTGCTGATCGGTACCGGCGTGGCCGCGGCGACCTACCCCGTCCTGGTCTTCCCGTCCACCGCGGCGGCCCACGCGCTGCCGGACGGCACCTTCCTGGTGCGGGTGAACGCCGCCGACATCGGCACCGGCGCCCGTACCGTCCTCGCGCAGGTGGCGGCGGACGCGCTCGGCGTACCGCTGGAACGGGTACGGACCGAGATCGGCAACAGCGACCTGCCGTCCGCCTCGCTGGCCGGCGGCTCCTCGGGCACCGCCTCCTGGGGCTGGGCCGTGCACGCCGCGTGCGCCCGGCTGGCCGACCGTCTGGCCGGCCGCACCGGGGCGCTGCCCGACGCCGGCCTCGTCGAACGGGCGGACACCACCGGCCGCGCCGACGCGGACAGCGGGTACGCGCGCCACGCCTTCGGCGCCCACTTCGCCGAGGTCGCCGTCGACACCGTCACCGGCGAGGTCCGGGTGCGCCGGCTGCTCGGCGTGTACGCGGCCGGACGGATCCTCAACGCCCGTACCGCGCGCTCCCAGTTCATCGGCGGCATGACCATGGGACTCGGCATGGCCCTCACCGAGGGCAGCACCATGGACGCCGCCTTCGGCGACTTCACCGAGTCCGACCTCGCCTCGTACCATGTGCCCGCGCACGCCGACGTCCCCGACATCGAGGCGCACTGGATCGAGGAGGACGACCCCCATCTCAACCCCATGGGCAGCAAGGGCATCGGAGAGATCGGCATCGTCGGCACCGCCGCCGCCATCGGCAACGCCGTCCACCACGCCACCGGCATCCGCTTCCGCGAACTACCCCTCACCCCGGACCGGGTGCTGACCGGCCTGTCGGGGGTCTGATCCGACGAACCCGGCCCATGCGCTCCGCGCGAAGGTGAGTTGGTGGCCGCCGCGGTCTTTGGAGTCCCGTACGTGTATGGCGGTCGCGTCGGTGGCGACCTCGACGCACGCGCCTCCTTCGCCGCTGCTGTCGCTGCTCTTGAACCAGTCCAGCCGTACGGGCTGTTCGGTGTTCATCGGTCTCCCGGCATCTTCTCGATCAGGGTCAGCGACTCTTCCGGCGTGAGCGCCTGCGCCCTGATGCTGCCGTAGCGTGCGGCAAGGATACGGACCTCGTTCGGATCCGCGATCAGGCGGCTGATGTGCTGAACTTCCAGGTACGCCACCTGTGTTCTGCCCGCGGGCTGCCGTGTCCCGAACACCACGTTCGTGTGCGCATCGGTCTGCAGAAGTCCGGGAATCGCGAGCGAGCTGTAGTCGTGCAGCTCAACCGCTCCCTCCTCCAGCCGCGCATAGTCCCTGAACCACTCCGGATGCCGCACCCTCCGCCGGGTCTTCGCCCGCTCCACATCCTCCGCCGCCGAGGCCAGCAGGCCCCCGCACTCCAGCAACCGGTCCACGGCGACCAGCAGTTCGGGCTGCGGCGTGCGACGCCCGCGCTCGACCGACGAGATCGTCTCCTCCCCGTACCCGATCCGGTCGCCCAGCTCCTTCTGGCTCAGCCCGGCCCGCTCCCGGGCGACCTCGATCTGCCGGCCGAGTGCCCGGAACAGGTCCGCGACCTCGTCCGTCCCGTCCGCTCACCGTACGTACCACCCCCTATGGCTGTCCTGGGCCGGACCTTCATTCGCATACTGGGATAATCTGTTAAAAAAGCGTCCCCTGCCGAGCAGCAGGAAACCTGGTCGATTTCCATGGACCTCAACACCATCACCGAAGTAGTCCGGCGACCGTCCGAGCGGCCGGGCGCGGACTGGCACGAGGGTGATGCCTGGCTCGCGGGTGGAACATGGCTCTATTCCACGGAGCAGCCGGACCTGCGACGGCTGATCGACCTGACGGCGTTGCCCTGGGAGCCCCTTGTCCCGACGGACGAGGGCCTGGAGATCAGCGCCACCTGCACCATTCGCGACCTGTACGCCTTCTCGTGGCCGCAGGGCTGGACCGCCGGAATCCTGTTCCGGAAGAGCTGTGAGGCGTTCCTGTCCTCGTTCAAGGTGTGGAACGCGGCGACAGTCGGCGGCAACATCTGCATGTCCCTGCCCGCCGGGCCGATGATCACGCTGACGGTCGCGCTGGAGGCGCGGTACGAACTGTGGGCGCCCGACGGCTCCGTCCGCTTCGTCGACGCCCTCGATTTCGTCACGGGCGACCACCACAACATCCTCGCGCCCGGGGAGATCCTCCGCCGCATCACCGTTGCGGAGCACGCGCTGCGCAAACGCACCGCGCACCGTCGCTTCACGCTGACCCGGCTCGGCCGTTCGACGGTGTTCCTCGCCGGCACCCAACGGCTGGGAGCGAACGACCTGTTGCTCACCGTCACCGCCGGCACCACGCGGCCGGTCCGCATCGACCGCTGCAACCCGACTGGGTCGTCGTGTACCGGTTCGACTCGGTGGCGCATCTGCAGGCGTGGATCAACAGCGGGACCAGGCAGACCTATCTCGACGTCGGCGCCAAGTACTTCGACGGTCCGGCGACCCAGCAGGTGGTCAGCAGCGGCACCCAGTCACTGGATCCGCTGGTCACCGTGGTGGTCACCCATCGCGTCCCCCCGAACCAGGTCGACGACTTCCTCGACTGGCAGCACCACATGATCCAGGAGGAGAGCAGGTTCGAGGGGTTTCGCGGGACCGAGCTCTTCCGCCCCATCGAGGGGCTTCAGGAGGAATGGACCACGCTGTACCGCTACGACAGCGCCGAGCACCTCGACGCCTGGCTGACGTCGCCCGAGCGGCGGGAGATCCTGGCCGAGGGCGAGAAGTTCAGTGACTTCAAGCTGCGCACGATCGACAACTCGTTCGGCAGCTGGTTCGCCTTCGAGGGAGACGGCAAGGAGGCACCGCCGCCTCCCTCCGAGACCAGGACCTCCCTCGCCATCTGGGTCGGCCTGTACCCGACCGTCGTGCTGCTGACGCTCGCTCTGTCCCCGCTGCACATGCCGCTCTGGATCGGCCTGCTCGTGGGCAACCTGCTGTCGAGCCTCATCATGAGCTTCCTGACCATGCCCTACTACGTGAACCCGCTGCTCGGACGATGGCTGCGGCCACCCCCGAACGAACCGGCGGCGAGAACCAACCTCCGTGGCCTCGGCGTCGTCGCGGTGGCGATGGCCTTCTGGGCCGTCGTCTTCTACCTCGTCACGGTCCGCTTGTGGACGCTGCCCTGAACGGGAGCCATGCTGCGTCAGGACGGTGGCTGGAGAACCGCGTCGATGACGTAGATGGTGGCGTTCGCGGCCTTGATGTTGCCGCAGACGATGTTCGCCTTGCCGTTGACCTTGAAGTCGGTGCCCGAGCCCGACGTGGTCAGTTTGCTGCCTTCCACCGTCGTGAAGGAGCCGCCCGGGAGTTCGTCCGGGGTGATCTGCTTCTCCACGACGTGGTAGGTCAGCACCTTCTTCAGCTGCCCCTGATCGCCGAGGAGCGAGGCGAGCTGCGACACGGTGACCTTTTCGAAGGCCTTGTTGTCGGGAGCGAAGACGGTGATGCCGGGCTTCCCGTCGAGGGCACTGCTCAGCTGTGCCCTGACCGTGGCCGAGACCAGCTGGCTGAGCTGTGGATATGCGGCCGCGGCCGCTGAGACCTTGTCCTTGGCCGTGTTGACCTTCTGGGAGAGCGCCGAGCAGCCGGGACCGAACGTCCCCGACGGACTGGGAGACGCGTCCTGTGCGTGGCTCTGCGACGCCAGGCCTCCGAACGCGAACGGGACGGCGACCAGAGCCGCCGCAGTGGCCTTTGCTGTACGCAGGCGGGTGAACCTCATCGCAACCTTCCTCCCGTGGAGGCGTGAACACTGCAGAGGTCTTGGACTGCGGAAACAGTCTTGTCCGCGGGTGGCGGGGTGGCCGGCCACTCAGCGAGCGTATCCAGCAGGTGCGGGTGACCGCATCTCGAAGCCCGGAGACCACCTTGGTCACTAATTCAGGACGAAATTCTGTATGTATGATCAGTTATTGTCATCTTCCATCTTTTCAGAGGAATTCCGTCGGGTGCGTGATGTCCTGGAGACGTGTACGGGCCCGGGATGGGCACCGTGGAAGGGGGGAAACGATGAGGTCGCATACCGGCAAGCGCGCCGGGTTGTTCCTGGTCTCACTCGTCATGACGGTCTCGGTGGGGGTCGCACCGGCGGCTTGGGCGTCGAGCGGCCCGCCCGTCTCCGTGCCGGGCAAGTCGAAGCCGGCTCCGCCGCCGCCCAAGCACTGCCCCTGGTACAAGCTGTGGTGCTGACCGTCAAGGTGCCTGATTGTTGCGGCCGTTCCCCTCTGGGGAGCGGCCGCTGTCATGTCGCGGAGATCTTCAGATGGGTGATGCCGAGGGTGGCTCCCCAGGCCCGGATGGTGACCCCGCCGCATTCGACGGCGGGCAGCCGGTAGGCGACCGAGGTGTGGTCGACGGTCATCCTCAGAGTCGTTCCCGTCGCCGACACGGTGACGTGATGGCTCCTGGTGATGTCCGGTGCGGCGGACGGGTTGGTGGTGCCCTCCCAGGCCCCGCCGGGCAGCTCCGCGGGCCTGAGATAGGCGCCGGTCCTGGCGTTGATGTCCGCCGACTGCCATTCGTACTGGACGGAGTAGCCGTGGGGAGTGCGGCTGCTGTCCATGGTGCTTCTGGGGGCGATCGCGTAGCCGTAGCCGGCCCGGGGGTCGGTGTGGGTCATCCGGGCGTCGAAGGTGACGGTGGTGGCACAGGCGTCGGCAGGGGCGTAGGCCCCCCACAGATGGTCGTAGCGGTGCTGTCCGCCGGGAGGCGACAGCGTGATCCGGTCCGCGGCCAGGTGGGCGGCGAAGGGGATGTACTCGTTTCCGAACTGGCGGAAGGCGTGGACGTCCGCCTGACGGCCGGGCGGAGGGTCCGAAGCGGGCAGCAGCCTCGCGACCGTTACCGCGAGGACCGCTGCGAGGGCGGCTACGAGGGCCATGCCGCGGCGTGAGCGCAGGGGCCGGCGTCGGGGCGACGGCGTGCGGGGGTATCCGGCGAGGGCGAGCGCCTGGTCGGCCCACTGCTGCGGGCGGCTGGGCCGCCGGGCCGGGACGGGGTCCAGCATGAGCAGGATGTGGTCGGCGAAGGCCTGAGCGTCGGGCAGTTTCCGGTCCTCGACCGCGGCCATCAGTTCCTGGCGCATGATCCCCGCCGCGGCCGGCCCGGTGTCCGCGGGCGGAGGGGCGGCGACGATACAGAAGTAGGCGACCGCGCCCAGCGCGTAGAGGTCGGAGGCCTGTGTGCGGGGGGAGTGCGGGTCCTGCAGTACTTCGGGTGCGGCGTACTGGCGGGTGTGCATGCCCAGGGGGTCGTAGCCGTCGTCGACGCGCCGCAGTGTGCCCAGGTCGACCAGGACGGTGCCCCGCCCGGGGTCCTGGATGCAGTTGTCCGGTTTGATGTCGCGGTGCAGCAAGGGGTTGCCGGAGGTCTGCGTGGCGGAGTGCAGCACGGAAACGGCCTCGGCGAGGTCCCGCACGCAGCGAAGTCTTCGGGCGAGGTCGGCGTCGCCGTGGCGGATGTCGGTCTGCAGGGTGGGGCCGTCGACCCAGTCCATCACGAGGTACGGGACCCAGTACTCGCGGCCGTCCCCGGCCGGCGGATAGGTGCCCGGCCGGTGCGGTTCGGGTCCGAAGAACAGGTCGTGCACGCGCACCAGGTGGTCGTTGCGGAGGGCCTGCAGCAGGTGCCGTTGGTCCTGCCAGCGCTGCACGTCGGCCTGGGACGGCCAGCCGCCCGGTGCCGAGGGAGGGCGCAGCAGTTGCTTGACGGCGCGGATGACGGGCTGTCCCAGGGCGCCCCGGTAGCGGCCGCGCCAGGTGATGCCCTCGCTTCCGCGCAGCCCCTGTCCGAGGAGTTCGAAGCGGTCCGGCTCGTGACTGGGGCCTGCGAAAAGTCCGTTGGCCTCGTGCGACGAGGGTCTCCTGCCGCTTCGCGGGCCGGGTACGACGAATGTCTGGGCGGCTTCCGCGCCGGTGGCGGGATCCGTGGGGGTCTCGTCGGCGGGCTGTTGTGGGCTCACGGCGTCTCCGCGTCGGGGCCGGGCCGGCCGGTGCGCCGCCGGGGCAGGAGTCCGAGGTGCTCGGTGGTCACGGTGCCCGAGCTCAGCGCCCACTGGGCCAGGGCCGGCCCGAACGCGTCGGCGCGTGCGCCGCCGGGAGTGTCGTCGTTGCGCAGTCCCGGGATGCCGTCGGCTTCTGTCAGCCGAGTGCGCAGGGCGTCCAGGCAGGTGCGCACGCTGGCAGGGGTCCCTCCCACCCGGTCGGCGATCTGCCGGTAGGTGGCGGCGGCAGCCTCCTCGCCTGCCAGAAGCAGCAGCGGCTCGCACAGGGCCGTCAGCAGCCGCAGCTCCCGTGCGGTGATCTTCGTGGCCTGGGCCCGGGTCGGTACGACCGAGGCCGGACGGGTGTCGAGCGTGCAGGTCTCGGCCTCCGGTCGCGGCTGTGCCCGCAGCCCCCGGGTGTCGAGCAGCAGTGCGTACCGGCTGCCGTGCCGTCCGGGCACGACCAGCCGGACCTGCTCGTAGGGCATCGTTCCCACGGCCATGTGCGGCCCGACCGGGATCTCCGGTCCGGGGAAGGCCTGCATGATCAGCCCTTGGGTCCGCGAGTCGTTGCGCACCAGGACGCCGTCGTTCAGGGCGATCAGCGAACCGGCCTGCCGGGAGACGAAGTCGTCCTGCGGATCGTAGGCGAAGCGGATGTCGCGTTCGGCGCCTCGGCCGAAGGTCAGAACGTCCCCCGGCTGCATCGTCCAGTCCTGGTTGGCCGCGCGTACCCGTACTACCCGTACGCATCCGTCGGCGGGCGCCGGGGGCCTCTCGGGCTCACTTGCCGTCATATCTCCTGCCTGATAAGCGAATTACCCGCAATAGAATAGGAAAACTGGACAGATGGCGGAGGGGGAACGCCTCAAGTCGGCTCTTGTGCGCGGGCATGGCTCTGCGGCCGCAGTCGGCGGCCGCAGAGGTGACGAGGGTGATGACTCGGTGGGTGTGTCAGGCGACCGAGGGAGACCAGCCGCAGTGGACGTGGTTGCCGCTCTGTCCCGCGCCGGCGCGGCTCGTGTCGACTCGCTCCAGCCAGGCCTCGGTGGCCCCCATGGCGGTGCATGTCGCGACCACCGGGTCGGCCTGCGCGTGGGGCAGGACGTTGCCGGTTCCCCCCACGCCGGAGATCCGGTCGATGTCGAAGGCCGTGCCCTGGTAGTGGAGTGAGTTCGGCGAGTGCGACGCGCCGGCGATCTCGCTCACCTGGACCCGCTGACCGCGGGTGATGTCCAGCAGTGCCTGGAGCATCGTGGCGTGCAGCCGGACCGTGCCGCAGGGGGCGTTCTTGTAGCAGGACCGGGCCGCCTGCTTCCCGGCGGCGGTGTCCTTGAGGTTCTGGAGTGCGAAGGCCTGGTCCTTCACGCCGCTGGGGTGGGACGTGGCGAAGGTGGATGCCGACGCCAGGAGCTGCTGGGCCAGTTGCTGGGCCGACGCCGTGGCTCCCGACGAGGTCTGGCCGGTGTAGATGGCGTGGCCGTGGAAGGTGGCGTCGCCGAAGGAGAAGAGGCCGCCGTCCTCGGCGGTGAGCCAGTAGCCCTTGCCGGAGGGTGTGGCCGCCATCCCGACGACGGGCTTGTTGAGGGGCTTGCCGCCCATGGAGCCGTAGGAGGCCGCGTCCCCGAACGCGAACACCCCGCCGTCGGCGGCCACTTCCCAGTACCCCTTGCCGGAAGGCGTGGCCGCCATCCCCACGACCGGCTTGTTCAGCGGCTTGCCGCCCATGGAGCCGGAGAAGGCCGCGTCCCCGAACGCGAACAGGCCGCCGTCCTCGGCGGTGAGCCAGTACCCCTTGCCGGAGGGTGTGGCCGCCATCCCGACGACGGGCTTGTTGAGGGGCTTGCCGCCCATGGAGCCGTAGGAGGCCGCGTCCCCGAACGCGAAC
>NZ_JBIRWL010000011.1:299837-340514 GCF_044387825.1 Streptomyces sp. NPDC020299
GCCGCCCATGGAGCCGTAGGAGGCCGCGTCCCCGAACGCGAACACCCCGCCGTCGGCGGCCACTTCCCAGTACCCCTTGCCCGAAGGCGTGCCCGCGATCCCCACGACGGGCTTGTTGAGCGGCTTGCCGCCCATGGAGCCGTAGGAGGCCGCGTCCCCGAACGCGAACACCCCGCCGTCGGCGGCCACTTCCCAGTACCCCTTGCCCGAAGGCGTGCCCGCCATCCCCACGACCGGCTTGTTCAGCGGCTTGCCCCCCATCGAGCCGTAGGAGGCCGCGCCACCGAAAGCGAACACCCCGCCATCGGCCGCTGCCTGCCAGTACCCGCCGGGAGCGGCCGCCACCGCGACGACCGGGCTGTTGCTGATCGCATCCCCCGCCGCGGTCTCGGCCGACGCGGCGGTCCCGGCCCCGAACAGTGACACCAGCACGGCTGCGGCGGCCGCCGCGGCACGTACGGGTCGCGGGCCACCCGCAAGTCGATGAATCATGAAAGTCCCCTCCGATGAACCGGTTGCCGCCCCTTCGCGGCACCCCCGATTCGACCGGAAACAGCAGAACCACAACAGTTCACCCCTGAACGTGCCGGCTCCCCTCCACGACGGCGGAGCCCGTCGACCTCGTCGGCCGGCAGATACGCGGCCCTGGGGTGCGCGCATGTCACAGATGCGCCGGTTGTGCGGTCTTACGTGAGAGCCCCGGGGTTTCCTGCCGGATGACGAATCGTGGAGGTCTGATCTCTCATGGCTGCTGAACGAGAAGACCATGCCGCGCACTGGCGCGAACGGGCATCGTGCCTGCACGTGGACGACCCTGATCTGTTCTTCCCCGTAGGAATCAGCGGCCTGGCGGTTGTCCAGGTCGACGAGGCCAAGGCCGTCTGTGGCCGTTGCCCCGTCACGGAGCAGTGCCTCGACTGGGCTCTGCACGTGGTGCAGGTGGAAGGCGTCTGGGGCGGCACGACCGAGAGTGAACGTCGCGCGATGACCCGGAGCGCGTTCCGTCAGGACAAAAGCTCGGTCACCAGGGTGGTGTCCCGGCATTGCGCCTAGGCGGATGTCGCCTCGCCTTCGAGCCGCAGGGTGCGGATCTCCCTGCGGGAGGAGATGCCGAGCTTCGAGAACACCTTGCGAAGATGCCATTCGACGGTGTGAGGGCTGATGAACAACTGGGCGCCGATCTCCGGATTCGTGAGCCCCGCGCCGGCGAGGCGGGCGATCTGCGCTTCCTGGGGAGTGAGGGCGGTGCGCGTCGTGAAGGTGTGGTTACGGACCTTCGCTCCCGTGGCCTGCAGCTCCCTTCGCGCGCGTCCGGCGAACGCCTCGGCCCCGATCCGGCTGAACATCTCGTGTGCGACAGTCAGTGGGGCGCGGGCGTCGACGCGGCGGTTCTCGCGGCGCAGCCACTCGCCGTACAAGAGCTGTGCGCGGGCCAGCTCCACGCGGACCCGGGTGCGGTCGAGTCGTTCGATCGCCTCACGGTAGAGCCGCTCCGCGGCCTCGCCCTTGCTCAGGAGGGCCCGGGAGCGCGCTTCCACGCCCAGTGCCCAGTCCGTGCCACTGGCCTGTGTCGTTTCCGAGAGCCGCTCGAGCGCGTCGGCCGCCGGCTCGGGTGAGCCGCTCCGTGCGGCTGCCTCGACCAGTTCGACCAGGCCCCATTGCGGTGAGGCGAACTCCTGCGGGTGGGCGGCTGCCTCTCGGGCTGCGGTCAGCGCGTCCGCGTACTGGCCGAGGCCGTTGCACAGCACGGCGTGGTACCAGTGTGCGACGGTGACGGCGGCTCCCTGGCCACGCGGCACGGCCTCGTTCATGATCGCGTCGATCAGCGTGCGGGTCTCGCGCTCGCGACCACGCCAGGCCGCCAGGCCGAGCGGTCCGACGCGCGCCGGGCTGCTCCCCGTCGCCGCGCACACCGTGCCGACTTCCTCGACCAGCGACGCGGCCGCCGTCAGCTCCCCGGTCAAGAGGTGCATGTGAGCGAGGGAGTCGAGCGCATCGGGCAGCGCGCTGAGCGCGCCCGCCTCGCGGCTGATCGTCACGTGACGGGTCGCGACCAGGTGCCAGCGCTCGTCGTCCCACAGATCCGCGGCGAGGACCGATGCCAGCCAGAGCCAGCGCAGCGCCTCCTGGTAGGGAATCGCCTCCTCGCGGAAAGCCTCGAGGACGCGCGCCATCATCGGTACGGAGGCCGCGTAACCGTCGGTGAGACGCACGGCGACAGCATCCAGCAGCAGGTCGGGCAGCCGCGGCAGCGGCGGTGGCGGTGCGCCGCGGGCGGCCCTGCCCACCTCTCGCAGGCCCGGGCCGTGCGCCAGACGGCCGGCGAATATCGCCGCCGCGACGGCGTTCAGGTAGGTGTCACGGGCGAGCGTGACGTCGAGCCGCCCGAACCGGTCGGCCGCGGCGAGCAGGAGTGCGGGAGCCTCACTGCCGCGATTCTGGGCGAACGCGATCTCGGCACGCAGCACATCGATGCGGGCGCGTCCGAGTTCGTCGACGGGCCCGGCCTCCGCCGTGGCGAGGAGGGCGGCCGCCGGCTCGAACGCCCCGGCCTGGAGCTTCGCCCGTGCCGCATCCACCGCGCGCTGCGTGCGCCGGGCGGGATCCTGCGTGAGCGTGGCCGCGCGCTGGAGGAACGCGGCCGCGGCAGCGATCCCGCCGCGGGCCTGTGCCCGGCCCGCGGAGCGCTCCAGCTCGGCGGCCACGGTCTCGTCGGCTCCCGAGGTCGCGGCCGCCAGATGCCAGGCCCGACGATCGGGATCGAGCTGGGCGTCGGTGGCGTCGGCCAGCGCCTTGTGCACCTCGCGCCGGGCATCCGGGCCGGCCGCGCGGTAGACCGCCGAGCGCACCAGCGGGTGCCGGAAGCGCACCCGGGTGCCCAGGGTGATCAGCTCCGCCGCGTCGGCGTGCGACGCGGCCGCGTCGACATCGATCCCCAGCAGCTCGGCCGCTCGCCTCAACAACGTCACATCGCCCACGGGCTCGGCGGCCGCGGTGAGCAGCAGGCGTTGCGTCTCGGACGGGAGCGACTGGACGCGGCGGAGGAATCCCTGCTCGATCTGGCGGGACAACGGCCATGCGTCCGGACGCCCGAAGCCGCCGGCCAGCTCCGCCGCGGTCGACCCGTGAGGCAGTTCCAGCAGGGCCAGCGGGTTGCCGCGCGACTCGGCGATGATGCGGTCGCGCACCCGCTGGTCCAGTGGCCCGGTGACGACTGAGTCGAGGAGGGTCCGGGAGTCGTGCTCGGTCAGCTCCGTGACGCGTATCGCGCGAAGGCCGCCGAGGGCCTCACTCGTGCTGGGCTCGCGGACGGCGAAGACGAGCACGACCGATTCCGCGAGCAGTCGGCGGGCGACGAACTCCAAGGTCAGAGCCGACGCGCGATCGAGCCATTGCGCGTCGTCGATGAGGCAGACCAGTGGCTGGTCGCCTCCGGCGTCCGCGAGGAGGCTCAGCGTGGCCAGGCCCACGAGGAACCGGTCGGGCGCAGCGCCGGCGCGCAGACCGAACGCGGTGCTGAGCGCGTCGCGCTGAGGCCCGGGAAGACCGTCGAGGCCGGCCAGCAGCGGGGCGCAGAGCTGGTGCAGGCCTGCGTAGGAGAGCTCCATCTCGGACTGGACGCCGTCCACCTTGACGGTGCGGCATCCAGTGGCACGATCGCGGAGGTATCTCAGGAGCTCGGTCTTCCCGATCCCTGCCTCACCGCGCAGGACCACGACTCCACTTCGCCCGGCTCTGACGCCTGTCAGGAGGTCGTCGAGCGCCCGGCACTCGTGCTGCCTCCCGAGGAGACCGGCTCTCGCACCGCTCCTCGCCATGGCAGCTCCCCTGTCAGGACACCTCGGTCGGTATGGTAATACGTGTCCGGATATCTGCACCCCTGGTTCCACGGGGGAGCCGGATGTTCCGCAGGGCGCCACGTGAACCGCCCGACCTGCTCCGACCTGGGCACCCTTGTCGCTGAGGACGTCGCCCTTGTGGGACAGGGCGATCCGGCCCACCTCGTCCGGCGGGAAGATCCCGGGGCCGGCGATGTGGTGTGTGCCGTTCAGCGACGCGTCCGCCGCGACCTCCGCCACTGCGCCGACCACGTTTCTGGCAGCGGCTGAGGAGACGCCTGCCACCAGGTGAGCCCGGTACCGCGATGACCGCGAACCTCCCGACGTGCCTCGAAGGGCCCCGCCCCGGCTTGCATCGCTGCTGGTCAGACCACTCCTGAGGTGTGGCCATGGATCAACCACGGCATGACCACGCAGCCACCTACGGCTTTCCAAGGGCGCGCTCGACTGTTCCCGGCGCGACGTTGGGTGTCGGCAGCCCAGCAGGCCGCTGAACCACGGAGCAGAGGAGCCGGTCGTGGACACACATCTGGCCGAAGCCGGGCAAGGCCGAATGACGGCGGGCACGACGGCCGCCACGACGGCCGCCGACCTGGACGACGCGACATCGGTGTTCGTGCATGCCAGACCCGGACTGCTCAAGATCGCCAGCCGCATCGTCGGGAACAGGAGTGAGGCCGAAGACGTCCTCCAGGAGGCATGGCTTCGGTGGCAGGGCACGGACCGTACGATCGTCTCGAATCCGCCGGCCTTGCTCAGGACGACCACCATCCGGCTGGCCATCAATGTCGTCCAGTCCGCCTGGAGACGTCGGGAATCCTGCGCCAGTTCCTGGCTCCCGGAATCCGTGGACACCTGCGCCACCCCGGAGGCGCTGGCCGAGCGGCAGGACGCCGTGGAGCGAGCGGTTTTCCTGCTGATGGAGACACTGACGCCGAGACAACGCGCCGCGTACGTCCTACGGGAGGGATTCGGCTACTCGTACAGCCGGATCTCCGCGATGCTGTGCCTCAGCGTCGCCAATACCAGGCAGCAGGTCACGCGTGCCCAGGAACGTCTCGCGGGGAACCGCCGCAGGCAGCCCGTGGACCCGGCCGCGCACCGGCGGCTCGTCCAGGCGTTTTTCATGGCAGCGGAGTCCGGTGACTTCGCCCACCTGGAAAGGGCCCTCACCGCGGACGCCGACATCCGGACGGCCTCCGAACCGGCCGCGCACGGCGAGTGCGTGGCCGTTGCCGGCATGGTGCGCTTGAAGCCTTGAGGGTGGTCTCTGCCCCGCCCGCCCTGGACTGCCGGAGGCAGCCGGGCGAGGACGTCGACACCGGCCTCGGCCAGTTCCATGGCGGCGCGCTCACTCGTCGCGGAGGGATTTACGGGCCGGGCGGGTCACTCATGACAGGGTTTCTGGAACGACCGGCTGCGCGAGCCACTCGGTGAACGATTTCTGGCCCACCTGGGCGTCCGCTCCGGGCAGCAGCGTCCGTTCCTCCAACTCGGCGCCGAAGTAACGGGCCTGTGCGTCGGGGACGACGACTCGCCTGTCGCGGTGGGCCGTCAGCACCTCCCCCGCGAGGTCGTCGAGACGACGCACATCCGGGCCGGCGACCTCGAGGACGCCGAACAGTGGCACACCCACGGCGACATGGGCGACGGCGACGGCCACGTCGTCCGTCGAGACGGGCTGCACGAGGACGGGCGCGACGTGTACCCGGTCGTAGATCGTGTTCCTCTCCACCATGACCTCGATGGACTCGAAGAACGGAGTGGCCCGCACGATCGAGTGGGGAGCGGGCGAGTTCCGTACGATCTCCTCTTGGAGCAGCTTCGCGCGGAAGTAGTCCGACCACAGCCAGTCGGCTCCCACGGCGGAGAGGACCACGTGGTGCTCCACACCGGCCGCGACCGCCGCGTTCAACAGGTTGGTCGTGGCGGTGCGGAAGAAGTGCAGCTCCGCCCCGGCGGTGCGCACGGGCGCGTCGGTGACGTCCACCAGTACCTCGGCGCCCCGCAGAGCCTCGTCGAGACCGTCTCCCGTGATCACGTCGACACCGTGACGGCGTGACACGGGCACGACTTCCACACCGTGGTCACGCAGCCTCGCGACCGTCCTGGAGCCGATCCGGCCGGTGGCTCCCGCGACAACTACCCTCATGTGGATCCCTTTCCGTCGACGGGGTGGCGCCCCTGGTCTCCTGACGAGCTGACGGCGAAGTCGCCGCATGCACTCCATACGACAGACCACTGACCCATGTTGTGACACCGGGAAACGACGTGACCGGTACGACCGCCCGGTGACCCCGGCACTCCTGCCCACCTTGCATCTGCTGGGACAGGTCCGGGTCATCCCCGACGCGCGGATCCATGCCCGCATCGGTAGTGAGCCTTCCCGACGCGGTATCGAGGACTTGCGAAGCCGCATGACGGCGAAAGGCTGGTCCATCGTCGAAGACGAAACTGGTACCGGTCGCGGTCGTCGCCCTTCTCGAGATCGTTGAGGGTGGCGGCGCAGTATGGAAACGGAGGGCCTAACCGAGTCTGCGCAGTACCTCGGCGACGTTGGCCCGGTATGTCCGCAGCGCTCGAAGCCCGGCGATGTAGCCGTCGCGATGCCGTGAGATGTCCGCGGCCTGCTTCTGGGCACGTACGGTGTGCCAGAGTTCGGCGGTCCGGAGGCGGCGCTGGCACGTAACGTCCGCTACGGCGGTCGCTCGCTCCCGCCGCGTATGCCGGGTGTTGCCGCTGCTGTCCCGCTGCCAGGCGGGGTCCGAGAACGCTGCGGCGGGGTCGGGGTAGCGGGTGAATCCCTGCTCCGACACACAGCGGGACCACCGCCCCCAGGCCGCTTGGAGGCGCGGGTCACGCTTGACCGCTGTGCCGACCTCGATCGCCCGCTTGCTCGCGTACAGCCAGTCCCGCTTGACATCTATGCCATGCATCAGCCGCTGATCCGCCTGCTCATTGCAGGAGGGCCAGTCCGCGTACTCGGTGTCGGTCATACGGCGGCCCGTCGGCCGGGGGTCCCGGTGCTCTGCGGGGTCCCAGCCGTAACCCCAGCGGCTGGCGGCGTCGAGGTCGAGGGCGCCGTAGTCGGTGCTGACCGTGGTGGCGACGACGGGGTCGATGGGGAAACGGGGGTCGAGCGGGAAGTCCGGGTGGCCGCGGTCCGCCATGCACTGCCGGACCAGCAATGCCGACGCCTGCTGGGACCGCCGGTAGTCCTGAGGTGTGTAGGCGTAGCGGTCCGCCGGCAGGGGCCCGAGGTCCGACGCTGTGCGGATGCCCTCCTGGCGCTCCGGGCCCGAGGCGCAGAACGCAGCCAGCACCGTCACCACCGTCACGGCCCCCAGCCGCCACCCCCGCCTCGCCATGGCCAGGATGCTAGCGTGCGGCACCGTGGGCCACCGGTTCCCTGGGGCAGTCGGATTCCGAACGGCAAGGAGCTTGACGGCCCTCCCCGGCGAGGAAACGGGCGCCCATGGTGTCCATCGGGTGGGCCGGTTGTCGATGGGGCCATACAGCAGGATGTGGCTGAAGGGGTGGGGGAGCGACTGGTGCAGGACGCAGACCCCGGCGGTATCCCAGGCCGACGCGGCGTCCAGATCGGGTGTCAGCTTCGCGATCTTCCGTTCCAGCCGGGGCAGGCCGCCTCGCTCGTCCGCGTACTCGGCGTAGTGCTCCGCTGAGTCGAATATGTGGAATTCGGGATTCTGCATCCAGGCCACCAGTACAGGCCGCGCTGAAGATCGTGCTCGAGCCGGTCTTCGAGGCCGACACGATCCCGTGCTCGTTCGGTTCAGGCCCAGACGCGGGGCACGATGCCCCCACGTCTTGATCGATGAGGCATGGCGGGGCAGGCGCTGGGTGGCATGACAAATTGATGCAAGCGGTCGGGGAAAGCGTTTGTGACCGGTCGGTCCTCAAACGCCCGCGCGTAATGCTGCGGGCCGGGGTGATGGAGGACGGGCAGGTCCGGCGGTGGCCGAACTCGGCTTGTCAGCAAGCGGACGGCTCCTCATGAACGATCGAAGTTAGTAATCTGATGATCGGTCGGTCGAAGCAGCGTGTCTGAGATGGACCAAGGCTGCGCCGACTTGCTTGTCCTGGCGACGGAAACGGGAGGCATCGTGGTCGCGTCTGGTCAGACAGCTTCGAGGGCTGAGGGGTGCGGCGCCACCCCGGTGAGACCGACTGCAGGGGACGCGACCCCCGTTGACAGCAGGCAACCAAGCCACGCCTCGTATCTTGGCCTGGGGGTTTCGGCCGAGAGGACCAGGCTGCAGATCCCGCAAGACATCTCCCTGGAGGCATGGTGCCACCTCGGCGGAAGGATCTTCGCGGTGTGCGATTCGTCGGCCTGGTGGATCGGTGATTGGTTGGTGTTCGGGCAGAACCAGTACGGTGACCGATATCGCCGGGCGGTGGAGAAGACCAAGCTCGACTACCAAACGCTGCGAAATTATGCCTGGGTGGCGAGAAAATTCGAGCCGTCCCGCCGGCGAGACAGCCTCACCTTCCAACATCACATGGAAGTAGCATCTCTCTCGGAATCCGAACAGGACCACTGGCTCGACTTCGCAGTCCGGCTGAACTGGTCGAGGAACCAGTTGCGCAAACAGATCCGGGCCAGCAAATCGGGCGAAGAAGATGATCTCCGGCGTCGGGTTCAGCTCAGCCTTCCATTGGACGAGTTACGTCTCGAACGGTGGAGAGAGGCGGCGCGGGGGAGCAATCTGACTCTGACGGACTGGATCCTGTCCGTCGTCGACGAGGCCATTTGACCGGATGCGCTCATACGCTATCGGCGCCTTACCGATCTTCGGCCCTGATTGTCACGGCCGTGCGCCCGTCGCACCGTGCAGTGCCGGGGCAGTCGGGGCCGGGACGGCCGGGGAACCGCCGGAAGCGGTGGGCCTGGGGGTGGTCGGCCTACCGCCGGCCCACGTGGCACCGCGGTGGTCGCGTTTCAGTGGAAACAGATGCTGCCGCACTGGACTGCGCTCTCGAACCGCTCGCCTGACAGAGGCGGCCCTTCCGCGGAGTCCGTCGGCGACCGGCCCCGGCCGACCGAGCCGGCCCGCAGCGGCCGGACAGCCTCGACCGTACGGGCACCTTTTCGGTCGCTCCGCGCAACGCTGAGGACCGGCGGTCAACTCCACGAACTTTTCGAATCCGGCATTCCTATTACCACGCGTCACGCCCCTCTCTGTGAGCACTCACGCAACACCGGCGCCCGCGAAGAACTCGACATGCACGGCGCCGATGACCTCCAGGGCGCCGATGTCGGTGACCTAGAATCGAACGAG
Source organism: Streptomyces sp. NPDC020299 (assembly GCF_044387825.1). Taxonomy (NCBI): domain Bacteria; kingdom Bacillati; phylum Actinomycetota; class Actinomycetes; order Kitasatosporales; family Streptomycetaceae; genus Streptomyces; species Streptomyces sp. NPDC020299. The sequence continues at coordinate 308,980 of NZ_JBIRWL010000011.1, forward strand.
GACAGTCCGCGAGGGGCTCACCGTCAACCACCCACAGGCCGCGCCGTGTAGAGCCGTCGATTCCGCGATGCTGCTGAGCCTGGTCAAGACCTGCGTCTGGTCACCGTTATGCCCTATGGGGGGTCATATGAGTAACAGCAGTGATGAGGAGATGACATCGATTTCACCTAAAACAATTGGAAAAGGGGAACGGGTTCCGATCGGTTCGTTATTGCCGCCGTCTGAACTGCTGCGGTCCGACGAAAGTACCGAACACATTCGTGCACTGGTCGAAACGGAGGAGGTCCTGCCACCGATTGTCGTGCACCGTGAGACACGGCGGGTCATCGACGGAATGCACAGGCTGCGGGCAGCTCGTTCTCGTGGCGACGAATGGATCGAGGCCGTTTTCGTCGATGGTTCCTCGGTCGATGTGTTTGTCCTCGCGGTTGAGTTGAATCGTGTGCACGGCCTGCCGTTGACGATGGCTGAGCGCAAATCTGCCGCCGCGCGGATCATGGATTCGCACCCGCACTGGTCCGACCGCAAGATCGCACGGACCACTGGACTGGCGGCCAGCACTGTCGCGTCTTTGAGATCGCCATCCATCGCGGGCACGCTCGAGCGTAGAACCGGGCAGGACGGCCGGACTCGGCCCAAGGACGGCACGGAAGGACGCCGGCGTGCGAGTGATCTGCTGGCCCAGAACCCGAACGCGTCGGTTCGCGAAGTAGCCAGAGCCGCGCGGATCTCGGTGGGCACCGCCAGCAACGTGCGCGCCAGATTGCGGCGAGGCGAGCCGGCAATAACCGCCCTGCAGCAGGCGGCTCTGCAACCACGCCCGGTCGCGGCGACGCAGCGAACCAGTCCGGACTACAGCCGCGTGCTGCAGAGCCTGCGCAACAACCCATCGCTGCGGTTCACCGACGTCGGCCGACGCCTGCTCCGCTTGCTTGGCGGCGCCGCCCCGGGCAGCGTCGCCCAGATCGCCCAGATCGCGGACAGCGTGCCGGAACACTGTCGTGTCATGGTGATCGACATGGCCCGCGAGTGCGCCGCCGCATGGCAACATCTGGCCGACCAGCTCGCGGGCCGAGACACCGCCTGACGGAGACATACGGGCTGATCCGGTGGCTGCGGGACGTTCAACTGCTCGAACCATGCGGTTGAACACCACCACACAGTCGAACGTCGACGGTCGGTACGTGAACGTGCTGTGGCGGTGGTGTTCGAGAAGGCAGATGAGTATTCTCCGCAACGCTGTTTTCGAGGTCGCGGCAGTCCGACACACCTGCCTGCAGGACCGACAGGTCGATTCTCCAGTTGATGATATCTACGGAGGCGCATGTAATGGCGAGGAACCCGTTCGAGGATGAGAACGGCGTCTATCTGGTCCTGGTCAATGACGAGGGGCAGCATTCTCTGTGGCCTTCGTTCGCTGCTCTTCCCAAGGGGTGGACCGTCATTCTCAATGAGGCGTCGCGGCAAGAGTGCCTCGATTACGTCAATGAGCATTGGACAGACATGCGACCGTTGAGCCTGCAGCCGGCGACGGTTTCACGGCAGAGCCGAGGCGTGATTCAATCACGCGAAGCATTCGATGCATGACTTCCCAGCGCTTGGAGTGTCGTCGAGATAGATATCGGGCAAGCTATCTATTCAACAGGGGGCGGTTTGTTCTCCAAGGGTCTGAACAAGGCTTCTGATCGGTCGGCGACAACCAGGACGGCATCGGCCACGCTGGCCGGACTGTGGGAGCGGACGGTACGCAGTCGGCCAAGCAGTCCGGCGATTGTCTCGAACAGCGAGATCCTGTCCTACGACGAGGTGAACGCCAGGGCGAACCAGCTGGCCCGACTGCTGCTCAGCGAGGGGGTGGGCCCGGGCCGTGTGGTGGCACTGGCGCTGCCCCGATCCAGTCGAATGGTGATCAGCGTGCTTGCCGTGGCCAAGGCCGGGGCGGCGTTCCTGCCGGTGGACGTCAACCACCCGCAGCAGCGGATCTCCTACGTGCTCGCTGATGCCGAGCCCGCATTGCTGTGCACCATCCGGACCGCTGTTCCGAAGCTGCCTGCTGACATCGGGATGCCGCAGCTGGTGCTGGACTCGGCCAAGCAGACTGCCACGCTCGACGCACTGCCCGACACCGACGTGACGGAGGACGAACGCGGTGGCTCACTCGCCGCGACGGACCTGGCTTACGTGATGTACACCTCGGGCTCGACAGGCCGACCGAAAGGTGTCGCTCTGACCGGTGCCGGGCTGCCCGCCTTGGCGGCGGCCAAGGTCGCCACGATGCAGGTCACCGAGGACAGCCGGGTGCTCCAGTTCGCCTCGCCGAGCTTTGACGCCTATGTGACCGAGCTGCTGGCCACTTTCGCCTCCGGTGCCACTCTGGTGGTGCCAGGGTCGGACACACTGGCCGGTGACCCGCTGGAAAAGGCCCTGCGGGAGGGCCGGGTCAGCCACGCGGTGCTGCCGCCCGCCGCGGTCGCGACCATGTCCCCGGACGCGGCGCCGGACCTGCGCGTGCTGGTGGTGGCCGGCGAGGCGTGCCCGGCCGGCCTGGTGGAACAGTGGGCACCAGGACGCCTCTTGGTCAACGCCTACGGTCCGACCGAGTGCACCGTGTGCGCGACCATGACCGGCCCGCTGACCCCGACGGACGAGGTCACTATCGGCCGGCCGATTCCGGGCGTGTCCGTGCACATCCTCGACGACGAACTACTACCGGTCGCGGTCGGAGAGATCGGCGAGTTGTACCTCGGCGGTGCCGGCCTCGCGCGCGGCTACCTCAACCGCCCTGACTTGACCGCGCAGGTGTTCGTGGCCAGTCCCTTCGCCGCCGACGGCGAACGGATGTACCGCACCGGTGATCTGGCCTCCCTGCGGGCCGACGGCGACATCCTGTTCCACGGCCGGATCGACGACCAGGTCGAACTGCGCGGATTCCGAATCGAGCTCGGAGAGGTGGAGTCCGTGCTCAGCCAACATCCGGACGTGGCGCAGGCGGTGGCCGTGCTGCGGGCCGACGGGCCGCAGTTGCTGGCCTACGTGGTGCCGACGCACGGCACCACGCCCGCAGCGGGCGAACTGCGTGAGCACGCCAGCCGCTTCCTGCCCGACTACATGGTGCCGTCGCTCTACGCGACCATCGACGCCATTCCTCTGACTCCCGGCGGAAAGACAGACCGAGCCGCGCTGCCGCCGATCAAGACCACCCGGCCCGCCGGTCAGGAACCGCGTACTTCTGCCGAGAAGATCCTGTTCGATCTCTTCCGAGACCTGTTCGGCCCTGGCGAGATCGACGTGCGCAGCAACTTCTTCGAACTGGGCGGGAACAGCATCCTGGCTGTCGACCTCATTCAGCGAGCGCAGGAAGCCGGCTTGGTGCTCCTGCCGAGGTCCGTGATCGACCATCCGACCATCGAGCAGTTGGCCGCGATAGCGACCCTCGGGGAGTGAGAGATGAGCACCCGTCCCATGGTGTCCCCCGACGAACTCGAGGAGATCGACCTCGCCTCGCCCATTCTGCACGCCGAGTACGAGCTCGATGCGGTCTTCCGCCATCTGCGGGCCCATCGGCCGATGTACTGGCAGCGGCCACGGGGTGAGCAGCCCGGCTTCTGGGTGATCAGCCGGTATGCCGACGTGAACGAGGTGTACAGGGACAAGGCGCACTTCACCACGGAGGACGGTAACGCGCTGGCCACCTTGCTCACCGGCGGTGACTCGGCCTCGGGTGCCATGCTCGCGGTCACCGACGGTGTGCGCCACCACCAGGTGCGCAACGTGTTGTCCAAGGGCTTTTCGCCGCAGATGCTCGACCTGATCGCCAACTCGCTGCGGGAAACTGTTGACGGGCTGCTGCTGGCAGCGCTGGATCGAGGCGAATGCGATGCCGCGCGGGACATCTCGGCGAAAGTGCCGCTGGGCGCCATCTGCGACCTGTTGGCGATTCCCCAGACCGACCGGGAATACTTGCTTGGCCTGACCGCGCATGCCTGGAGCACGGACTACGCGGACGAACCTCCTGAGGAGAGCTGGGTCGCCAAGAACGAGATCCTCCTGTATTTCAGCAACCTGCTCAAGGAGCGTCGTGGTGGTGACCGGGACGACATGGTCAGCCTGTTGGCGAATTGCCGGATCGACGGCGATCCGCTCAATGCAGCCGAGCAGATAGCCAACTGCTACGGCCTGATGATCGGCGGCGACGAGACCGGCAGACACGCCATCACCGGGACGGTCCTCGCGTTGATCGAGAATCCCGACCAGTGGCGAGCCCTGAAGAATGGCGATGTCGATCTGCAGACGGCGACCGAGGAGGCACTGCGGTGGACCGTGCCGTCGCTGCACGGTGGCCGGAAGGCAACCGGAGACGTCGTGATCAACGGCCGGCAGATCAAGGCCGGCGATGTGGTCAGCGTGTGGATCTCCTCGGCCAACCGGGATGAGACCGTCTTCGACGCGGCGGACGAGTTCAACCTCGCCCGCACCCCGAACAAGCACTTCACCTTCGCCTACGGCTCGCACTACTGCCTCGGCCACTACCTCGGCCGGATGGAGGTCTACGCCGTGCTCGACGGGTTACGCCGGCTGGTGGGCGGCTTGGAGCAGATCGGCGAAGAGCGGTGGATCTACTCCAGCATCTTGCACGGCATGAGCTCCCTGCCGATCAAGATCACGGCCTGAAGGTCCCGGGGGGACGTGCACATGATGAGCACCGTCAACGCGGCCAACGCATTCGAGGACATGACTGGGCCCGCCGCATCAACGGTGGCTCGCGAGCCGGTCGCGATGGTCACCGGAGCCGGCCGGGGCATCGGCGCGGCCACGGCCGAGCGCCTTGCCTCGGAGGGCATGGCGGTGATCGTCGTGGACCGCGTGGAACAGGACACCACAGCCACGGTCTCGGCCATCCGTGCGGCCGGCGGACGGGCCGGCGGGCTCGGCTGCGACGTCACCGTGGCTCACGCGGTGACGTCCACCGTCGCCTCGGCCGTCGAGGAGTTCGGTCACCTCGACGTGCTGGTGAACTGCGCCGGGGTCACCCAGGACCGGCTGCTGCTCACCATGAGCGACCAGGAGTGGGACAGGGTCCTGGACGTCAACCTCGGCGGCACCATGCGATGTTCGTTCGCGGTCGGCAGGCACATGCGCCGGCAGGGGCACGGCCGGATCATCAACTTCAGTTCTGTCGCCGCGCGCGGCAATGCGGGTCAGACCAACTATGCGACCGCGAAGGGCGCGATTGCCGGGTTCACCCGCACGCTCGCGGCCGAACTCGGTCCTCACGGCGTGACGGTCAACTCGATCGCACCGGGCTTCGTGGCCACGCCGATGGTGGACGAGCTGGCCGAACGGCTCGGTGTGGATCGGGACACCGTCCTGCTGGAGGCGGCGATGTCCTCGGCCGTGGGCCGGATCGGGACGCCCGAGGAAATCGCCGCGGTGGTGGCATTTGTCACCCGGCCGGAATCGGGCTACCTCACCGGGGAGACCATCCACGTCGAAGGCGGTCGGCGATGACAGGAGTCGCGGTCGTGGCCGGCGGCAGCGAGCACACGGGGCTCGCGGTCGCACTCAGGTTGGCGGCGCGGGGCTTCGACGTCGCCCTGCTGGACACCGAGTTCACGGCGGCCGAGAAAACCGTTGGGCGAATCGAGGAGTCCGGCCGGCGGTGCGTCACGGTGGAGGCCGAGTTGACCGACCCCAGGTCGGTCGGTGTCGCCTTCGGCCAGGTGCGTGCCATGCTGAGCAGCCCCGCCGTGCTGGTCACCTGCGTCGGACCGGGGCCGGTGCCGGACGGGTCACCCGAGGACGAACTCGCGGACGAACAGCGCTATGGCGTGGTACGACGGGCGCTGCGCTCGGCGTTCGTATGTTGCCAGGCCGGGGCCGGCCAACTACTGCACCACCGGTGGGGACGGATCATCATCGTCACCGAGCCGGCCGGCGTGGGCGAAAACGCCTGGCGCGCCTCCCAGCCCGTGCTGGCCGGATTGATCGGTTTCACCCGGTCCGCGGCGTTGGAGCTGGCGAGGTCCGGTATCACCGTGAACCTCATCGCGCCGGCCGACAGCGCGGCCGACGGCGCGGTCGACAGCCGGGCCCCGGCGCACCAACCGGCGGTCAACGACAGCGCGGGCTCCTACGCGGAGGGGGTCGCGCACGTGACGGAGTTTCTGGTCGACGAGCAGGCTGTCGGAGTCACCGGGCAGGAGATCTACCTCGCCGCTGCCCAAGCGGGAGTACCTCTACTTCGCGAAAGGTAGTCACTGGTGGCGAACAGGGACCACGGACCGGAGCACTACGTCACCCGCATCCTCGATGAGGCGGCCCGGGACGGCGCGCGACCGGTTGTCCGGTGGCGGGACACGGTAATCACCGGCACAGAGCTCCACCGATCGGTACGGCGGGTCGCGACGGCACTGCGCGAGGCAGGTGTGGCACGCGGCCACGCGGTGGCCATCCTGACCCAGGTGAACAGCCCATGGATGCTGATCGTCCGCTATGCCGCACACCTGCTGGGCGCATCGGTCGTGTACATCACCGGCGCCAACCACGGCACCGTGACCCACGACCTGCCGGTCGCCACCCGGGTCCGGATGATGCGTGAAGCGGGCGCATCTGTACTGGTGTTCGACGAGCGCAATGCTCAGCTCGCCGAGACCATCCACGAGACGGTCCCGGACAAGCTCGTGCTGTGCGGCCTCGGTCATCCGGCGTCCGGCACGGTGACCGCCGACGGCCGGCCGGTCGAGGACATGGCGGTGGAATTCCCGGCCGAGACACCTGAGCTGGCGATGGTGCTCTATACCAGCGGCACCACCGGCCAACCCAAGGGCGTGTGCAAACCGTTCGGGGCGTGGAACGCGACCGTGGTCGGCCTGGCCGGGCAACCCCGGCCGCGGCAGACCTATCTGGCGATGACCGCCGTGAGCCACACAGTAGGAATGGTCGTCGACATAGCGCTGGCCGCCGGCGGCAGCGTGCTGCTGCGTGAGAAGTTCGATCCCACCGACTTCCTGCGAGATGTCGTGACGCACGGGGTCACCGACACATTCATGGGTGTGCCGCAGTTCTACGCGATCCTCAACCATCCCGATGTCCGCACCACGGACCTGTCCTCGTTGCAACACCTGGTGTATGTCGGCTGTCCCGCATCGCCGGAACGCCTGCGGGAGGCGGTCGCTGTGTTTCCCGGTGTGCTGTGGCAGTCCTACGGTTCCACCGAGACCGGCCGGATCGCGATGCTCCGTGAGGACGACCACGACCATCCTGAACTGCTGGCCACCGTGGGCCGGCCGATGCCGGGGGTCACCATCGCGATCCGCGACCCGGAAACAGGACGAGACCTGCCGGTCAACCAGATCGGCGAGGTGGTGGTGCACAGCCCTACCAATATGGCCGGCTATATCGGCGATCCCGAGGGCACCGCACGGGTGGTCCGGGACGGCTGGGTGCATACCGGTGACATGGGCTCCGTCGACGAACGCGGGTACGTGCGGCTGTTCGGCCGGATGCACGAGATGGTCAAAGTGCAGGACACGCGAGTCAGTCCGACCGAGGTGGAGAAGGTGCTCGTCGGCTGTCCCGGCGTGGTGGATGCGTGCGTGTACGGCCACCGCGGGCCGGACCTGATCGAGGAACTGCACGCCGCTGTCGTGCTCAGCACCGAGGACGCCCCGGGTTTCGCCGCTCTGCGCGACCACGTCGCGCAGGCCATGACCCCGACGCACGCTCCGGTCCGGTTCGTGCGCTGGCGGCAGTTCCCGATCAACAACACCGGGAAGACGGATCGGCTGCGGATCCGCGAGGTCAGCGCCGAGGCTCGCGGTGAGGGCCCGGACGTGCTGGTGGACAGGTGAGGTGAGTCATTCGATGAGAGTGCTGTTCACGAGCCTGCCCGGTATCGGCCACCTGTTTCCCATGGTGCCGCTCGCCTGGGCGCTACAGGCGGCCGGGCACACCGTGCTGGTCGCCACCGACCGTGAGTTTCTCCCGGTGGTGACCGGAGCCGGACTGCCTGCCGCGGCCGTGCGGGACCCTGTTGACCCGGTCGAGCTGTTCAAACCGGTCAGCCTGTCCGGCTTATCCGGCCTGTCCGGCCTGTCCGGCCTGTCCGGCCTGTCCGGCGGTCCGGTGAGCCCGGCTGAGAGGACCGGCCACCGGTGCGCCGAGATCGGTGTCCGAGCGCTGCCCGCCGTCCGTGCACTCGTCGACGCGTGGCACCCGGACCTGGTGATCGCCGAACCCATGGAGCTGGCCGGGCCTGTCGCGGGGACGATCGCCGGCGTGCCTTGGGTGCGGCACTCCTACGGCCTGATCCCGCCGGAGCGACTGCTGAGCGCCGCGGCCGCGGCTCTGGACTCAGAACTGAAAGTACTCGGGCTGCCTCCGTGGACAGAGCCGGCCAGGACGATCGACGTGTGCCCCGACAGCCTCCAGCCGCCGGATTCGGTGGCGACCATGCCCATGCGGTACGTGCCCTACAACGGCCCGGCCGTCGTGCCCGACTGGCTACTGGCCGGGCCGTCGCCACGGCCCCGGGTATGCCTGACCTTGGGCACGTCCCTGCCTCGGCGCAATCCGCGGGTCGCACCGCTGTGGCGGCTGCTGCTGGACGAACTGGTGGCGCTGGGCCAAGAGGTGGTCATCGCCATCGACGAGAGCCACCGGTCGCTGCTGGGGCCCTTGCCCGGCGGCGTGCGTGCCGCGAGGATCCCGCTGTGTGACTTGCTGCCGACCTGCACCGCGATCGTGCACCACGGTGGCTCCGGGAGCACCATGGCGGCGGCGGCGTTCGGCGTGCCGCAACTGGTCATCCCGCACTTCGCCGACCACTTCGCCAATGCGGAGCGGATCACCGCGGTCGGCGCGGGCACGAGCCTGCCGCACGACACCGATGACCTGGCGCGGATCGCAGCAGCCTGCGCGCTGATCACCGAAGACGGCCCGCACCGGGCGATCTCGGCACAACTCGCCGAGGAGAACGCGAGCCGACCGCAACCGACCGAGGTGGTCCAGGACCTGGTGGCCCTGGCCCTCGCGCGGCAACACAATCGACGGGAACCACGCGACATGGTCACTGGACGCACCGAGCTCGAGCACGTCCTCACTCGCCTGGAAACGCTGCTGAACAACGTCTGGGACCAGCGGCCGGCGGGTGTCGCGGTGTCTGCCACCGCACCGCTGGTGAGCCTCGGGGTGGACTCGCTCACGCTCGCGCTGCTGCTCGACAACGTGGGCAAGGAGTTCCACATCGACTGGACGGCCGGCACCCGTCTGGGCGGAGCGATCTCGCTGCGTTCCATCGCGGATCTTGTCCTGCGACGGGACGGCGGCGGCGCCGCCGCCGAGGCATAGGGCGCGGCACATGCGGACATCGGGTACGTACATGGCAGGGATCGGAGTCTTCCGGCCCGAGACGAAAAGCGTCGATGCCGCAGTGCGGCAGGGGCTCGTCTCGAAGGAATCCGCTGATGCCTCCGGGATCACCGGCGTGTCCGTCGCCGGTGATGTCTCTCCTGCCGAAATCGCGTTGATCGCCGCGCACCAGGCCCTCGACAGCGGTGGACTGAGCGCCGACGACATCGGACTGCTGCTCCACACCGGGGTCTGGCACCAGGGACCCGACGGATGGGGGCCTCAGTACTATCTCCAGCGGCACCTGCTCGGTGACGATCTGCTCGCTGTGGAACTCAGGCATGGCTGCAACGGGACTTTCAGTGCCATGGAGTTGGCCGTCCCCTACGTGAAATGCGCACCTCATGCAGGCGGGGTGCTGATCACCGCCAGTGACAACTTCGGCACCCCGCTGATCGACAGATGGAACCCCGGCGAAGGGCTGGCCTACCTGGGCGACGGCGCGGGCGCGGTGGTGCTGGGCTCTTCCCCAGGGTTCGCGGAGCTGTTGTCCATATGCACCACCACCTTTTCCGGGATGGAGGAGGTCCACCGGGCCGGCGAGCCGCTCTTCCCGCCCGGCGCCACCACCGGTACCTTTCTGGACTACGGTGCCAGAGCCGCACGATTCCAGCAGCGGGCGACCGATGACGGCACTTGGATACAGCTCCTCCTAGGTCACCAGAAGCACAACGTGGAGTGCGTGGGCCAGGCACTCCACGAGGCCGGGGTGGACGCCCGCGACATCAAGACCGTCGTGATCCACAGCATGCCGCGTCAGGCGGCGGCCTCCTACCTGAAGATCCTCGGTTTCCCGCTGGAACGCTCGACCTGGGAGTTCAGCCGGACCACCGGCCACCTCGGGGCCGGCGACCATCTCGCTGCCCTGTACCACCTGTTGTCGACGGGCGAGGTCGGCCCCGGCGACAACCTGCTGCTGTGCGGTTCCTCGCCTGGCGTCACGTACAAGGCGGCCGTCATCCGAATCCTCGATACTGCCGCCTTTCGGAACCAGGAGGCCCGGCCCGATGGACTTTGACCTCAGCCCACAGCAGCGACAGCGCGTCGACCACATTCGCGCGGGCGCCGGCAAGCTGCCGGCCACGGAACCCAACGGCATCGCCGGTAAGGACAGTTGGCTGGCCGCGGCCGAACTCGGCATGACCGGCCTGTGCCTGCCCGCGGAACACGGCGGCGGCGGGCTCGGTGCTCTGGACACGGCGCTGTGCCTCGAAGCGTTCTGCGCCGGTGGCGCGGACACCGGTCTCGCCTTCGGGATCGCGGCACACCTGCTGGCCTGCGGTACCGTCCTGGCCGATCACGCGGGCGAACCGGTGCGGGCCGAGCTGCTGCAGGGACTGGCCTCGGGAACCGTGATCGCGGCGAACGCGATGACGGAGGACGATGCGGGATCGGACCTGAGCAGACTCACCACGACAGCCGTGGCCGACAGTGACGGCTACGTCCTGAACGGAAGGAAATCCTTCGTCAGCAACGCCCCGCTGGCCGACGTCTTCATCACCTACGTGGCCACCGCACCGAGCGCCGGCTATCTGGGGATGTCGGCGTTCGCGGTCCGGCGAACCCTGCCCGGCCTGCGGGTCGATTCCCCGCTGGCCAAGATGGGGTTGAACGGCTGTGCCGCCGCGCAGGTCGAGTTCACCGACTGCAAGGTTCCCGGCCGCTGTCTGCTGGGCTCCGAGAACCAGGGGAACAGCGTCTTCCAACGCTCCATGACCTGGGAACGCGCCTGTCTGCCCGCGATCTACCTGGGTGCGATGGAGGTTCAACTGGCCCAGTGCGTGGACCATGCCAAGAGCCGTAAGCAGTTCGGCCGCAGCATCGGGAACTTCCAGGCGATCTCCCACCGGCTCGCCACCATGAAGCTGAGGCTGGAAACCAGCCGCCTGCTTCTGTACCGCGCGTGCTGGTACCTCGACCAAGGCCGGCCGGCCGTGGAGGCGGCCGCATTGGCCAAGACGGCAGTCGCCGAGGCCGCCGTGGCCAACGCGCTGGACGCGGTGCAGGTGTTCGGTGCGCGGGGGTATCTGGCAGCAGACGGAATCGGCCAGCAGCTGCAGAACGCCGTACCGCTGAACATCTTCTCGGGGACGACGGAGATTCAACGGGAGGTTGTCGCGAAGAGCATGGGGTTATGAGGGTCGGTCGAGAACCGGTTCAGCACATGATCTCCGACGGCAGGACCAGAGCCTTGCGTGCCGTCACGCGTTCCACATGACCAACCAACCTTTCCTACTGCACCCAGGAGCCGAAGCATGAGTGATCGGCGCGGCCTCCACGACCTGCTGACCGCCTCCGCAGCTCGCACACCCGACGCTCCTGCGGTTGTCGGACCCGCCGGTTCGGTGAGCTACGGGGAACTCGACGAACGAGCCGACGCCCTGGCCGGCAGGCTGTCCGGCCAGGGAATCGGGAAGGGGGACCGAGTGCTGATCTGGTCCCCGAAGTCCGCCGGCGCGATCGCCGCCATGCAGGCGGCCCTGCGCCTCGGTGCGATCTACATCCCGGTCGATCCCCTCACTCCCCCCGAGCGGTTCGTGGTGATCGCGCGCGAGTCCGGGGCGCTCGCCCTGTGCGCTCCGCAGGACCTGTCCGCACGGGTGCCGAGCCCGCTTCGTGACCGCCTCGCGTGCGTCGACCTCGACGCCGCGCCGGGGCCCGACGCTCTCCCGCGTACACCGGTGAACACGTGCGTTGAACCGGACGATCTCGCCTACATCCTCTACACCTCGGGTTCGACCGGGACACCGAAGGGCGTCTGCATCAGCCACCGCAGCGCCCTGGCCTTCATCGACTGGGCCGTTGCGGAACTCGCCCCCGGCCCGCAGGACCGCTTCGCCAACCATGCGGGGCTCTCGTTCGACCTGTCCGTCCTCGACCTCTATGCCGCCTTCACCGTGGGGGCGGCCGTGTGTCTGATACACGCCGAATTCGCGTACGCCCCGGAACGGCTGGTCGAGTTCCTGCACCGCGAGCGGATCAGCGTGTGGTATTCCGTGCCTTCCGCGCTGATCCTCATGATGCGTGACGGCGGTCTGCTCGACCGGCCCGCGCCCGAGACGCTCCGCGCGCTGCTGTTCGCCGGCGAGCCGTTTCCGATCGGCCCTCTCCGGGCCCTCGCCGCCTGGTCCGACGCCCGGCTACTCAATCTGTACGGACCTACCGAGACCAACGTGTGCACCTATCACGAGGTCCGCCCCGCGGACCTTGCCCGCGACCTGCCAGTCCCGATCGGCAGGCCGTGCAGCGGCGACCGGGTCTGGGCTCGCCGCGCCGACGGTTCGGAAGCCGAACCCGGTGAGGAGGGCGAGCTGGTCGTCAGCGGGCCGACAGTCTTCGCTGGTTACTGGGGCGGACAGCCGCAGGAGGGCCCTTACGCGACCGGCGATCGAGCCAAGGTCCGGCCGGATGGTTCGTTCGATTACCTCGGGCGCCGCGACGGCATGGTGAAAATCCGCGGACACCGGATCGAACTCGGAGATGTCGTCGCGGCGCTGTACTCCCACCCGGGGGTCGCCGAGGCCGCTGTCGTCGCGGTGGGCGAGGGGTTGGACCGGGTCCTGGCCGCGTTCGTGGTCCGAAGCCAGGCAGGCGGTTTCGGGAACGTCGCGCTGCGTCGGCACCTGGCCGACAGACTCGCACCGCACATGATCCCCGGTGACATCCGCTTCGTCGACCGGCTGCCCCACAACGATCGAGGGAAGCTCGATCTCGCGGCTCTGCAGACACCACTCCACGGCGCACAGAGAGTTCAAGGGTGAGAAATGACAACCCAGACCCGAGAAGACATTTCGTCCGAGCTGCTCACCTTCATCCGTGAGAGCTTCCTGGCCGGGGATCCAGAGGGCGAGCTCGACGCGGATACCCCGTTGCTCGAGCTCGGGATACTCAACTCCCTGAACACCGCCATTCTGGTCGCGCACCTCGGGGAGGGCTATGGCGTCCACGTGCCGTTGATCGACGTCACCGCCACCACCTTCAAGTCCGTGCGCACCCTGAGTGAGCTTGTGCACGAGAGCCTGTCGCGAAAGTGAAGACTGTCGTCCTCGCCAACACATAGTCTGGATGTCCAATTGAAATTAAACGCGGACATGTTCCTGCTACATGCGCCCAGCGTGTACGACTTCCGGGACCGTGACGACATCCTGTTCGCCTACCTGAGTGACAGCGACAGTGTCAACGTCACGTCCGTCTACGAGATGTATCCCATCGGCTGGTTCTCGATCAAGCAACAGCTGGCCGACCACGACCTCGACTGCCAAATCGTCAATATCGCCTCCTTGATGTTGAAGCACCCGAATCTCGACGTCGAGCGACTGATCGGGCGGTTGGAAGCACCGGTCTTCGGCTTCGACCTGCACTGGATGACCCAGTGCAACGGTGCGATCGAGCTGGCCAAGGCGGTAAAGCGGATTCATCCGGAGTCGCTGATCGTCTTCGGTGGCATCTCGGCCACCTACTTTGCCCGGGAACTCATCCGGTACCCGCAGGTGGACGTCGTTGTCCAGGGCTACGACACGCTCGCCCCCGTCACCCAGCTGGTCGAGGCTGTGGTCCGGGGTGGCCGCGACTTCAGCTCCATACCCAACCTCCTCTACAAGGAAAAAGATCAGGTCGAGACCACAGGATTCAGCCACAAACCCACCACGGACTACAACAACGTCAGGAACGACTGGTCCTACTACCAGAACACGCCTGTGACGCCGCTTTCCAGCAAGCTGATCATGACGCTGCCGAACACCGGGTGCGCCCACGACTGCGGCTGGTGCGGCGGCTCTCGCTTCGCCTATCGCAACATCATGGAGGTGGACAGGACCCTCGTACGAAAGGACAACGACCTGATCGTCGAGGAGCTCAAGACGATGGGGGAGGCGGCCAGACACACCTCCATCTACGCCCTCCAGTGCTACTCGGAAGGCAAGACGAGGATGCACACATATCTCGATGCCGTGCGCGACCTCGGGTACCGGAGTGTCTTCTTCGAGCAGTTCAACCTGACGCCCGGCGACACGCTGAAGAAGATGGGCGCTTCCACGGACTCGTACATCATGCTTTCCCCCGAGTCGCACGACCCGAAGATCAGCAAGGCTGCCGGCCGCGGCACATACACGATGGCCGAGATGGAGGAATGGATTCCACGCGCGTTGGACGCCGGGGTCAAGGGCGTGATGATTTGGTTTTTCATCGGCATGCCCTATCAGGACAGCCAGTCCGTACGCGACACGGTTGCCTACTCGGAGCGCCTGATCAGCAAATTCGCGGGGTCATCGGTCCTTCCGCTCATCTGTCCCATGGTGCCCTTCCTGGACCCTGGCTGCCGATTCTTCGAGGAGCCCGACAAGTACGGCTACCGAATCCACCACCGTACGCTGGAGCAACATCGGCAGGCCATGGTCGAACCGCTCTGGTACCGTCGGCTGAACTACGAGACCGAGTGGCTGAGCCGACGCGATATTCAGGATGTCTCCTACGAGGCGATCGAGCGGCTGGTGAGCATCAAGGGCGAGCACGGTGTGTTGTCCAGCGTGTTCTGCGAAGCGGTGCTGAAGACGATTGAACAGACCAAGCGGCTCCTCGCGGAGATGGATCACGCTCTCTCCCTGGACGGCCGGCTTCCCGCAACCCTGCGGGACGAAATGCGCGCTTACAACCGCAAGATCCTCGCTTATTCCAGCGACCAGATCCTCCCGATACCCCGCCCTTTCGGCGGACGCTGGTTCGATGACGTCACGGTGCCGGAGGAGATGATCCGCGAGCTCTCGACGACCCCGTGACCCCACTGGAGACAACACACTTCTCAACAGCAGGAAGGACCGACTGAGCATGGCGAACCACGGACCGGTGGCGTATGGCCTGGGAGTGCCTGGCGCGCGCTTGCACTACGAGATCCAAGGAGCGGGTCCCCTGCTCGTCGTGGTCGGTCTACCCATGGGCTGCAAAGGGTTCGCGCCGATCTCGCGGCCGCTGGCCGAGCACTTCACGGTCGTGACCTTCGACCCCCGTGGGGTCCACAGCAGCCCTGCGGATGACCCGAACCAGGACGCGATCCCCGAGTTGATGGCCGACGACGTGCACCGGCTCATTTCGGCGCTCGACGCCGGGCCGGCGTACTTGTTCGCCAGCAGCGGAGGCGGTGTGACCGCGCTCGCGCTGGCTGCCCAGCACCCTGACCAGGTCAGGTTGCTGGTCGCCCACGAGCCCCCGTTGCTCGAGCTGTTGACCGACCGCGTAGAGCTGCGCGCCGCCATCGATGAGATATGCGACATGTACCGTGAGGACCGCCCCGCGGCGTTGCAGAAGTACCTCGCCCTGGCCGACATCCGCCTGCACCGGCCGACCCCGGAGCCGCCCGGACCGAATGAGTTCACCGCCCCGTGGGACGTGTGGACCATCCTCGACCGGCTCTTCCATTTCACCCTTCGCCCAACTACCCGCTACCGGCCTGACATCGACGCGCTGCGACCCATTGCCGACCGAATCGTCATCGCCGGCGGATCCAAGGCCCAGGGGGCGCTCTTCCACCGCACGGCGGTCGCACTCGCCGATCAACTCGGCACCGAACTCGTCGACTTTCCCGGCGACCACACCGGCTTCCTGACCGATTCGGAGCCCTTCGCCCAGTTGCTGTTCGAGGTGTTCACGAAAACGCGCTCGCACAACGGTTCTTAGGATCCGGAACCGACCGGCATCACGCCCACCACGCGGCTCACACCATCGCATCGGCGAGGCACATCGGGCCGCTCACCCCGCCCATCGTTGAGATCAGTTCACTGACGCAGCAGTAGGGGGATCGAGATGAAGATTGAACCGATTACGGGATCCCAGGCCGAAGCCTTTCACCGGATGGGCTCCCGGGCGTTCGAAAGGTACAACGAGTTCGTGGACCTGCTGGTCGGCGCCGGCATCGCCGATGGCCAGACCGTGGTCGACCTGTGTTGTGGTTCGGGGGAGCTGGAGATCATCCTCACCTCCCGGTTCCCCTCGCTGAACCTGGTCGGTGTCGACCTCTCGGAGGACATGGTCCGCATCGCCCGGGAGTATGCCGCCGAGCAGGGCAAGGAGCTGGAATTCCGTCACGGGGACGCGCAGTCCCCGGCCGGCATGGAGGATCTGCTCGGGAAAGCGGATCTGGTGGTCTCGCGGCACGCGTTCCACCGTCTCACCCGGCTCCCGGCGGGGTTCGACACCATGTTGCGCCTGGTCAAGCCAGGGGGAGCCATCCTCAACGTCTCCTTCCTGCATCTCAGCGACTTCGACGAGCCCCAGTTCCTGACGTGGGTCCGGTTTCTGAAGGAGCGGCCTTGGGCCCCGGAGATGCAGGCCGCCTGGGCGCTGGCTCACTATTACGCGCCCCGGCTCCAGGAGTACCGCGACGCCCTGGCTCAGGCGGCCGGTGAGACACCGGTGTCCGAGCAGAGGATTTGGGTCGATGACCGGGGCTACGGCGTTCCCACGGTCAAGTGCTTTGCCCGTCGGGCCGCCGCCTGAGTGGTCGAAGGCGTCACCGGGCTGCCGGGGCCGGCCGCACAGCGGCCGGCCCCCGTCCTGCTCGCCACGCCGAAGGGAAGACGGCGGATAGATAAAGAATTTTGGCATCGAGTCGTCAGCTACGGATTCACCGAACTCGCGGTGTAAGCACGGTAGGTGAAAACTCCTGAGCCGAGACACCTGGACCCGGCTGGAGGTGGCACCTATCGTAGGCAGCGTGGCACACATACTCCAATCTGAGCCCGAAGAAACCACCCCAGGCACAGACAGCGACTCATCGCTGTATCTGGACCTCCTGATCAAGGTGTTGGCCGGGACGGTGTATGAGGATCCCGCGCACCGGGAAAACTTCTCCCATCGCGATTCGACGTACCGGGAAGAGGTCCGCAACGAGGGACGCGACTGGCCGGCGAACGCGCACACGATGATCGGAATCAAACGCCTCGAAAACATTCGGCAATGTGTCGAGGATGTTATTGGCAACAATGTCCCCGGTGACCTCGTGGAAACTGGGGTGTGGCGTGGGGGAGCATGCATCTTCATGCGGGGAATTCTGCGCGCCCATGACGTGCGCGACCGGACGGTGTGGGTCGCTGACTCCTTCCAGGGCATTCCTGACGTCGGTGAGGACGGCCATGCCGGCGACCGGAAGATGGCGCTGCATCGGCGGAATTCGGTGCTCGCGGTGTCCGAGGACGAGGTCCGGCGCAACTTCCGCAACTACGACCTGCTCGACGAGCAGGTGCGGTTCCTTCCCGGCTGGTTCAAGGACACGCTGCCCACCGCGCCGATCGACGCGCTCGCCGTACTGCGGATGGACGGGGACCTGTATGAATCCACCTGGGATACCCTGACCAACCTCTACCCGAAGGTGTCCGTCGGTGGCTACGTCATCGTGGACGACTACCTCATGTGCCCGCCGTGCAAAGTCGCGGTGGACGAATACCGTGCGCGGTACGACATCGCCGACGAACTGATCAGGATCGACCGCGACGGTGTCTACTGGCAGCGCACCAAGTAGCCCCACGGCGACGGAGGGCACAAGAACACTAATCGCGGACCCGGATCAGAATGCGGTGACCCGTAATGTGTACTCACTCAGAACATCGGTCCGTGCAGGGCTCTTCAGCCACGGGGGTATTGCATCGAGTCCCTAACTCTCTCAGCTTCTACTACCAGCATCTGCTCGTGGCCAGTGAGCGGATCGACACCACGTGGGCCAGTACCGGTTCCTGGTTCGAACCGAGCTGGCAACTTCCCAAACTCGGCCCCGAGCTGGACGAGTTCTTTTCGGTCAGCGCAATTTCCGCCGGCGAACTCGGCGAATACCGAGGACGTCGGCTTCACTTCCTCAACCTGACCGAGAACCCGGGCACGCGTACCACGAAGACGTTCGGCTCCTCAGTGATCGTGGCCCGCGCGGTGCGGCATACCGAGCTGACCGGCGAGCCGGTGCTGCTGGTGACCCCGTCGGCGGCCAACAAGGCGGTGGCGCTGCGGAACGCGGTGTTACGCGCCTACGAGGTCGGCCTGTCGGACCCGAGCAGGCTGCGCGTGGTCACCGTGGTGCCGGCCAGCTCACTGCCCAAACTGTGGGCCTCCGGCCTCGATGCCGATCCGGCGTTGCACGCGGCCAACCCGATGGGCGTCTACTCCGGCCCCGAGCGTGAACACGTCAAGAAGATCACAACGGCCGCCATCGATGACCTGGTCGCCAACGATCCTGTCCTGCGCGGATTTCGAGTCTGGTACACGCTGAACCCGAAGAACTACATGGTGGCCGACTTCATTCGGACACTGTTCGAGTATGAGTGCTTCCCGCCTGTCGGCGAGCGGTGGCACACCCACGCCGTCTCCAGCGCCTACGGTTTCCTCGGACACGACCTGGGCCGGCAGATGGCGGCCGAGGACGGTGTCCGGTTCGACGTGCCGCAGCGCTACTTGCTGGTGCAGCACTTGGAGACGCCGGATCTCGTCAGCGCCGTTACCGGCATTGACATCGAGACCGTGGTCCGGGATCTGTACCGGGCCGCCGGTGACGGCTTGCTGACCAGGCCCGCGGATGCCGATTCCCGGTTGCCCGAGTACTGCTATTCACCCGGCGAGCGTCTGGAACGGACCTTCTACACGCGCAACCCGCCGACGACGAAAGCGGTCCGGCGACTGGTGGCCGACCACGGCGGCGATGGCATCGTGGTTTCCCTGCCGGAGTGCGTCAACCGATACGCCTTCGTCCGAGATCTGTTGCGCGGCGCCGACTTCCACCGACTGCCGGAGGACCCCCGCCAGCTGCGGGAGTGGGCCATGGTGATGTCCGCCGTCGGCTGCCTCAACGCGATCGACCGTGACGTGATCCCCGCCGGTGCCGACGTGGTCATCCATGGCTCGGGCGCGTATTCCGAAGGTGAGTTCGACCAGATCGACCGGAGTCGGCTGATCGAGGTGAACACCCCGGACGAGGTACGCGCGCTCATCGGCGGTGCGATCCAGGCGGACGGCGAGGGCGGTTGATGAGTACATCGGTTGTCAAGCCTGCTGAGGACGTGGCCGGTCGGCTCGCGCGGATCCTGACGACCGGTCGGTCCGGTCCGTTCCTGGGCACCCCATGCGGCGTACTCGCCCAGCTGTACCGCGAGCTCGACGCCGCGTGCGGGATGCGGACCATCGCGCGGGAGGACTCCGCGGTCGGGGTCGCGGCCGGCGCGGCACTGGCCGGCCGGCAGCCGGTGGTCTTGATGCAGAACTCCGGGTTCGGCCAGTCGGTCAACGCCTTCGCGTCGTTGATCATGCCCTGCCGGCTCGACGTGGTCACGGTCATCAGCGTCCGGGGCATGGCCCCGGACAACACTGAGGAGAACAGTGCTATGGGCACGCTCACTCCGACGATCCTGGCCGGTCTGAACGCGGACTTCCGCTGGCTCGCCGACGGCGCCGACCTGACAGAGGCCACAGCCGACTGGCTCGCCACCAAGGTGGACGAACCGCGGTTCCTGCTCATCGCCCCCGGACTGTTCGGCTGGCGCCCGTGACGATCCGCACGGTGACGCACTCGCCGCAGACCAAGGTGGCAGCCATCGCCGAGATCATCGGCGCGTCCGGGGACACGCCGATCGTGTTCACCACCGGCTATGCCTGCCGTATCGCCCACGACATCCAGGACAAGCCCGGGCACTTCTACATGGTCGGCTCCATGGGGCTGGCCGGCTGTGTCGCCGCGGGCGTCGCGGCCGGGCTGTCCCAACCGGTGATCGTCGTCGACGGGGACGGCGCGTTGGCGATGAATCCCGGCGCGCTCTTGCTGGCCGCCGAGTTCACCGCGTTGCCGCTGATCCACATCGTGTTGGACGACCGCGCGTACAGTTCCACAGGTGCCCAGCCCACCCCGCCGGTCGGGAACATCGAGTCCTGGGCGGCCTCGCTCGGCTATCTGGTGCTGTCCCCACCACCGGCCGACGGCGTCGGCTCCGTGGTGGCCGGCCTCCTCGCCGGCGAGCTCACCCGGCCACATCTGTTGCGCCTGCCGGTCGCGTCGGATGGGCAGAACGTCCCCGGCCGGATCGAGGGCCGCCTGGCCGGATACGCGGCTCGGTTCCGCACGCACTGCCGGGGCTTGCGGGCCAGGTCCGAACTGCCCGTCGTGTGAACGGCCGGCGGCCGTCGAGAACTGGAAGGTCGATGCAGCCTGTTGAGAGCGGACGCGGACGAGCAGTCGGTACCTGCGGCGAGCTCGTGCAAGGCACGGTCGACGGCCGCGAGCTGATGGTGACCTTCCCCGTCGACTGGTACAGCGACGTGGTCGTGCGTGGCTCCTACCTGCCCGGTGTCCGGGTGTGGCCACGGTCGAAGGCCAAGGTCCGCCGGATGTGCGATGTGCTGCTCGACCGGCTGGTCGGGGCCAGTTCCGCCGATGTCGGGCTGGACGTGCTGGTCAGCTCGATGATCCCGGAGGGCCGCGGACACGCGAGCAGCTCCGCGGACCTGACGGCGCTGTGCCGGGCGATGGCGCGGTGGCTCGGCGTGCCGCTCGCTGACGACGACATCATGCGGCTGTGCTGCGAGCTGGAGCCGTCCGATGCGGTGTGCCATCCGGTCCCCACACTGTTCGACTTCATCCGCGGCGAGGTGCTGTTGCGCTACGACGACCCGCCGCCGATGGCTGCGCTGGTGCTGGACGAGGGTGGCGCGGTGGACACCGTGACCATGCGGCGGCTTCCCTGTACCGAGGCCGAGAGCGAGCGGTTGGCCTTGGCGTTCGACTTGGTGGACCGGGGATTCCGGCTGGGTGATCTCGCGTTGATCGGCCGGGCCGCGGTGATCAGCGCCGAGGTCAACCAGCGGCGGGTGTACAAGCGGTACTTCGAGGTTGCCAGGGAAGTGGCGGATGCCTGTGGCAGTTACGGAGTCTCGGTCGCGCACAGCGGGACCACGCTGGCACTGCTGTTCGATCAGCATGAGGTGGAGGGAATCCGCGCGGCCAACGCGGCGCTGAGATCAGCCGCCCCCGACTGCGAACTGTTTCTGCTCAACGCGGTGGTCCCGACGCGGCGGCCGGCACCCGATGTGACTGAACTGCCCACTCGCTGACGGCGAACGAGTGAGTCGATTCCCTTTTGGCCGGTGAATTCCTCGGGGGGTGCCAGTGGGTGCGATCAGGTTCGCTCTGCCGAAGCAGGGCCGGCCGATCAGCATTGCCGGGTACCGAACGGCCGCCCGGCGGGTCCTGCCCGACCTGGTGTGGGCGTACGTGGAGAACGGCGCGGACGATTCCGTCACGTTGGCGGCCAACCGGTCTGCGTTCGCCCGCTGGTCCCTGCGTCAACGAGTGCTGCGCAGTTCCGCTGGGCGGAAAACGGCTGCCCGGTTCGGAAACACCGAGCTGGCGATCCCGGTGTTGATCGCGCCAACCGGGATCAACGGACTGGTGCACGGGCGCGGCGAGTTGGCCACCGCATGCGGTGCGGCCGCAGCCGGTACCAGGATCGTGTTGAGCACGGCAGCGTCCTATTCCGTCGAAGAGGTAGCCGAGGCGAGCCCGGTCGGACACTGGCTGCAGGTCTATCCGTGGCGCGATCGAGAACTCATGGACTGGCTGCTCGAGCGCGGCCGACGAGCCGATTGCCCAACGCTGGTGGTCACCGTTGACACACCGGTGTTCGGAAACCGCGAACCGGAACGGCTGCAGGGCATGAGCATCCCGCCCGTGCTCACCCCCAGACACCTGTTGGACGCCGCGCTGCACCCTCGATGGGCGTACGAAGTCCTGCGCCACCAACGGGTGTTCACGGGCAACCTGGTCGGGATGAGCGGAGTGACGGCCGGTGCGCTCGCGGCCAAGGTGCGCCGGGAACGGATGATGGCCGGCGAACTCGACTGGGACGACTTCGCCAGGGTCCGCGCGCAGTGGCAGGGACTCTGTTACGTCAAGGGAATCCTGGACGCAGATGACGCAGAACGCGCTGTTTCGCTTGGTGCGGACGGGATCATCGTGTCCAATCACGGCGGCCGGCAGCTGGACGGCGCCCCGGCCACACTGGACGCGCTGCCCGTGATCGCCGACCGGCTGGCCCACCGGGCCACGGTGCTCATCGACGGCGGGATCCGCAGAGGCACCGACGTGGTGAAGGCTCTGTGCCTTGGTGCGGACGGCTGCCTGATCGGTCGCCCGGCGCTCTACGGACTTGCCGTGGGCGGCGAGTCCGGGGTCGAACACGTGCTCAACATCCTGCGCGAGGAAATCGACCGGACCCTGGCGCTCATGGGCTGCTCGGACGTCGCCGATCTCGGCCGGGACTGGCTCATCCCCGGGTAGCACCGCCGGCGCAACCGGGGACGGTGTCCCACCGAACGGATGCCGGACATGGGTTCAGTTGGGCCGGCCGCCGTCGGTGGCCGGGGCGCCGGGCTGCTCGGACGGACGCCGATCTCGCGTGGCCAGTAGGGCGATGACGGTGATCAGCAGTGTGATCGCGATCGCCACGGTGGAGCCGAGGAGCCCGTCGGTGGCGGCGCGGAGATGGTCGCCGCGGTGGGCGGTCAGGGAGCCGAAGTACAGGGCTCCGATGACAGCTACCCCGATCGTCGATCCGATGCGCTGCCCGGTTTGCAGGACGGCGCCGGCGGCACTTCCCTCGGTCAGGGGCACCGTTTGCAGGGCCAGCGTCAGGTTCGGTCCGATCACCAGCCCGCTGCCCACGCCGGCGAGCAGCAGCGGCCCGGCCACGAGCAGCCACACAGGGCCGCCCGCGCGGTGGCCGATCAGGGCGAGCAGCCCGGCGGATCCCAGTGCGACGGCGGCCAGCCCGATGACGACCAGCCGGCGTCCGACCCGGTGGACCACGCGGCCGGCCAGCGGGGCGCTGATCGCCGCGCCGAGCGCGGTGGGGGTCCCGACGGCGCCGGCGGCCAGCGCCGAGTAGCCCAGCCCCTGTTGGAAGTACAGCGACACCACGAACGGGATGCCGACAAAGCCGGCGAAGTAGCCCATGCCGACGAACGCGCTTATCGCATAGTCGCGCTGGCGCAACATCGCGAGGTTGACCAGCCGTGCCCGGCCGGAGCGCGTGCAGTGCTGCTCCCAGGCGATGAAACACGCCAGCAGCAGGGCCGACAGCCCGAGCAGGTACCAGGGCACCGACGGCTGTCGCTGCTCAGCCGCGATCAGCGGCAGGATCAGCGCGGCGACACCGGATCCGAGGAGTGCTATCCCGAGCAGGTCGAGTCGAACTCCTCGTACCTGCTGCCGATCGCGGGGGAGCCACCGCAAACCCAAGGGGAGCGACAGCGCCGCGATGGGCACGTTCACCAAGAACACCCACCGCCATCCGCCGCCAGGACCGCCGGCCTGGACCAGCAGACCGCCGACCAGCGGGCCGATGGCCGTGGTCGCGGCGATCATCCCGCTGTACGCCCCGCCTGCCTTGCCCAGTTCCGGACCCCGTGCGAACAGCTGCTGCATCAGCCCGACCACCTGCGGCGTCACCACCCCTGCGGCGAGGCCCTGCACCAGCCTGGCGACCACGAGCCACCACCCGGAGGCCGCCAGCCCACAGGCCAGGCTGCCGAACGCGAACAAGCCCAGCCCGACCAGCAGCGTGCGCCGCCTGCCGAGCTGGTCGCCCAGCGCCCCGGCGGGCACCAGCACCACCCCGAAGGTCAGTGTGTAGCCGAACGCCGCCCACAACACCTGCCCGGCCGACAAGTGCAGCCCGGCCTGCATCGAGGGGACCGCGACGTTGATGACGCTCACGTCCAGCAGCGTCACGAATCCCGCCAGCAGGCACACCGAGTACGCTGCCCAGCGCCCTGCCTGCATCGGTTCGGCCACGTCGGTCTCTCTCATACCGGCCCTTCCGTCTTGGCTGATGACGTCTACTCGCCGACTTCACTTCAGCCGGTCCCACCAGAGCCGATCAATGACCAACATGGTCATGGAACAATCACCGATAGGAATCGATCGAGGTGCGGAGGGCGGTAGCGATGGAGGTTCGGCAGTTGCGCTACTTCGTCGCCGTCGCCGAGTGTGAACACTTCGGGCGGGCGGCCGAGACCCTGCACATCGTTCAAGCCGCGGTGAGCAAGCAAGTCGCGCGGCTGGAGCGCGAACTCGGACTCACGCTGTTCGACCGGTCCCACCGCCGGGTCCGACTCACCCCGGACGGCCAGGCCTTCCTGGTCCACGCACGCCGCGCGCTACGCGGCATCGACCGTGCCGCCGCCGCGGCCGCCGACCTGGCCGCCGGTAACACAGGCGTGCTGCGCATCGGTAGCAGCATTGGACTCGGCCCCCGCGTCGATGCCGCACTCGCGGTCGTCCGCAGCGCGTACCCCGGCATCACGCTCCAGGTGACGACCTCTGCCTCGACAACCGGTCATCTCGCCGCCGTCGCCGACCACGATCTCGACGCCGCCTTCGTGGCCGCACCACAGGCCACCCCGGGCGTGCGGGTTCATCACCTCTGGGACGAGCCGTTGCTCCTGGCCGTCCCCGCTGCACGCGCCGGCTCCGCCGGCGACCTCGCGACCCTCGCTGAACTCCCTCTGGCCCGATACGCTCGCGCGGAAAGCCCCGGTACCGACGACCTGATCACCGCTGCCTGCCAGGCGGCCGGGTTCACCCCCCGGAAGGGCCCCACCCTCACCCGAGCCCAAGACCTCCTCACCGGACCCGTTTCCGCCGGAGACTGCTGGGCCCTACTCGCCGCAGACCTCCTCCACCACGTCCCCACCGCTGTCGCCCTCGTCCCGCCCGTCCCTGCGGTCCTCGTACCCACCGCACTCGCGCTACCCGATCCCGTACGCCGTGCCGTCGTGCTCAACCTGCTCACCGTCGCCCGGACCGGGACCGTCTGACGACCGGTGTTCCCGGCCCGCCACGCCGGGTCCATCCCGTGAACGGTGTTTCTGGCGCCGGCCGCAGGTCAAACCTGGCGGCCGAGTTTCGGGAGCGCTATGGAGTACCGAAACTTTCTCAATCAATAACCACCCACGGACTCATTCACCTTGACAACTATGGCGGCGGGGCTGGAAGCTCGCATGGTGAATCGGTGGTTAGTAACTGGTGCGGGGGGAATGCTCGGGAGGGATTTGGTGGGGGTTTTGGAGGCGCTGAACGAACCAGTGCTTGCTGCCACTCGGCAGGATCTCGACATCACTGACCCCTTTTCTGTCCGAGCCGTTGTCTCCAGGTATCAACCGACGACTGTCGTCAATTGCGCAGCATGGACGCGATTTCATGAAGCGGAGGCCGGTGAAGCGGATGCCCTTCTTGTCAACGGAAGAGGGGTAAGAGAGCTGGCTACGATATGCGGCGATCGATCGATACGGTTGGTCCATCTCTCCACCGATTACGTTTTCGACGGCGCGAGTTGCCGGCCCTATGCCGAAAGTGCGACCACCGGTCCGATCAACGCATACGGCCGGACAAAGCTGGCCGGCGAGCAGGCTGTGCTCGAGTTGCTGCCGGACGACGGGACGATCGTAAGAACCGCCTGGCTGTACGGCCGACATGGCACGAACTTCATTCGCAAGATGGTCCGGCTGGAGCAGACGCGCAAGACGGTGGACGTGGTGGACGATCAGTGGGGCCAGCCGACGTGGACTGTGGATGTGGCACAACAGATCGTGGCACTCGTTCGGCACGGTGCGTCCGGCGTGTTCCACGGGACAAGCTCAGGCGAGACCACGTGGTACGACTTCGCCCGGATGATCTTCCGGCTGCTCGGTGCGGATCCCGGACGAATCCGCCCGGTGCGCAGCGACCAGGTCGCCGGCGGCGACCTGCGTCCCCGGTACACGGTGTTGGGGCATGCCGCCTGGCGCGAGGCCGGGCTGACGCCGATTCGGCACTGGTCCGCCGCTCTGGAGCAGTCGTTTTCCCTTCTGGCTGACGATGAATTGTAATCCTCCTCGAGCAAGAGAAAGGGGGTTCCGCGGATGCGACTTCTGGTGACGGGCGGTGCCGGCTTCATTGGCTCGGAGTTCGTCCGGGCTACCTTGCGTGGCGCTCTGCCGGGCTCATCGGGAACCCACATCACCGTTCTGGACAAATTGACATACTCCGGCAACGAGCTCAACCTGGCACCGATCGCGGACCTGCAGAATTACCGGTTCGTGCAAGGCGACATCTGTGATCGGGATCTGGTGGACGACGTGGTCGCCGGACACGACGCGCTCGTGCACTTCGCTGCTGAGACACATGTGGATCGCTCGATCGAAGGCGCCGCTTCGTTTGTCCGTACGAACGCACTGGGTACGCAGGTGCTGCTGGAAGCGGCTTCCCGTCACCGATTGGGACGGTTCGTTCACGTCTCGACCGACGAGGTGTACGGATCGATTTCCGAGGGCGCCTGGACCGAGGAATCCCCGGTGGCCCCGAACGCACCGTACGCGGCAGCCAAGGCGGCAGGAGACCTGCTGGCGCTGGCCTGGCACCGGACCCGGAAGCTCGACGTCGTGGTCACCAGATGCACCAACAACTATGGGCCGTACCAGTTTCCGGAAAAGCTGATCCCGCTGTTCACGACCAATCTCCTGGACGGGCAGCAGGTTCCGGTGTATGGGGACGGCCACAACCGCCGGCAGTGGCTGCACGTGTCGGATCACTGTCGCGCCATCCAGTGCGTGCTCCTTGGTGGTCGGCCCGGGGAGGTGTACCACATTGGCGGTGGCACCGAGTTGACCAACCTCGAACTGACCGAATACATCCTCAAGGCCTGTGGTGCCGGCTGGGACATGGTGAGGCATGTTCCGGACAGGCTGGGACATGATCTCCGCTATTCGCTGGACACCACCAAAATTCGTACGGAACTCGGCTATTCGCCTCGTGTCGCGTTCGCGGACGGGCTGGCGGAGACAGTGGAGTGGTACCGCACTCAGCGTGGTTGGTGGGAACCGCTTAAAAATCCTGACAAAGCGACGGGTTCACCAACCGACGCCAGCAGATGACGGCGCAGCCGGGCGGAGGGACGCCTCGTGGACGTCGTCACTGGTCTCCCACCGCGTCCACAACTCGTCGGACATTCCCGTGAGGGGGAGGAAGAGATGCAGGACATCGTGCGTCCCATCAACGAGTGCCGGGTGTGCGGGCACAACGACTGGCTTGATGTGGTCTCGTTCGGATCGACGCCATTGGCCGGAAACCTGCTCGGCGCGGAAGACGACCCAGGGGATGAGACTCTGTTCCCGCTGGATGTCGGCGTGTGCCGGAAATGCTGGCTGATGACACTGCGACATGTCATCGAACCCGATGTCCTTTTCGGGCACTACCGTTACGTCGCCTCGGACGCAGGCTCGATCATCCAGCACATGCGACAGCTCGTCGAACTGTGTATCCGCTGGGTCGGCCTGACCGACAGGGATCTCGTCGTGGAGTTCGGCAGTAACACCGGTGCTCACCTGGAGCTGTTCCAGCAGGCCGGCATGCGGGTGGTTGGCGTTGATCCCGCGCGCAATCTCGCCGACATCGCCAATGACCGCGACGTCAGAACGATTCCTGCCGGCTTCACCACCGAAGTCGGCCAGGAGATCGCGACCGAACATGGTCCGGCGCGACTGGTGTTCGGTCGCCAGTGTTTCGCCCACATCAACGACATCCACGAAGTCCTGAACGGAGTCTCCGCCCTGCTGGCGCCCGATGGCCTGTTCTTCGTGGAAGTTCCCTATCTGGTGGAACTGCTCGCAAACAATCAGTTCGACACCATCTTTCACGAACATCTTTCCTACTTTTCGCTCGGCGCGCTGTGCAGGCTGTTCGAGGCCCACGGGCTTCGCGTCGTGGACGTACAGACAGCCGATGTGCACGGCGGTTCGATCGTGGTCTTCGCCGCGCCGGCCACCGCCGGCCATGAGGTGCGGCCCGCCGTTGCCGAGATGCTCGCGGAAGAACGAAGGCAGGGCATCGCAGAGGAGAGTACGTACCAGAAATTCGCCGAGCGTACGGAACGGGTGCGCGCGCAGATCCGGGAACTGGTGCGCGGCTTGGTGGCAGAGGGCAAGACAGTGGCTGGATACGGCGCACCGACCAAAGGCAGCGCACTGCTGGCCGCATGCGGGCTGGGGCATCAGGAGATCCGGTTCTGCAGCGACACAACAGCTCTGAAGCAGGGAAAACTCCTACCGGGCTCCAGAGTTCCGATCTGGTCGCCGGAACAAGCAAGCGACCATGTGCCGGACTACTACCTGCTGTTGGCCTGGAACTACGCGCCGGAGATCATCAACAAGGAGAAGTCGTTCCTGGAAAAGGGCGGCCGTTTCATTGTTCCCATACCCGAACCGCGCGTGATATCTGCGGAGTCGGCGTGGTGACATCGAAGGGTGCACCAACGATGATCAGGCGTTGTCAGGTTGCTGATGAGGTGGCTGGTTGAGGGGAATCCTTCTTGCGGGCGGTACCGGCTCCAGGCTGTGGCCGGTCACCCGGGCTGTTTCCAAGCAGTTGATACCGGTCTTCGACAAGCCGATGATCTACTACCCGCTGACCACGCTGATGATGGCCGGCATACGGGAGATCCTGGTGATCACGCGCCCCGAGGACCAGCGCCAGTTCCGTCACCTCCTCGGCGACGGCTCGCAACTGGGCCTGTGTCTTGAGTACGCCGTCCAAGAGAAGCCCGAGGGTATCGCGCAGGCGTTTGTCCTGGGTGCCGAGTTCATCGGCGACCAGTCGGTGGCCTTGGTCCTCGGGGACAACATCTTCCATGGCGCGGGCCTGGGAGCCAGGCTGCGTCAGTACAGCGATCCCGCCGGGGGACGGATCTTCGCCTACGTTGTAGCCGACCCCACGGCCTACGCGGTAGTGGAGTTCGACGAGGCCGGTACGGCCGTCTCCATAGAGGAGAAGCCGGCCAGTCCCAAGTCGCGGTACGCCGTGCCGGGGTTGTACTTCTACGACAACCGGGTGGTGGAGGTCGCTCGCGACTTGATGCCGAGTCGGCGTGGCGAACTGGAGATCACCGCCGTCAACGAAACCTATCTGAAGTGGGGCCAGTTGAGGGTTACCGCGCTCGACCGGGGGGCCGCCTGGCTGGACACGGGAACGTTCACCTCCTTGGTCCAGGCATCGGAGTACGTGCGTGTGGTGGAAGAACGGCAGGGCCTCAAGGTCGGCTGCGTGGAAGAGGTCGCCTGGCGCTGCGGCCTCATCGGGAACGACCAGCTGCGGGAACTCAGCCGCCCGCTGCTCAAGAGCGGCTACGGCCGGTATCTCCTCGACCTGCTCGCCGATCAGGAGTTGCCGGAGTTGAAGTCGTCGTGAAACTTCGCCCGCTCGGCATGGAGGGTGCCTGGGAGATCACCCCCACGCAGCACGCCGTGCGCGGCGCGGTGTTCGATGTGGTGGTGGACCTGCGGGTCGGCTCGCCGACTTACGGGTGCAACCCGGCATCCGAGCACGGTGTGCACCCGCTCGATCCCGAATTGGCCATCAACTGGCCCGCCGGGACCCCGCTGCTCTCCGCCCGTGACCAGGACGCGCTCCTGCTCGCCGAAGAAGCCCGGGACCGGGGCCTGTTGCCCAGCTATGCGGCCTGTCAGGCACTCACGGCGCTGACGAGTCAATGACGGTCCGCGGCGTGCCGACCCAAGGGCCGGCACGCCGCGGCAGCGGGTCATGGGGACGATGGTGTCCGACACGGGTGTGCGGAAGGGCCGGCGGCCTGACGCAGCGCGACTGGCGACCCGCGGAGGGTTACGCCGGAAATAGTGCCCGTGGTGCTACGTGACAAGGCACCGAGAAACCCCCCGAGTGACCCCCTGTCGCATTTTCGCCGGGTCAAGGCAGAGGGGATCGGATTAGGTGGTGCGGGGCTCGCACAGCGGCGTACAGGGGTGTTCTCATCCCGCCGGCAAGGGGTGACTCCGGTACGCTCGGCAGCGTCTCGGTCGGCGACGTCCCGAGGTCCGTGTGCCTTGGGGTCCTGTTCGGGCTGCCGTGCCGTGTCTCCCCCGGTCGTCTGGCCGCTCCGCACCGTGGGGCGGGAGCGGGGTCTGCCATGCCCGAAAGAGAGCGTCTGTGACTACTTGCGACACTCGCACCGCCACCGACACCCGCGGATCCCAGCAGCCCGGGATGTACATCGGCTCCACGGGGGAGCGGGGGCTCCATCACCGACGGCGGGGTGCGGGTGGCGGACAACGGCCGCGGCATCCCGGTGGGGACGCACCCGGTGGAGAAGCGGCCGGCCGTCGGGGTGGTGCTGACCGTGCCGCACGCGGGCGGGAAGTTCGGGGGCGGCGGGTACGCGGTCTCCGGCGGTCTGATCTGGACCGACGGCCACCGGTGGACGCAGGACTACGGGGACGGCGCTCCCACCGCCCCACCGGCCCGCCACGAGGCCACCTCCCGGACGGGCACCTCGCTGACGTTCTGGGCGGACGGCGACACGCCAAGGACGTCCGCTTCCCCGACATCTGACCCTGGGCACTGCTCCCGCCCCTCTCGGAGCGTGACCCAAAGCCCCACCGCCACTCTGTTACTCAGGAGAGCACTGCGTGAGTACATTCCCCGCCCCGGCCGTCGGCAGCCGCCCCCAGGACGGCTCCGACTACACCGCACGGCACCTGATGGTGCTCGAAGGGCTCGAAGCCGTGCGCAAGCGCCCGGGCATGTACATCGGATCCAGCGACAGCCGCGGTCTGATGCACTGCCTGTGGGAGATCATCGACAACTCCGTGGACGAGGCCCTGGCCGGCGCCTGCGACCACATCGAGGTCATCCTCCACGACGACGGCTCCGTGGAAGTCACCGACAACGGCCGCGGCATCCCCGTGGACACCGAACTCCGCACCGGCCTGTCCGGAGTCGAGATCGCCTACACCAAACTCCACGCCGGTGGAAAATTCGGCGGCGGCTCCTACGCCGCCTCCGGTGGCCTGCATGGCGTCGGCGCCTCCGTGGTCAACGCGCTGTCCGCCCGGCTGGACATCGAGGTCGACCGCCACGGCCGCACTCACGTCATCAGCTTCCGCCGCGGCACACCCGGCACCTACACCGGCCCTGGACCCGACGCCCCCTTCACCCCCGCCCAGGGACTGCACCGGACCACCAAAATCCCCAAGTCGCGCACCGGCACGCGTGTGCGGTACTGGGCGGACCGGCAGATCTTCCTCAAGGACGCGAAGCTCTCCCTGGAGAACCTGCACCA
>NZ_JBIRWL010000012.1:0-100663 GCF_044387825.1 Streptomyces sp. NPDC020299
TCCGTGAGACCGCCCCCGCACGGCCGAAGTCCCGCTACACTCCCGCCACCCGGCGAAAGACCAGGTCAGACAGCGAAATCCTGCTGGAGTACTAGGGCCTGTGTGATGTCGTGATCAATCTTGCCGATCCGGGTCCCTCGGGAAGGGGGATCCGGTAGGAAGACGATCGTGACACGCAGGCAACTCACTGACGAGCAGTGGAAGTTGATCGAGCCGTTCCTGCCGATAGGCGAGTACGGGCCGTACCCCGAGCGGCTGCGGGATCAGTTCGAGGGGGTGATCTGGCGGTTCCGCACCAGCAGCCAGTGGCGGGAGATGCCCGGCGAGTTCGGCCCGTGGCCGACTGTCTACGGCCGCTTCCGGGTGTGGAGGGACGACGGCGTCTTCACCGCACTGCTCGAAGGCCTGATCGCCGAGGCCGCCCGCCAGGGACAGACGGACTTGTCCCTGGTCAGCCTGGACTCAACCACTGCCCGCGCCCACCACGACGCAGCCGGGATGCGCATCGGCAAGGAGGTTATGGAGGCCCTTGAAGAGGCCGCCATCGAGCAGGAGCGGGCCCGACAAAAGGGGGCGGCCCGCCAGAACAGAACGGACAGCACGGCAGTGACGACCCCGGTCAGAAAGAGCGGCGGCACATCAGGCGACGGCGCAAGCTCCGCCTGAGCCAAGCCCTGCTCGGCAGATCTCGCGGTGGACTGACGAGCAAGATTCATCTCGCTGCTGACCGCAAGTGCCGTCCGTTGTCCCTCATCCCTCCACATCCCGAACGACCTCCGAGCCGTCACCATCTGCCGACGCACCCTGCGCCTGATCCTGACGATGCACGGGCTGATCGGGCTAGCGGACACAGCGGAACTCCTCGCGACGGAGCTGGTCTCCAACGCCGTACGCCACACGAAGGGGCCGACCACGCTGAGGGTCCGCCGCTCCCCGGAGGGGACGGTCTGGATCGGGGCGTGGGACACGGACCCGGCACCGCCGGACCCACCACGACCGCTCGACCAAGGGGCGGACCTGGAGGAGGGACGAGGGCTGGGCCTGGTCATGGCATGCGCGGAGTACTGGGGCTGGCGGCCGTCGGCCAGGTTCGGGAAGCGGGGGAAGTATGTGTGGTGCGAGTTGGGGGCGGCGTAGCGGGCGAGGTGAGCGCCTGTATGGAGTGACCGTGGGGGCCGCCCGCTTCTTGGCATTGTCGGGATTCCGCGATCCGAGTAAAGGGCGCTGCGTTCCGCTGCGCTGCACTCCGCGTCGCCTGCGGCGATGGCCCTTCGGGCCACCCTTGACTCGGCTCGCGGAATCCCGGGTGAGAAGCGAGCGAGCGGCCCGGAAAGGCGGTGGCCGGGGCGGGTGGGGCCCCGCCGTCGGTTGGGCTGCGGGGCGGAGTTGGGGGGGCGTGTTCCCTTGCGTGGGTCGGGGTGCCGGCCGGGTTGGGGGCGCGGTCGCGCCTCGCCTGCACGCCGGGTGGGATCGGCGGCGATCGGTGAGTGAAGGGCTGGGGTGCGCGCTGGACGGGTGGCGGCACGCCGGGCTGGCTTGGCGGCTTGCGGTGGTGGGCGGGTGGGCGTGGCCACCGCCGGCGGTGAGGGCTGGGGCACGGGACGGGGTGGCGGGACGCGGTCGCGCCTCGCCTGCACGCCGGGTGGGATCGGCGGCGATCGGTGAGTGGGGGTTTGGGGTGCGCGCTGGACGGGTGGCGGCACGCCGGGACGGTTTGGCGGCTTGCGGTGGTGGGCGAGCGGCGGGGCCGCCGCCGACAGGTGGGGTCTGGGTGCGCGGTCGGCGGGTGGTGGCACAACCGACGACTTCGCGGCGAGCGGGGAGGGAAGGTCCAGGGTGCGCGTCAGACTAGCGACGGCACACCGGATGGGGGCGGCGGCATGAGGTGAATCGGGGGCCCGGCCGCCTCGGCGGGCGGCGGTGAGTCGGGGAGCGGGCCGCCATCGGAGGGAGCGACTCGCCGGCCAGCTTGGTGACTTGACGGGGCGGTGGGTGCGCCCGGCAGAGGGCGGCTTTCGTCCGGAGGATGACGATGACGGTGAGGATTCGGTGCGGCGGGGTGACGGGTAGGCACCGGCACCTCCCACCGCACCCGGTCGCAGACCAAGCGGGGGAGGAGACGGGGTGAGGGCTGCGATTGGCAGATACGTTCCACACGCCACCAAGACCCCGGCCAGAAATCTGCTGCCTTGCCGTCTGCCTCTGGGACGCATCTGCCACTCACCGGTCGGCTGTGGCCGGTGATGGCCGGCGAGGCCCTTGTGACTCCAGTGCGGCACCGAGGGGGCGGGGCGGCGTAGCGGTCGGCCAGCTTGTCGGCTTCCCGGCCGACGACCTTCTCCCATATTTGGGCGAAAGGGGCAAGCGGGTGGGATGGCGGCCACGAGTGGCAGAAATGTGTCACGCCCAGGCGCTGCGACCTGCGGTTTCATCCTCCACCGGTGACACATATCTTCCACTTGGTGGGCGGCTGCGACTGGTGAGGTCGGTGTGACGCAAGTGGGGCGCCGACGGTGGTCTGTGGGTCGCGGGGACCTAGGGCCGAGCGCGAACGGGCGCGGCTCGCCGCCAGGCGTGGGACGCCACCGGGCGCGGGAAGCCACCGCCTGGGCCGGGGTGGCCAAAGGCGCAGGCCCGGGCCTGGCACCGTAGGCGGGGACCGTGGATTGCCACTAGGCCTGCCGTCACCCGCCCAACGCCCGCCACCTCCACCACCGCCCACCCACCGCAAGCCGTCAAACCGCCAAGCCACCCCTGCGCGCCCCCAGCTCACCGGCCGCAAGTCGCCAAGCCACCCCTGCGCGCCGCCACTCGCCGACCGCGCACCCCAAGCCCCCCCCCACCACCGCAAACCGCCAAGCCGCCCCAGCGCGCCGCCACCCACTCAGCGCGCACCCCAAGCCCCCACTCACCGATCGCCGCCGATCCCACCCGGCGTGCAGGCGAGGCGCGACCGCGCCCCCAACCCCGGCCCGCACCCCAGCCGACGCAAGGGCCCCACGCCCCCAACCCCGCCCCGCAGCCCAGCCCACCCAAGGGCCCCACCCGCCCCGGCCACCGCCTTTCCGGGCCGCTCGCTCGCTTCTCACCCGGGATTCCGCGAGCCGAGTCAAGGGGGGCCCGAAGGGCCATCGCCGCAGGCGACGCGGAGTGCAGCGCAGCGGAACGCAGCGCCCTTTACTCGGATCGCGGAATCCCGACAATGCCAAGAAGCGGGCGGCCCCCACGGTCACCACCCGACCGGCGGCAACCGCACCCACCCCTCCCCCACCCCGGTCACGATTGGATTTCGGCCACCCCCTCCCCCTTGCCTCCGCCCCGTGTAATCGATTCCAATCCTCCGTACAACGCGGATGTAAACGATTCCACAAGGAGGTGGAGCCGGCGATGGCGAGCATCAAGGACGTCGCGGCCGAGGCGGGCGTGTCCGTCGCCACGGTGTCGCGGGTGCTGAACGACCACCCGTCGGTCAGCGACGACGCACGCACGCGCGTGCTGGCCGCCGTCGAGACGCTGGGCTACCGCCCGAACGCCGTCGCCCGTTCGCTGCGCACCGACCAGACCCGCACCCTCGGCCTGGTCATCAGCGACGTGATGAACCCGTACTTCACCGAGCTGGCCCGCTCCGTCGAGGAGGAGGCCCGCGCGCTCGGCTACAGCGTCATCATCGGCAACGCCGACGAGCGGCCGGAGCTCCAGGACCATCACGTACGGACGCTCCTCGACCGGCGTATCGACGGTCTCCTCGTCTCCCCCACCGACGGCGGCTCCCCGCTGATGCTGGACGCCGCGCGCGGGGGGACGCCGATGGTCTTCGTGGACCGGTGGATCCCGGGCGTGGACGTGCCCGTCGTACGGGCCGACGGGCAGGCGGCCATCCGCGATCTCGTCGCGCATCTGCACCGGCTGGGGCATCGCAGGCTCGCCATCATCGCGGGGCCCGCGGCCACCACCACCGGCAGTGAGCGCGTCGAGGCCTTCAGGGCCGCCATGGCCGAGTACGGGCTTCCCCTCCCGGACGCCTGGATAGGCCAGGGCGACTTCCAGGCCGAGAGCGGGCGGCGGGTCACCGAGGGGTTCCTGGATCTTCCGGAGCCGCCGGAGGTCGTGTTCGCCGCCGACAACCTGATGGCCCTGGGCGCACTGGACGCGATCCGCGCGCGCGGGCTGCGCGTGCCGGAGGACATCGCGCTGGCCGCGTTCGACGACATCCCGTGGTTCGTGCACACCGATCCGCCGGTCACCGCGATCGCCCAGCCGACGGGCGAGCTGGGCCGGGCCGCCGTACGGGCCCTGGTCGACCGCATCGAGGGACGTCCCCCCGCGTCCGCCACCTTCGCCGCCCGGCTCGTCGTACGCCGCTCGTGCGGCGAGGCCCCTTCACCAGCCGAACCCCCATCTCCCCAATCCCCCCAATCCCCCCAATCCCCCCAGTCCCCCTCCCCAGTGCAAAGGAGCACGTCGTGAGCAACCCGGACGAGTTGCTGCGCATCGAGGGCATACGGAAGACCTTCCCGGGCGTGGTCGCGCTGGACGGCGTCGACTTCGATCTGCGCCGGGGCGAGGTGCACGTGCTGCTCGGTGAGAACGGCGCGGGCAAGAGCACCCTCATCAAGATGCTCTCCGGTGCCTACACCCCCGATGCCGGGCGGATCCTGGTCGGCGACGAGGAGGTGCGCATCCACGGTGCGCAGGACTCCGAGCGCCTCGGGATCGCCACCATCTACCAGGAGTTCAACCTCGTACCCGATCTGACGGTCGCCGAGAACATCTTCCTCGGCCGGCAGCCGCGCCGCCTGGGGGTCATCGACCGGAAGAGGATGGAGGCCGATGCCGAGGTCCTGCTCGCGCGTGTGGGCGTGAACGTGTCGCCACGCGCGCGTGTGCGTGAACTCGGCATCGCCCGCCTCCAGATGGTCGAGATCGCCAAGGCCCTCAGCCTGGACGCGCGCGTGCTCATCATGGACGAGCCGACCGCCGTGCTCACCTCCGAGGAGGTCGAGAAGCTCTTCGCCATCGTGCGCAGGCTGCGTGAGGACGGGGTCGGGATCGTCTTCATCACCCATCACCTGGAGGAGATCGCCGCGCTCGGCGACCGGGTCACCGTCATCCGGGACGGCAGGTCCGTCGGGCAGGTCCCGGCCGAGACGCCCGAGGACGAGCTCGTACGACTCATGGTGGGGCGGTCCATCGAGCAGCAGTATCCGCGTCAACGGCCGGAGCAGGACGAGCAGAGCGAGCAGGGCGAGCAGGATGCCGCGTTGCTCGCCGTCGAAGGGCTGACGCGGGACGGTGTCTTCCACGACGTGAGCTTCGAGGT
Organism: Streptomyces sp. NPDC020299; assembly: GCF_044387825.1. Classification (NCBI taxonomy): domain Bacteria; kingdom Bacillati; phylum Actinomycetota; class Actinomycetes; order Kitasatosporales; family Streptomycetaceae; genus Streptomyces; species Streptomyces sp. NPDC020299. Next base: position 5,321 of record NZ_JBIRWL010000012.1, read on the forward strand.
GCGCGCCGGTGAGGTCGTCGGCATCGCGGGGCTGGTCGGCGCGGGCCGTACGGAGGTCGTGCGGGCCGTGTTCGGCGCCGACCCGTACGACCGGGGCTCCGTGAAGGTCGCGGGGGCCGGACTGCGCCGGCACGACGTGGGCGCCGCCATGGCCGCCGGGATCGGACTCGTACCCGAGGACCGCAAGGGCCAGGGCCTGGTGCTCGACGCCTCCGTGGCGGAGAACCTCGGCCTGGTCACCATGCGGGCCGCGACCCGGGCCGGGCTGGTCGACCGCAAGGCGCAGCACGCGGCGGCCGAGCGGATCGCCGGGCAGCTGGGGGTGCGGATGGCCGGACTCGAGCAGCACGTGCGGACCTTGTCCGGCGGCAACCAGCAGAAGGTCGTCATCGGCAAGTGGCTGCTCGCGAACACCAAGGTGCTGATCCTCGACGAGCCGACGCGCGGCATCGATGTCGGCGCCAAGGTCGAGATCTACCAGCTGATCAATGAGCTGACGGCCGCCGGTGCCGCCGTGCTGATGATCTCCAGCGACCTGCCCGAGGTCCTCGGTATGAGCGACCGGGTGCTGGTGATGGCCCAGGGCCGGATCGCGGGCGAACTCGCGGCCGAGGAGGCCTCCCAGGACGCCGTGATGGCGCTCGCCGTCAGCAGTCCGTCTGCCGTCAGCAATCCCACCCCCGTCGGTTCCACCGCCAACCCCACCACCGAAACGGAGGCCAGCCGTGGCCACTGACACGCTCAAGAGCACAACGGGCGCCGGTGGCGCCACGAGCGGCCTGCGCCGGCTGCTTCTCGACAACGGCGCGCTCACCGCGCTGATCGTCCTGCTCATCGCCCTGTCGGCGCTCTCCGGGGACTTCCTGACCACCGACAACCTGCTGAACGTGGGTGTGCAGGCGGCCGTGACCGCCGTCCTCGCCTTCGGTGTGACCTTCGTGATCGTCTCGGCGGGGATCGACCTGTCGGTCGGGTCGGTGGCGGCGCTGTCGGCCACCGTCCTCGCCTGGAGCGCGACTTCGCACGGCGTGCCGGTGTTCCTGGCGGTCGTGCTGTCCGTCGCCACCGGTATGGCCGCCGGTCTCGTGAACGGTTTCCTGATCGCTTACGGGAAGCTGCCGCCGTTCATCGCGACCCTGGCCATGCTGTCGGTGGCCCGCGGTCTGTCGCTGGTGATCTCCGAGGGCTCCCCGATCCCCTTCCCGGACTCGGTCTCCCACCTCGGTGACACGCTCGGCGGCTGGCTGCCCGTGCCGGTGCTGGTCATGGTGGTCATGGGCCTGATCGCGGCCTTCGTGCTCGGCCGGACGTACATCGGCCGCTCCATGTACGCGATCGGCGGCAACGAGGAGGCCGCCCGTCTCTCCGGCCTGCGCGTCAAGAAGCAGAAGCTCGCGATCTACGCCTTCTCCGGTCTGTTCGCGGCGGTCGCCGGTGTCGTGCTCGCCGCCCGTCTCTCCTCCGCGCAGCCACAGGCCGCCGACGGCTACGAGCTGGACGCGATCGCCGCGGTCGTCATCGGCGGGGCCTCGCTGGCGGGCGGTACGGGCAAGGCTTCCGGGACCCTGATCGGCGCGCTGATCCTGGCTGTGCTGCGCAACGGGCTGAACCTGCTCAACGTCTCCGCTTTCTGGCAGCAGGTCGTCATCGGTGTCGTCATCGCGCTGGCGGTGCTGCTGGACACGCTGCGGCGCAAGGCCGGGGCGACCCCGGTGGCCGCGGGCACGGGCGGTGACAAGGGCAAGCAGGCGGGGACGTACGCCCTCGCGGCGGTCGTGACCGTCGCGCTGGTCGGCGCGACCTCCTTCCTGCACAACGGCTCCTCGGCGACGACCAGCCCGAAGATGGGCCTGTCCCTGTCCACCCTCAACAACCCCTTCTTCGTGCAGATCCGGGCGGGCGCGCAGGCCGAGGCGAAGAGGCTGGGCGTGGACCTGACCGTCACGGACGCCCAGAACGACGCCTCCCAGCAGGCCAACCAGTTGCAGAACTTCACCAGTTCGAGCCTGGGCGCGATCATCGTCAACCCGGTGGACTCGGACGCCGCGGGCAACTCCGTGAAGGCCGCCGACGAGGCGAAGATCCCGGTCATCGCGGTCGACCGGGGCGTCAACAAGGCCTCGGTGGACGCCCTGGTGGCCTCCGACAACGTCGCCGGCGGTGAGCTCGCCGGCCGGACGATCGCCGAGAAGCTCGGCGGCAAGGGCAAGATCGTGATTCTTCAGGGCCAGGCGGGCACCTCCGCCGCCCGGGAGCGGGCGGAAGGATTCGCCAAGGGGCTGAAGGCCTACCCGGGCATCCAGGTGATGGCCCAGCAGCCCGCCGACTTCGACCGCACCAAGGGGCTCGACGTGATGTCGAACCTGCTCCAGGCCCACCCGGACGTCCAGGGCGTCATCGCCGCCAACGACGAGATGGCCCTCGGTGCCGTGAAGGCGCTGGGTTCCAAGGCCGGCAAGTCGGTCCAGGTCGTCGGCTTCGACGGAACCCCGGACGGCCTGACCGCTGTGAAGAACGGCACGTTGTACGCGTCCGTGGCGCAGCAGCCCAGCCAGCTCGGGAAGATCGCGGTGGACAACGCGCTGCGCGCCGTCCAGGGCAAGAAGGTGGCGGCGACGGTGAAGGTGCCGGTAAAGGTGGTCACGAAGGAGAACGTGGCCGGGTTCAGCGGCTGAGGTCGGCTGCCGCCCGCCCCAAGTCATCTCTCAGGGAGCTCATTTCATGTACGACTACGACCTCCTGGTCGTGGGATCGGCCAACGCCGACCTGGTGATCGACGTTGAGCGGCGCCCCGGCGCCGGCGAGACGGTGCTCGGCGGCGATCTGGCCGTCCACCCGGGCGGCAAGGGCGCCAACCAGGCGGTCGCGGCCGCCCGGCTCGGGGCCCGTACGGCCCTGCTGGCCCGGGTCGGCGACGACGCGCACGGCCGGCTGCTGCTCGACTCGCAGCGGGCGGCCGGGGTGGACACGGTGGGCGTGCTGGTCGGCGGCGCGCCCACCGGGGTCGCGCTGATCGCGGTGGACCCGTCCGGGGACAACAGCATCGTGGTCTCGCCGGGTGCCAACGGCCGTCTGACGCCCGCGGACGTACGGGCCGCGAGCAGCCTCTTCCACGCCTCCCGGGTGGTCTCGGCGCAGCTGGAGATCCCGCTGGAGACGGTCGTGGAGGTCGTACGGAACCTGCCCGCGGGCAGCCGCTTCGTCCTCAACCCCTCCCCGCCGCGCCCGCTCCCGCCCGAGGTGCTGGCGGCCTGCGATCCGCTGATCGTGAACGAGCACGAGGCGAGGGTGATCCTGGGCGACACCTCTGCGGGGGACCGTCCGGAGGACTGGGCCCGGATACTGCTCGCCAAGGGCCCGCGGTCGGTGGTGATCACGCTGGGCGCGGAGGGCGCGCTGGTGGCTTCGGCGGAGGGCGTGACGCCGGTCCCGGCAGTGAAGGTGGACGCCGTGGACACCACGGGGGCCGGCGACGCGTTCACCGCGGCGCTGGCCTGGCGGCTGGGGTCGGGGTCCTCTCTCGCCCAGGCGGCGGCCTACGCGGCCCGGGTCGGGGCGGCCGCCGTGACGAAGCGGGGCGCACAGGAGTCGTTCCCGACGGCGGAGGAGGTCGAGGCCCCGTGAAGAAGGCAGGCATCCTCAACCGTCACCTCGCCGGGGCGCTCGCCGAGCTGGGGCATGGGCACGGCGTGCTCGTGTGCGACGCGGGCATGCCGATACCCGTGGGCCCCCGGGTCGTGGACCTCGCCTTCCGCACCGGTGTGCCGTCCTTCGCCGAGGTGCTGGACGGCCTGCTGGCCGAGCTGGTCGTGGAGGGCGCCACGGCGGCCACGGAGGTACGGGAGGCCAATCCCGCGGCCGCGTCCCTGCTGGACGGGCACTTCCCCGAGCTGGCCCTGGTCCCGCACGAGCGGCTGAAGGAACTGTCGGCGGGGGCGCGTCTGGTCGTACGCACGGGAGAGGCCCGGCCGTACGCGAACGTGCTGCTGCGGTGCGGGGTGTTCTTCTGACGGAGGTACCAGAAGCGAGGTACCAGAAGCGAGGTACCAGAAGCTTCGAGGGGCCCGGTCTCGTCGACCGGGCCCCTCGGCGTTTCCCCTCCGTGTCAGAACCTCCGCGATCCCCCCGGATCCCCCACCAGAAGCCCTGACACCAAGTACGACCCGCCGGGCGGTGGAAGGGTTGCACGGGATTCCGGATTTTTTTCAGGCGACGACGTGCTCCACGAACCGCGCCGCGGTCTCGGCCAGTACTTCCCGGCCGTCCCGCGCCCACAACTCGTCGTTGAACAGCTCCACTTCGATGGGCCCGGTGTAGCCGGCCGCCTCCACGTACGCCTTCCACTCCCGCATGTCGATCGCGCCGTCCCCGATCTGGCCGCGTCCGTTGAGCACGCCCTCGGGCAGGGGGGTGGTCCAGTCGGCGAGCTGGAAGGTGTGGATGCGGCCGCCCGCGCCCGCCCGGGCGATCTGGGCGGGGGCCTGGTCGTCCCACCAGATGTGGTACGTGTCGACGGTGACGCCGACCTGGTGGGCGGGGAAGCGTTCCGCGAGGTCGAGGGCCTGGGTGAGGGTGGAGACCACGCAGCGGTCGGAGGCGTACATGGGGTGGAGGGGCTCGATGGCCAGCTTCACCCCGTGGTCCTCGGCGTACGGGCCCAGTTCGGCGAGGGCGTCCGCGATGCGCTCGCGGGCGCCGTGCAGGTCCTTGGAGCCGGCGGGCAGGCCCCCGGAGACCAGGACCAGTACCTCGGTGCCGAGGGCCGCGGCCTCGTCGACGGCGCGGCGGTTGTCGGCCAGGGCTGCTGCCCGCTCCTCGGGGTCGATCGCCGTGAGGAAGCCGCCCCGGCACAGGGTCGTGACGGTGAGGCCCGCGTCGCGGACCAGTTTGGCCGTCGCCTCCAGGCCGTACGTCTGCACCGGCTCGCGCCACAGGCCGACGTTCGTGACGCCCAGGTCGCGGCAGGCGTCGGCGAGTTCGGGCAGCGACAGCTGCTTGACCGTCATCTGGTTGACGGAGAAGCGCTCGAGGCCGTTCGTCGTGCTCACTGGTTCACCCCGTACAGCGACAGCAGGTTCTTCATCCGCTCCTCGGCGAGCTTCGGGTCCGGGAACAGACCCAGTCCGTCGGCGAGTTCGTAGGCGCGGGCGAAGTGCGGGAGGGAGCGGGCCGACTGGAGGCCGCCGACCATCGTGAAGTGCGCCTGGTGGCCCGCGAGCCAGGCCAGGAAGACGACACCGGTCTTGTAGAAGCGGGTCGGGGTCTGGAAGAGGTGGCGGGACAGCTCCACCGTGGGGTCGAGGAGGGCGCGGAAGCCTGCCGTGTCCCCGGTGTCCAGCACCCGTACCGCCTCGGCGGCCAGCGGGCCCAGCGGGTCGAAGATGCCGAGCAGGGCGTGGCTGAAGCCCTTCGCGTCGCCCGCGATCAGCTCGGGGTAGTTGAAGTCGTCGCCGGTGTAGCAGCGCACGCCCTGCGGGAGGCGGCGGCGCAGGTCGATCTCGCGCTGGGCGTCCAGGAGGGAGACCTTGATGCCGTCGACCTTGTCCGGGTGGGCGGCGATGACTTCCAGGAAGGTGTCGGTGGCGGCGTCCAGGTCGGAGGAGCCCCAGTAGCCCTCCAGTGCCGGGTCGAACATGGGGCCGAGCCAGTGCAGGACGACCGGTTCGGCGGACTGACGCAGCAGGTGGCCGTAGACCTCCAGGTAGTCCTCGGGGCCCTGTGCGGCGGCCGCGAGGGCGCGGGAGGCCATCAGGATCGCCTGCGCGCCGGACTCCTCGACGAGGGCGAGCTGCTCCTCGTACGCCGCGCGGATCTCCACGAGAGACCCGCCGGTGATCTGGTCGGTGCCGACCCCACAGGCGATCCGGCCGCCCACGCTCCGGGCCTCCGCGGCGGACCGGCGGATCAGCTCGGCGGCGCCCGCCCAGTCGAGGCCCATCCCGCGCTGGGCGGTGTCCATCGCCTCGGCGACGCCGAGCCCGTGCGACCACAGGTGGCGGCGGAAGGCGAGGGTGGCGTCCCAGTCGACGGCGGCGGCCGAGTCGGGGGACACGTCGGCGTACGGGTCGGCGACCACGTGCGCCGCCGAGAAGACCGTACGGGAGGTGAAGGGGGTGCCGGGGGTGAGGGCGAGCGGCTCGGTGCGGGGCTCGTACGTCCTCAGCGCACCACCGGCGCCAGGCAGTCGGATGGTCACAGCGCGATCTCCGGTACGTCGATACGGCGGCCCTCGGCCGACGACTTCAGACCCAGCTCCGCGAGCTGGACGCCACGGGCGCCGGCGAGGAGGTCCCACTGGTAGGGGGCGTCGGCGTAGACGTGCTTGAGGAACAGCTCCCACTGGGCCTTGAAGCCGTTGTCGAACTCGGCGTTGTCCGGGACCTCCTGCCACTGGTCGCGGAAGACCTCGGTGGCGGGGATGTCGGGGTTCCAGACCGGCTTGGGGGTGGCGGAGCGGTGCTGGGCGCGGCAGTTGCGCAGGCCCGCGACGGCCGACCCCTCCGTGCCGTCCACCTGGAACTCCACCAGCTCGTCGCGGTTGACGCGGACGGCCCAGGAGGAGTTGATCTGGGCGATGGCGCCGCCCTCGAGCTCGAAGATGCCGTAGGCGGCGTCGTCGGCGGTGGCGTCGTAGGGCTTGCCGTTCTCGTCCCAGCGCTGCGGGATGTGGGTGGCGGTGAGGGCCTGGACGGACTTCACGCGGCCGAACAGCTCGTGGAGCACGTACTCCCAGTGCGGGAACATGTCGACGACGATGCCGCCGCCGTCCTCGGCACGGTAGTTCCAGGAGGGGCGCTGGGCCGGCTGCCAGTCGCCCTCGAACACCCAGTAGCCGAACTCGCCGCGGATGGACAGGATCCGGCCGAAGAAGCCGCCGTCGATGAGCCGCTTCAGCTTCAGCAGGCCCGGCAGGAAGATCTTGTCCTGGACGACGCCGTGCTTGATGCCGGCGGCGTTCGCGAGCCGGGCGAGTTCGAGGGCGCCGTCGAGGCCGGTGGCGGTGGGCTTCTCGGTGTAGACGTGCTTGCCCGCGGCGATCGCCTTCCTGATCGACTCCTCGCGGGCGGAGGTGACCTGGGAGTCGAAGTAGATGTCCACGTCCGGGTCGGCGAGGACCGCGTCCACGTCCGTGGAGACGTGCTCCAGGCCGTGCCGTTCGGCGATCTCCCGCAGGGCGTGTTCACGGCGGCCGATCAGGACCGGTTCCGGCCACAGCACGGTGCCGTCACCGAGGTCGAGGCCGCCCTGTTCGCGCAGGGCGAGAATCGACCGGACGAGATGCTGGCGGTAGCCCATGCGCCCGGTGACGCCGTTCATGGCGATACGCACCGTCTTGCGTGTCACGTCAGTCCCCTTCATGGGCGCCGGGCGCCCCGGTAAGCAGTACAGCAAGCGAGTACAGCAAGCGCTTTCTATCCAATGAGAAGCTAGCCTCTGACCGGGGCTCCGGACAAGGCCTGGACCACTCAGACTTGTTCGAGGGGGCGAACAAAAGGCTCCGTTGGCCTTATGGTCTGCTCGGCACTTAACGGAACCGTGCCCGTGAAGTGGCCTGTCTACGAGGACGTACGACGATATGCGCGACCGGAGGACGACGAGATGACGGTGACCCTGGCGGACGTGGCGGCCCGCGCCCAGGTCTCGCCCGCGACGGTGTCGCGCGTGCTGAACGGGAACTACCCCGTGGCCGCCTCAACACGGGAGCGGGTCCTGCGGGCCGTGGACGAGCTGGACTACGTCCTCAACGGCCCCGCCAGCGCCCTGGCGGCGGCGACCTCCGACCTCGTCGGCATCCTCGTCAACGACATAGCGGACCCCTTCTTCGGCATCATGGCCGGCGCGATCCAGGGCGAGATCGGCGGCCCCGGCGGACGGGCCGGCGGGGAACGGCTGGCCGTCGTCTGCAACACCGGCGGCTCCCCCGAGCGCGAACTGACCTACCTGACCCTGCTGCAACGGCAGCGCGCCGCGGCCGTGGTGCTCACCGGCGGCGCGGTGGAGGAGGCGCCGCACGCGGCGGCGGTGGCCGCGAAGCTGCGCAAGCTGACGGAGGCCGGGACCCGGGTCGTCCTGTGCGGACGCCCCCCGGCGCCCGACACCCCGGCCATCGCGCTCACCTTCGACAACCGCGGCGGCGGCCGGCAGCTCACCGAGCACCTCATCGGCCTCGGCCACCGCCGGCTCGGCTACATCGCGGGCCCCGAGGAACGCACCACCACCCGGCACCGGCTCGAGGGCCACCGCGAGGCACTGGCCGCGGCAGGCATCGAGGAGGACCCCCGCTGGACGGTCCACGGCCGCTACGACCGGCGCGCCGGCTACGAGGCGACGCTCGAACTGCTGCGCCGCGACCCCTCCCTCACCGCCGTCGTCGCCGCCAACGACTCCGTGGCCCTCGGCGCCTGCGCGGCTCTGCGGGACTCCGGGCTGCGGATCCCCGACGACGTGTCGGTCGCCGGGTTCGACGACCTGCCGTTCAGCATCGACGCGGTACCCGCCCTCACCACGGTACGGCTGCCGCTGGCGGAGGCGGGCGCGCGGGCGGGACGCATCGCCATGGGGCGGGAGGAGCCGCCGCACGGGGGGATCGCGACGGTTCGGGGGGAGCTGATGGTGCGGGGGTCCACGGCGGTGCCGCGGGGGTGACCCGGCGGGGACGCGAGGGGGCTGGTGCGGGGGCTGAGGCGGCGTGATCCTCGAATCGTTGGCGGCGACCGTGCCCTGCGCGGACTGCGCGGGCGAGGCCGCGTGGCAGGGCGTCCAGGCGCTGGTGGGCGACTCCCTGCGGTGGGACACCGAGGTGGTGTGCCGGGACTGCGGGAGCGCGATGGCCATCTGCGGCGGGGAGTTGCCGGCCCCGCTGCGGGAGCGCATGCTCGCCGAGCACGGACGGACGGTGCTGCGGCTGGAAGAGGCCCCTGGGGCGCCAGTGGCACCTGGGGTGCGGGTGGCGGTCATGCGGGTGCTGCGGACCGCGCTGGGGGTCCCGCTCGCCGATGTCAGGGACGTACTGGAGCGTGTCTTGAGCGGGGAGTACGGCGGGACCCTGCCCGAGACGGAATGGCTCGCGCGCAGGCTGCGGGCGGCCGGAGTCGGGGCGGTGGCTGTGCGAGTCGGAGATGGGTGCGCGCGGACCGATGAGTTTTCATCGCCGCCGGGGTCTTGGTTGCCGTAAACCGATTGACCGCCCAGGCCGGGCGGAGGAGGAGTGGTTCTGATGCGCGTAGTGGTGACCGAGTTCATCAGTCTGGACGGCGTCGTGCAGGCGCCCGGTGGGCCCGAGGAGGACACCGACGGGGGGTTCGCGCACGGGGGCTGGTCGCACCCGTTCTTCGACCCGGAGGTGGTCGGCGGGGCCTTCGCCGCGGGGCTGGAGAAGGCGGAGGCGCTGCTGTACGGGCGGCGCACCTGGCAGTCGATGGCGGCGGCCTGGCCGGAGCGGGCCGGGGACCCGTTCGCGGACCGGTTGAACTCGATGCGCAAGTACGTCGTCTCCGACACCCTCGGGGACGATGAGCTGACCTGGGAGAACACCGTCCGGATCCCCGTCGCCGAGGCCCTCGGCCGGGTCCGTGAGCTGCGGGCCGCCGAAGGTGGCGACCTGGCGATGATGGGAAGCCCCACGCTGGTCCGGGCCCTGCTTCAGGAAGGGCTGGTCGACGAACTTCAGCTCGTCGTCATGCCGGTGCTCCTCGGCGGCGGCAAGTCGATCTTCCCGGCGGACGGGGGAAAGCGCTCGCTGGAGCTGGCGTCGACGACCACCGCCAAGACGGGGGCGCTGGTGAACGTGTACCGGCCCGCCCCCGCCGAACCAGGAGCCGCCGAATAAGGGATCGCCGATCTGCGCGGATCAGGTGAGCGACGGGCGATGCCGGGTAGTGTCCGCCCCATGAAGCTGGCGTTCTCCACCCTCGGTGTCCCCGGCCTGCCCGTACCGGAGGTACTGGCCCTCGCGGCCGAACACGGCTACCACGGCGTCGAGCTGCGCGCGCACCCGGAGGAACCGGTGCACGCGGGCCTCGGCCCCGCCGAACGGGCCGAGGTGGCCGCCGCGTTCAAGGCCTCCGGGATCGAGATCCTGGGCATCGCCGGATACGCGCGCGTCGCCGAGCCCGGTGCGGACGAGCCCGTGCTCGGCGAGATCCGGCAGCTCCTCCAGCTCGCGCACGACCTCGGGGCGCCCTACGTACGGGTCTTCCCGGGCGCCGCCCCCGACCAGCCCCGGGCCGACGCCGACGCCACGGCCGCCCGGCGGCTGGGCACCGCCGCCGAGGACGCCGGCGCCCTCGGCGTCCGGATCCTGCTGGAGACCCACGACTCGCACCGCACCGGCGCCGACGCGATCCGGATCCTCGGCCCCGTCGGCCACCGCCAGGTCGGCGCGCTGTGGGACGTGATGCACACCTGGCTGGGCGGCGAACAGCCCTCCGAGTCGTACGCGGCGCTCTCCCCGCACCTCGGGTACGTCCAGGTCAAGGACATCGCCTCGGCCGAGGACACCACCCCGCTGCCGCTCGGCGCCGGCGTACTGCCGCTCACCGAGTGCGTGGAGGTGCTCTCCCGGCACGGCTGGGACGGCTGGCTGTGCTGGGAGTACGAGAAGCGGTGGTACGAGTCCGCCGCCCCGCTCCCCGAGCTGCTGGACGCGGGCCGCGAGCACCTCGTACGGCTGCTGAACGACTCGGCGTAGGGTTCCAGGCCCCCGGGCGGGCGAGCTCAGCCCGGCGCGGCCAGTCCGTAGCGCCGGGCCAGCGCGGCCACGGCGTCGGTGACGGCCTGCCGCAGCTCGGGCGGGCCGAGCACCTCCGCCTCCGCGCCGAGCCGCAGCAGGTCGGTGACCGCGACAGCCCGTGTCTCGACCGGCATGTCCACCTCCACCCAGCCCTCGCCGTCCGGCGGCCCGGCGCTGTCCAGGGCCTGCCTGCCGAGGGCCCCGAACTGCATCGGCAGCAGACGCTGGGCCCGGGGGGAGATCCGCAGGCGCGCGGTGTCCTGGTGGAGGGCCTGCTCCAGGCGCCGGGAGGAGTCGGCCCAGTGGGCGGCCAGGTCGAATCCGGCGGGGCGTTCGAAGGTGCCGGGCGTGACGTCGACGGTCACGAACCGCGACATCCGGTACGTGCGTACCGCGCTCACCGGATGTGCGTCCCCCAGCGCCAGCAGGTACCAGTTGCCGCCCTTGAGGACGAGCCCCAACGGCCGCAGTTCCCGCCGCACCTCCCCGCGCCAGCGCCGGTAGTGCGCGCGCAGCACCCGCTGTTCCCACACCGCTCGGGCGACCGGCTCCAGGTACGGGACGGGGTCGGCGTCCCGGAACCAGGCCGGGGTGTCGAGGTGGAAGCGTTCCTGGACGCGCCGGGTGCGGTCGGCGAGTTCGGCCGGGAGGGCCGCGCGCAGTTTCAGCTGGGCGGTGGCGAGGACGGCGCCCAGGCCCAGGTCCCGCGCCGGGCCGGGGGCTCCGGCGAGGAAGAGGGCGTCGGCCTCGGCGTCGGTGAGGCCGGTCAGACGGGTGCGGTAGCCGTCCATGAGGCGGTAGCCGCCGGCGGGGCCTCGGTCGGCGCGGACCGGCACACCGGAGGCGCCGAGTGCCTCGATGTCCCGGTAGACCGTACGGACCGACACCTCCAGCTCCGCGGCGAGTTCGGGCGCGGTCATCCGGCCGCGGTTCTGGAGCAGCAGGAGCAGGGAGAGGAGCCGGTCGGCGCGCATGGCGGCATTCTCGCGGTACCTGACAGAAGGTGTCAGGTACCGCGGCCAGGCTGGGGCACGCACCGCACGGCACCCCTGGCGAAAGGACCCGCATGCCCACCCACGTCACCGGCCACATCTCGTACGCCGACTGGAAGGAGAACCCGGCCGGCCCGCAGGAGCCCCTCCCGCGGCTCGCCCACGCCTCTGTCGTCAACGCCTTCACCGGCGGCATCGAGGCGGCCCGTACGACCTGCGAGTACACGATCGTCTACACCACCGAGAAGACCGGGACGTTCACCGGCATGGAGCTGCTGGCGGGGCGGCTCGACGGGCGGGAGGGGAGCTTCGTACTGGAGGAGCGCGGGTCGTTCGAGCCCGACGGTTCGGTGCGCTGCTCCTTCGAGGTGGTGCCGGGGTCTGGCACCGGGGAGCTGGCCGGACTGCGCGGCACCGGGACCTTCACCTACCGGCCCGGTGAGACGCCCTTCCCGTACTCCTTCGACTACGACCTGGACTGAGCGGGAACCCACCCCGGCCCCTCCCCGTCCAACCCGCGAACTGCCGGACGAGTCCCCGCGGTGCGGTGTCGGCCCTCGCCGCTGGCTGCGATCGCTGACCACCCTCTCCGCCGCACCGCTCCCGGCAGCACACCGCCATCGGCGCGCCCCCTCCAACTGCGCCGATGGCGGCCCCCTTCCGGGGCCATGCCCGGTGGATTCCCTTGACTGGCAGAAACTTCCCGGATATGGGTGACTTCTCGGAAGTTTCCTTCAGTGAACCTTCAGCGGACCTTCAGCGGATCCTTTCCGGAAGGAGTGCACGTGCACCACACCGGCACGGGAAGCACGGGAAGCACCGCACACCCCTCCAGACGTACCGTCCTCGCCGCGACCGCGGGCCTCACCGCCGCCGCGACCGTCAGCGGCACCGCGCACGCCGCAGCGCAGGACAAGAAGCCCGACGACAAGAAGCTCCACGCACTCGTCTCCCGCATGACGCTCGAGGAGAAGGTCGGTCAGCTCTTCGTGATGCGGGTGTACGGCCACTCGGCCACCGCCCCCGACCAGGCCGACATCGACGCCAACCTCAAGGAGCTCGGCGTACGGACGGCCGCCGAGCTGATCGCCAGGTACCGGGTCGGCGGCATCATCTACTTCACCTGGGCGCACAACACCCGGGACCCCCGTCAGATCGCGGACCTGTCCAACGGCATCCAGCAGGCCTCGCTCGGCCAGCCTCGCGGCCTGCCGGTCCTCATCACCACCGATCAGGAGCACGGCGCCGTGTGCCGCGTCGGCAAGCCCGCGACACTGTTCCCGGGCGCGATGGCGATCGGCGCCGGCGGCTCGCGTACCGACGCCCGCACCCTCGGCCGGATCTCCGGGGCGGAGTTGCGCGCGCTGGGTATCCGTCAGGACTACTCCCCCGACGCGGACGTGAACGTCAACCCGGCGAACCCGGTCATCGGCGTGCGTTCCTTCGGAGCCGACCCGGAGGCCGCGGCCGCGCTGGTGGCGGCCGAGGTACGGGGGTACCGGGCGGCCGGGGTGGCGGCGACCGCGAAGCACTTCCCGGGGCACGGGGACACCGCTGTCGACAGCCACTTCGGTTTTCCGGTCATCACGCACAGCCGTGAGCTGTGGGAGAAGCTGGACGCGGTGCCGTTCCGGGCGGCGATCCGGGCGGGCATCGACTCGGTGATGACGGCGCACATCCAGTTCCCGGCCCTCGACGACTCCGGTGACCCGGCCACCCTGTCCCACCCCATCCTCACCGGGATCCTGCGCGGGGAACTCGGCTACGACGGGGTCGTGGTCACCGACTCCCTCGGCATGCAGGGCGTCCGCACGAAGTACGGGGACGACCGGGTGCCGGTGCTCGCGCTGAAGGCGGGCGTCGATCAGCTGCTCGATCCGCCGTCCATCGACGTGGCCTGGAAGGCCGTGATGGAGGCGGTGCGGGACGGTGAGCTGAGCGAGGCGCGGCTGGACGAATCCGTCCTGCGGATTCTGCGGCTGAAGGACAGGCTGGGGCTGCTGGACCGGCCGTACGTCAGCGCGGACGGTGTGGACCGTACGGTCGGCACCCCGCAGCATCTGAGAGCCGCCGCCCGTATCGCCGAACGCACCACCACGCTCCTGGTCAACGAGGGCGGACTGCTCCCGCTGTCCCGCCGCACCCACCCCAGGTTGCTGGTGGTCGGCGCCGATCCGGCCTCCCCGTCCGGCACCACGGGCCCGCCCACCGGTGTACTGGCCGCCGCCCTGACCGAGCTGGGCTTCACGGTCACGGCCCTGTCGACGGGCACGGCTCCCTCGGACGCGACCGTCACCAGGGCGGTCACGGCCGCGCAGGACGTGGACGCGGTGGTCGTGGCGACGTACAACGTCACGGCGAGCAGTGGTCAGAAGGCGCTCGTGGACCGGCTCGTCGGCGCGGGCAGGCCGGTGGTGGCGGTCGCGGTCCGCAACCCGTACGACATCGCCGTGCTCCCCGTGGTCAGGTCGTACCTGGCGACGTACTCCTGGACGGACGTCGAACTGCGGGCCGCCGCCCGGGTGATCGCCGGAAGGGTCCGGCCGCGCGGGAAACTGCCGGTGCCGGTGCAGCGGGCGGACGATCCGACCCAGGTGCTGTATCCCATCGGGCACGGGCTGACGTACTAGACGTACGTCACGCAAGGTGCGTAACGCCCGCAAAGGGCGGAAAGCCTCCGATACGCCTGGCGTGGCCTGTCGCCGCGGGTCACGCTGGTCGAGGTGTCTGGGGGGATGTCGATGCGCACGAGGCGTTTGGTGGGGCTGGTGTGCGGGCTGTGCGCACTTCCCCTGGCCCTGCTGACGGGCTGCCAGGACGCCCCCGGGCCCGCCGCGGACGGCACCCCGGCCGGGGCGGCCACACCCACCCCGAGCACCGGCTACGGTGCCGAGTTCCTCGGCGTCGGCGAGTGCAGCTCCTTCGGGACCACCAGCTTCACCGAGGTTCCCTGCGCCGGCGAACGGGCGGCGGCCCGGGTCGTCGCCCGCTACGACGGCACCGCGGCCGATGGCCCGTTGTGCCCGCCGACCACCGACTTCGTACTGCACATCAGCGCCCAGAAGGGCAGGATCCCCCAGGGGTACGCCTGCATGCGCGACCTCGAAGCCCCGCACCCTGGCGACCCCGGCGGCGGAGGCGGCCCCCGCACCGTCCCCGGCGACTGTGTCTACGGCTCCGGCGGCGGCCAGGTCCGCGAGACGGCCTGCGACGGCTCGGGCGGACGGAAACCCCAGTACAAGGTCACCGAGGCGGTGGAGACCCGCGGCCAGTGCCCTCCGTCGACCGACCTGTACGTCCAGCTCGGCGGCGGGAAGCCGGTGGGGTGCGCACGGCGGGTGTGACCGCGCGGGGGTCGGACGGAGGTCGGACGGGGGTCAGCTGCGGCGGTTCAGCACAGGATCCAGCCCGAGCTCACCGAGCCGCGGCTCACCGAGCCCTTGATCCACACGCAGCGGTGGCCGGCGTGCACCGTCACCGGGCCCGCCATGCGGGCGTAGCGGCCCCTGTCGACGACGGGGCGGTTGCCGCGGGCCTGCACGCTGACCGACATCGCGCGCTTGGCCCCGGCCTTCTTGGGGACGGTGACGGCGCAGACGTAGCCGTCGCGTTTGTAGATGTGCACGGCGCCGGTGGAGAAGGGCAGGGTCCTCACTTCGCGCCCGGCGCAGGATGTCGCCGTCGCCGCCTGGGCGCTGCCCGGCACCGCGAGCGCGAGCACCCCGGACGCGGCCAGGACGGCTGCGCCGAGCGCCAGGCGCCGGCGTATCGCACCACTGTCCACTGTGGTCCCTCCCGTACATCGGTCATGCACCAGCCATGAACGTACTGATGTACGGACGCACGACGTATGTCGGATGGTTGCACGAGCGTCAGCGGGACGCGCCCACCGGCTCCTCCGGCTCCGCCTGGCCGATGAACGTCCGCCACAGTTCGGCGTACCGGCCGTTCCTGGCGAGCAGTTCCTCGTGGGTGCCGTCCTCGGCGACGCGGCCGTGGTCCATCACCACGACCCGGTCGGCGCGGGCCGCGGTGGTCAGGCGGTGGGCGACGATCAAGGTGGTGCGCGCGTATGCGCTCGTTGAGGGGTGGTGGTCGGGCGACGGGAGGGCGGTGCGGCGGCCTGTCAGGCGGTCCGTCGCCTGGTTGACCTGGGCTTCCGTGGCGAGGTCGAGGGCGGCGGTGGCCTCGTCGAGGAGCAGGATGTCGGGGTCGACCAGTTCGGCGCGGGCGAGGGCGATGAGCTGGCGCTGGCCCGCCGAGAGGTTGCGGCCGCGTTCGGCGACCTCGTGCAGGTAGCCGCCGTCGAGTGTGGCGATCATGTCGTGCGCGCCGACCGCCCGGGCCGCGGCCTCCACCTGGGCGTCGGTGGCGTCGGGGCGGCCGTAGGCGATGGCGTCGCGGACGGTGCCCTGGAAGAGGTACGCCTCCTGGGGGACCACCCCGAGGCGGTGGCGGTACGAGGTGAGGTCCAGGGCGCGCAGGTCGGTGCCGTCGACCGTCACCCGGCCGCCGGTGGTGTCGTAGAACCGTGCCACCAGCTTCACCAGGGTCGACTTGCCCGCTCCGGTCTCGCCGACGAAGGCGACCGTCTGGCCGGCGGGGATGGTGAGGTCGATGCCGCCCAGCGCTTCCGCACCGTCGCCGTAGGCGAAGTGCACGTCCTCGAAGGCGATGTCCCCCTGGAGCGAGCGCACCTGCTGCGGCTTCTCGGCGGACCCGGTGGACGTCGGCTCCTGGAGCAGTTCCTGGATGCGGCCCAGCGAGACCGTCGCCTGCTGGTAGCCGTCGAAGACCTGGGAGAGCTGCTGTACGGGGGCGAAGAACAGGTCGATGTAGAGCAGGTAGGCGACGAGCGCGCCGGTCGTCAGCGTGGCCGCCTCGATCCGGCCCGCGCCCGCGATCAGTACGGAGGCCGCGGCGACCGAGGACAGCAGCTGGACGAAGGGGAAGTAGACGGATATCAGCCACTGGCCGCGGATGCGGGCGCGCCGGTAGCTGTCGCTGCGTTCGGCGAACCGGCGCCCGCCGTCCCGCTCGCGCCGGAAGGCCTGCACGATCCGCAGTCCGGACACCGACTCCTGGAGGTCGGCGTTGACCAGCGAGACCCGCTCACGGGCCAGTTCGTAGGCCTTCACGCTCGCCCGGCGGAAGAAGAACGTGGCGACGATCAGCGGGGGCAGGGTCGCGAAGACGACCAGCGCGAGCTGTACGTCGATGACCAGCAGGGCGACCATGATGCCGAAGAATGTGACGACCGAGACGAACGCCGTGACCAGGCCCGTCTGGAGGAAGGTGGACAGGGCGTCGACGTCCGTCGTCATCCGGGTCATGATCCGGCCGGTCAGCTCCCGCTCGTAGTAGTCGAGGCCGAGGCGCTGGAGCTGGGCGAAGATCTTCAGGCGCAGGGAGTACAGGACGCGCTCGCCGGTGCGGCCGGTCATCCGGGTCTCGCCGATCTGCGCGGCCCACTGCAGGAGTACGGCGAGCAGGGCGAGCAGCGAGGCCGCCCAGACGGCGCCGAGGGCCGTGCGCGTGACGCCCTGGTCGATGCCGTGCCGGATCAGGACCGGCAGCAGCAGGCCCATGCCGGCGTCCACGGCGACCAGCAGCAGGCTGACGAGGAGGGGCGGTCCGAAGCCGTGCAGCAGGCGTCGCAGGCCGTAGGAGGCCTCCGGGCGGACCGCCCGCGCCTCGTCGATGTCGGGGGTGTCGGCGGCCGGGGGCAGCGCCTCGACCTGGGCGAGGAGCTCCGGGGAGGCCGGCGTGCCGGCGAGGGCGGTGTCCTTGGGCTCGCGGTCGCCGGTCCACAGCCGGGGGGTGACGCCCCGCTCGGCGTCGAACTCGGCGTCGAGTTCGTCCCGTACGGAGGTGTCCTCCTCGGGTACGGCGGGCTGGGCGTGGCCCGGGGAGACGCCGCCCAGTTCGTCCGGGTCGGTGAGCAGGGCGCGGTAGAGGGCGGATCGTTCCTGCAGTTCGTCGTGGGTGCCGATGTCGGCGAGGCGGCCGTGGTCGAGGACGGCGATGCGGTCGGCGAGGTTGAGCGTGGAGCGGCGGTGCGCGATGAGCAGGGTCGTCCGGCCGCGCATCACCTGCTTCAGCGCCTCGTGGATCTCGTGCTCGACGCGGGCGTCCACGGCGGAGGTGGCGTCGTCGAGGACGAGCAGCCGGGGGTCGGTGAGGATCGCGCGGGCGAGCGCGACGCGCTGGCGCTGGCCGCCGGAGAGGGTGAGGCCGTGCTCGCCGACCTTGGTGTCGTAGCCGTCGGGCAGCTCGGTGATGAACCGGTCGGCCTGGGCGGCGCGGGCGGCGGCCTCGATCTCGTCCTGGGTGGCGTCGGGGCGGCCGTACGCGATGTTGTCGCGGACGGTGTCGGAGAACAGGAAGGAGTCCTCGGGGACCAGTCCGATCGCGGCCCGCAGCGAGTCGAGGGTCAGCTCGCGCACGTCGTGGCCGCCGATCAGGACGGCGCCGTGGGTGACGTCGTAGAAGCGCGGCAGGAGGAGGGAGACCGTGGACTTGCCGGAGCCGGAGGAGCCGACGAAGGCGAGGGTCTCGCCGGGGCGTATCTCGAAGCTCAGGCCCTGGAGCACCGGACTGGTCCTGCCGGAGGCGTGGTCGTAGCCGAAAGCCACGTCGTCGAACTCGACGGTCGCGGGGGCGTCGGCGGGGAGGGTCTTGGTGCCGTCCTTCATCGACGGCTCGGTGTCGATCAGCTCCAGCACCCGCTCGGTGCCCGCGCGGGCCTGCTGGCCGACGGTGAGGACCACGGCGAGCATCCGGACCGGGCCGACGAGCTGCGCGAGGTAGGTGGAGAAGGCGACGAAGGTGCCGAGCGTGATGTGGCCGCGTACGGCAAGCCAGCCGCCCAGCGCCAGCATGGCGACCTGGCCGAGCGCGGGGACGGCCTGGAGGGCCGGGGTGTACTTGCTGTTCAGCCGGATGGTGCGCAGGCGTCCGGCGAAGAGGCGCCGGCCGACCTCCCGCAGCTTTCCGGTCTCCTGGTCCTCCTGCCCGAAGCCCTTCACCACGCGTACGCCGCTGACCGAGCCGTCGACCACGCCCGCGACGGCGGCGGCCTGGGCCTGGGCGTACCAGGTGGCGGGGTGCAGCTTGGAGCGGCTGCGCTTGGCTATCCAGCCGAGCGCGGGAGCTACCGCGAGGGCGACCAGGGTCAGCGGCAGCGACAGCCAGGCCATGATCACCAGGGAGATCAGGAAGAGCAGGACGTTGCCGATGGTCATCGGCAGCATGAAGAGCAGGCCCTGGATCAGCTGGAGGTCGCTGGTGGCCCGGCCGACCACCTGTCCGGTGGACAGCTCGTCCTGGCGGCGGCCGTCGAGGCGGGTGATCGTCTCGTACATCTCGGTCCGCAGGTCGTGCTGGACGTCGAGGGCGAGGCGGCCGCCGTAGTAGCGGCGGACGTAGGTGGAGGCGTAGACGAGGAGCGCGGCCACGACGAGGGCGCCCGCCCAGGGGGCCATGTGCCGGCTGTGGTCGCCGATCACGTCGTCGATGATCACCTTGGTGACCAGCGGGACCAGCGCCATGACGGCCATGCCGGCGAGCGAGGAGCCGAGGGCGAGGACGACGTCCTTCGGATACCGCCACGCGTATCCGGCCAGTCGACGTGCCCATCCCCGTTGCGGTGTCACGCGGTGCCCTCCGTTGGTCCTGGCCTGGTTCTGGCTCTGGCCCTGGTCTACGAAAGGCACCAACGCAAAACGAAGCGGATTTCATCCCTCCGCAATAAAACGAGGTCGGGAATCAGAACACGTCAGGCACATCAGATATATCCGGCACGTCAGACACGCACGCGCAGGTAGTAGAACCTGGTCGTCTGCGCCGCGTTCTGGTTGTCGTCGCTCACCAGCAGCACCTTCAGGCGGCCGTGCGCCCGGCCCGTGATCGTCATGCCCTCGATGTTGTCGAGGAGGGGGTTCGGCTGGGGCTGCTTGGCGGTGGCGCCCAGGGTCGGGCAGCCGGCGATGTCGGTGAGCAGGGTCTTCTTGATCAGGCGGACGCCCGGCTGGCCGGTCAGGTCGTCGATGCCGCTGGTGTCGGTGGCGTGCCGCGGGTCGGCCAGGTAGAGGCGGACCGTGTTGCCGACGCCGGAGGTGAAGCCGCGCTCCAGAACGAGGAGGCGGCCGTCGGGGGTCGCCTGGACCTCGGGGACGCCGAGGGCGGAGTCGGTGCGGTAGGCGTACTGGGCGCCGAGCCTGAAGTGGTTGCCCTTCGTCCGCTCCCAGGTCTGGAAGCGGACGATGCCGGGGGTGTCGCCGGAGATCGCGTACTCCATGGACGCCAGCAGGGTGTGGCCGCCGGGCAGGAGGGTCAGGCCCTCGAAGGTCTGGTTCGACGTGGCGCGGCCCGCCGGGGCGACCAGGAGGGAGGGCGGGACCGGGAGGCGGTCGAGGACATGGCCGTCGCGGGAGTAGCGGCGTACGGAGGGCTCGGTCTCGGAGGTGATCAGCCGGGTGCCGTCCCGGTCGACGACCAGGCCCTCGGAGTCGAGCGCGGCGCCGTTCTCGTCGGCGAGCGGGACGACGGCCTTCGGCGCGAGCGTCTTCGCGTCCAGGGAGAACAGGGCCGAGCGGTCGGAGAGGGCGGCGAGGGTGCCGTCGCCGTTCTTGGCGAGGGCGGAGAAGTTGCCGACGAAGTTGCCCTGGTACGTGGTCTTGTCGAGCGCGTCGGAGAAGCGGTCGATGGAGACGGTGGGCGAACAGGCGTTTTTCGGCGTGGCGTTGTCCGGAGTTGCGTTGGCGGGCCCGGCGGCGGACAGGCAAGTGGCCGCCGCCAGGCCGGCGGTGAGGGTGGCGAGTACGGTTCTCAGGCGCATGGGCGTCACCGTAGGACGGTCCGGTGACCGGCGGGAGACCGCCTCGTGAAGCGTCAGCCCTGTTCCGGAACCGCCACGAGCGCCTCGCGGGGCGTGCTGGTCGGGGTGTAGCGCGCGATGCCGGCCGTGGTCGGCACCAGGTCCTTGTGGATGGCCTTGGCCACGTTCTGGATGGTGGTGACGCCGTAGTCCATCGTGCTGTTGTCCTGGGTCAGCACGCTGATCATGTAGTCGTGCCCGGCGCCGTTGAAGGTGCCGAGGCTGTGCACCCGCCAGCCGTGCGTGGCGCGTTGCAGCCAGCCGTTCTTGACGTGCACGGAGACGGTGGACGGCGCCCCGGCGGGCGTGCCCCAGCGCTGCGATGAGACGACCTGGCTCATGAGCTTCAGGATGTAGGCGCGGGAGTTGTCGCTCAGCACGGTGTTCTTGGCGGTGACGAGCCCCAGCAGCTTCTGCTCGTCGGTGACGTTCTCCTGGGTCAGGCCCCAGTAGCCGTTGGAGCCCGGCGTGGTCTTCGTCATGCCGGCGGCGGTCAGGAAGCCCTTGACCTTCGTCGTGCCCAGCTGGTTCCACAGCTTGGTGGTCGCGGCGTTGTCCGACTGCGTGATCATGGCCTTGGCGAGCGACTGCTCGGTGCTCGTCAGATACCGGTTGTGCTTCTTCGCGTCCCACAGCAGCGTGGCGAGCACGGTGACCTTGACGGTGCTGGCCGAGTCGTAGGACGTGGTCGAGCGCAGGGTGCAGGTCGTCTTGGTGGAGCGGTCGTAGAGCCCGACGGCGACGGTGCCCCTGCGGTTCGCGAGGGCCGCCGTGATGTCCCTCTTCAACTTGTCGGCCAGGCCCGCCTTGGCGGACGTGCAACTGACGGTCGGGGTCGTCGCGGCGGCCGGGGTGGCGGCGGCGATGCCCGGTATGAGCACCGCGGCACCGACGGCTGCCGCCAGCGCCCGAACCCTCCTGGTTTTCCTGTGAGTCATACGTCTGATGACTCACAGATTCGAGTGAATGGTTGTACGAGCGCAGCTGATCATCAGGCAAAGGCTGTACAAGGAGTTGCCCATCACCGGCCGTCCGCCCGACGGGCATCACCGCGTCCAGTGCGTATTCACAGGAGGTGGCCAGGTGCACCACAGCCCCCGCTCACCCCCGCCCGGCAGTCTGCGACCGTGACATCTGCCACCGATCCCCTCCCCCGCCCGACCGTGACCCCCGACCCGCCGGGGCCCGTCCCGCCCGCGGCGCCCCCGGAGGCCGCGCCCCGCTGGTCGCTGCCCGCGCTGATCGCGATCCTGGTCCTGGCGGCGGTGCTGTACTCCTGGAACCTGTCCGGCGCCGGCCTCAACAGCTTCTACAGCGCGGCCGTCCTGAGCGGCACGCAGAGCTGGAAGGCGTGGTTCTTCGGCTCGCTGGACGCGGGCAACTTCCTCACCGTCGACAAACCGCCCCTCGCGCTCATGGTCATGGGCCTGTCCTGCCGGGTCTTCGGGTTCGGCACCTGGCAGATGATGGCGCCGATGATCGTGGCCGCGCTGGCCACCATCTGGATCCTGCACTCCTGCGTGAAGCGGGTGTGGGGGCACGGCGCGGCGGCGATCGCCGCGCTGGTGCTCGCCCTGACCCCGATCACGGTGGCCATCAACCGGGACAACAACCCGGACACGCTGCTGGTGCTGCTGATGGTCGGCGGGGCGGCGCTGGCGCTGCGCGCGACGACAAGTGGGAAGCTGCTGCCGCTGCTCGGCTCGGCGGCCTGCTTCGGGCTGGCGTTCAACACGAAGATGCTCCAGGGCTACATCGCGCTGCCCGCCGTCTTCGCGGTCTATCTGTACGCGACACGGCTCCCGTTGGTGAAGCGGATCGCCAACCTGGCGCTCGCGGCCGTGGTCCTGGCCGTCTCCAGCTTCTGGTGGGCGGCCGCGGTGTCCCTCGTGCCCGCCTCCGACCGCCCGTACATCGGCGGTTCCACGGACGGCACCGCCTGGGACCTGATCATGGGGTACAACGGCCTCGGCCGGGTCCTCGGCGGCGAGGGCAACGGCGGGGGCGGCGGGGGCGGGGGCGGCGGCTTCTCCGGTTCCGCCGGGCTCGGCCGGCTGTTCAACGACATCCTCGGCGGCCAGATCTCCTGGCTGATCCCCTTCGCCGCGATCGCCTGCGTCGCCGGTCTGGTGCTGTGCGGCAAGGCGCCGCGCACCGACCTCACGCGGGCCGCGCTGGTGCTGTGGGGCGGCTGGCTGGGTCTGCACTACCTGACCTTCGCCATGGCCGAGGGCACCATGCACCCGTACTACACGACCGCGGTCGCGCCCGGCATCGCGGTGCTGTGCGGGGGCGGCGGCGTGATGCTGCTGCGCGCCTTCCGCGCCGACAAACGGTGGGCCTGGGTGCTGCCCGTCGCCCTCGGTGTCACCGGCGTCTGGGCGATCGTGCTGCTGCGCCGGGCCTCCGGCTGGAACACCTGGCTGTGGCCGGTGATCGGCGTGGTCATGGCGGCGGCGATCGTGGGCCTGCTGGTCTTCCGCTCGGGCAACCGGGTCCGGCTGCTGGCGCCCTCGGTGGCGGCGGCGGTCGTCGCGGCGGTCGCGGGCCCGGCGGCGTACGCCTGGTCGGTGCCGTCGGAGTCGGGCGGTGGCGGAATGGGCGGTACGAACCCGACGGCGGGCCCGTCCACGGGCAGCGGCTTCGGCGGCGGGCCCGGCGGGGGCGGCGGCGGCCGGGGCGGGTTCCCGGGGGGCGGGGAGATGCCTCAGCAGGGCGGCCAACAGGGCGCCCAGGGCGGCCAGATGACCCCGGGCGGCGGTAACGGCGAACTCCCGCAGGGCGGCGGTTTCCCCGGCGGACAGCAGGGCGGCGGGAACGCGGAGGCGGGCGGCCCGCCCAGCGGCACCAACGGCGGCACGCCCCCGGGCGGCACCGGCGAGACGGGCGGTACGGCCGGACAGCGCGGCGGGATGGGGGGCTTCGGCGGAGGCGGAGGCATGGGCGGCGGCGCGAGCAGCGACCTCATCGCCTACCTGAAGAAGCACCAGGACGGCGCCAAGTGGCTCCTCGCGGTCTCCAACTCCCAGAGCGCCGCGCAGATCGAGCTCAGCACCAAGCAGCCCGTCATCTCCATGTGGGGCTTCACCGGCTCCGACAACGCGATGACCGTCGCCAAGCTGGAGGAACTGGTGAAGAAGGGCGAGCTGCACTACATCCAGGTCGGCAGCGGCGGCATGGGCGGCGGCCCGGGCGGGGGCAACAACAGCCTCAGCTCCGCGGTGACGTCGTGGGTGCAGAAGCACGGGACGGCGGTGAAGGAGAGCGCGTACAGCAAGAGTTCGCCGTCGGCCGGCTCGTCGAAGTCGTCCGGTGCCGCCAACTCCTCCAGCTCTGCGAACACTTCGACCGTCTACCGCCTGGACCCGTCCGACGTGAGCTGACGCCCGCCCGGCCCCCTCAGCTGAACGGCCCCTGATCACCACTCCTCTCAGGGGCCGTTCGCCGTGTCACCGAACCGACACCTCACGTTCATTGCGTCGCCCGCATGTTCATGTCACGCTCCGGATGCCGCCTCCGATCAACCCGCGTAGAACGGACCCCACATGATGCTGGCGACACTCCCCCGCCGCTGGAAGGCGGTGGCGCTCACCACGGCCGCCGTCCTGGCCGGCCTCACCGCACCGACGCTGACGGCGACCCCGGCCGCGGCGACGACGACCTCGTACGACTCGACGTACTACAAGAACGCGGTCGGCAAGACCGGCACCAGCCTGAAGTCGTCCCTGCACACGATCATCAGCAGCCAGACCAAGATCTCGTACTCCGCCGTCTGGAACGCACTGAAGGTCACCGACCAGGACCCGAACAACAGCGGCAACGTGATCCTGCTGTACAGCGGTGTCTCGCGCAGCAAGTCCCTCAACGGCGGCGACGTCGGCGACTGGAACCGCGAGCACGTGTGGGCCAAGTCCCACGGCGACTTCGGCGAGGTGACCGGCCCCGGCACGGACCTGCACCACCTGCGCCCCGCGGACGTCCAGGTCAACAGCATCCGCGGCAACCTGGACTTCGACAAAGGCGGCAGCACGGTCACCAACGGTGGCGGCAGTCTCGTCGACTCCGACTCCTTCGAACCGCGCGACGCGGACAAGGGGGACGTGGCTCGCATGATCCTCTATATGGCCGTGCGCTACGAGGGTGACGACGGCTTCGCCGACCTGGAGCCCAACGAGAAGGTCAACAACGGCAGCAACCCGTACATCGGCAAGCTCTCCGTCCTCAAGCAGTGGAACGACGAGGACCCGCCGAGCGCCTTCGAGGAGAAGCGCAACCAGGTCATCTACGACACCTACCAGCACAACCGCAACCCGTTCATCGACCACCCGGAGTGGGTGGACGCGATCTGGTAGGCCGGTCGTACTGGTTCTACTAGTTCGCTCACACAGGTGAGATCGATCTTGGACTCGGGCGTGTTGCCGTGTCCGGACAGGAGCATGGCGGTGCCCCGGCAGTTCCGCCGGGGCGCCCTGCCGACTGCCCTTTCCGGAGAGTCCCATGAAGCTTTGTTCCTGGTCCCTCGCTGCCGTTCTCGCCCTGACCACCCTCGTCCTGCCCGCCCAGGACGCCGCCGCGCGGGTCGGGCCGCCCTCCTGTCCCGACGGGTCGGTGTGTTTCTGGAGCGGGGAGGGGTTCAGCGGCAGTTCGTGGGAGTGGACCGCACGCAGCGGCTACCGGGACATGCCGTCCTTCCTGCATGACCACGTCGGCTCGGCCGTCGCGAGTACCAAGGCGTGTTTCATCAACTGGCAGCCGGTCGAGAAGCGGGACGTCTACAACGGCGACTGGCGCTCCCGCTACCTCGGCGACTTCGGCGGCCGTATCGACGGGGTGGGTCCGGGCAACTGCTGACCCGCGGGCGTCAGTCCAGGTGCGTCGGCGCGAACATCCGCAGTACCGCCGGGAGTACGACCACCGACGGGCCCGGTGCGGCCAGTGCCTTCGCCAGGTCCGCTTCCAGGGTCTCCGGGGTCGTGCGGACTCCGGGGACACCGAAGGACTCGGCGAGGGCCGCGTAGTCCGGGCGGGTCAGTTCCGTCGCCGTCGGCCGGCCGAAGGCGTCGGTCATGTACTCGCGGAGGATGCCGTAGCCGCCGTCGTCGACGATGAGCCAGGTGACGGGCAGTTCGTACTGCTTGGCCGTGGCCAGCTCGGCGATCGAGTACAGGGCGCCGCCGTCGCCGGACACCGCGAGCACCGGGCGGGTCGGGTCGGCGGCGGCCGCGCCCAGGGCCGCCGGGAAGCCGTAGCCGAGGCCGCCGGCGCCCTGGGCGGAGTGCATGGTGTTCACACCCCGGGGATCGAAGGCGGACCAGGCCCAGTAGGCCAGGATCGTCATGTCCCAGAAGGACGGGGAGTCGGCGGGCAGGGCTCGGCGGACCGACGCCAGCACGTCCTGTTCCAGGGCCAGTTCCTGGGAGGCGATGCGCTCGCCGACCTTCGCGAGCAGGGTGCGGACGCGTTCGCGGGCCGTCTCGTCGTCGCGGTTCTCCACCGTCTCCAGCAGCGCCTGGAGCGCGAGGCGTGCGTCGGCGTGGATGCCGAGGGCCGGGTGGTTGGACTCGAGCTTGCCGAGGTCCGCCTCGATCTGGATGACCCGGCCGCGGGGCTTGAACGTGTGGTAGTTGGAGGAGAGTTCGCCGAGGCCGGAGCCGACGACGAGGAGCACGTCCGCGTCCTCGAGGAAGTCCGTCGTGTGGCGGTCCTCCAGCCAGGACTGGAGGGAGAGGGGGTGTCCCCAGGGGAACGCGCCCTTGCCGCCGAACGTCGTCACCACCGGTGCCTGCAGCTTCTCGGCCAGCTGCCTCAGCTTGCCGGACGCGTCCGCCCGTACCACTCCCCCGCCCGCGATGATCGCCGGGCGGGCGGCACGGGTGAGCAAGTCCGCTGCCACGGCGGTCAGTTCGGGGCGCGGGGGCAGCTCCTCCGGGGTGGCGTCCGGCGCCGTCACCACCGGCAGAGCGGCCGGAGCCAGTAGTACGTCCTGCGGGATCTCCACCCACACCGGGCCGTGCGGAGCCGTGAGCGCCGACTTCCAGGCCGCGGCGATGGCGGACGGGATCTGGGACTGGGCGCGGACGGTGTGGACCGACTTGACCACGCCCCGGAACGAGGCTGCCTGGTCCGGGAGTTCGTGCAGGTAGCCGCGGCGACCGCCGCCCAGCCCGGCCGTCGGGATCTGGCTGCTGATCGCCAGTACGGGGGCGCTCGCGGCGGCGGCTTCCTGGAGCGCGGCCAGGGAGGTGAGGGCCCCGGGGCCCGTCGACAGCAGCAGGGGAGCCGCCTCGCCCGTGATCCGGCCGTACGCGTCCGCCGCGAACCCCGCGTTGTTCTCCACCCGCAGGCCGACGTACCGCAGCGCGGAGCGGCGCAGGGCGTCGAACATGCCCAGCGCGTGCTGGCCGGGCAGGCCGAAGACGGTGGTCGCGCCGAGACCGGCGAGGGTCTCCACGACCAGGTCTCCGCCGTTGCGGCCTGGGGGAGGGTTCAGTGCGGCCTCCGTCTGGGCGGGCGTCGGGCGGAGTACCAGGTCGTGGTCGTGGGTCACTTGGCTGCCTTCTCCTGCTTCGCCGCCGCGATCTGCCGGGTCATGATCGTGGTCAGTTCGTACGCCGTGTGGGAGGCCGCCACCGACGTGATCTCCGCGTGGTCGTACGCGGGGGCCACCTCGACGACGTCCGCCGACACCAGGTTGCAGGATGCCAGTCCGCGCAGGATCTCCAGCAGTTCGCGGGAGGTCATGCCGCCCGCCTCGGGGGTGCCGGTGCCGGGCGCGTGCGCCGGATCGAGGCAGTCGATGTCGATGGAGATGTACAGCGGGCGGTCGCCGATGCGCTGGCGCAGCTGGTCGGCGACCTCGTCGGCGCCCCGGCGGTAGATGTCCGCGGAGGTGACGATGCCGAAGCCCATCTTCTCGTCGTCGGTGAGGTCCTGCTTGCCGTAGAGCGGGCCGCGGGTGCCGACGTGGGAGAGGGCGGAGGTGTCGAGGATGCCCTCCTCGACCGCGCGGCGGAAGGGGGTGCCGTGGGTGTACTCGGCGCCGAAGTAGGTGTCCCAGGTGTCGAGGTGGGCGTCGAAGTGGAGGAGGGCGACCGGGCCGTGCTTCTTGGCCATGGACCTCAGCAGGGGCAGCGCGATGGTGTGGTCGCCGCCGAGGGTCATCAGGCGGGCGCCGGTGCCGAGCAGTTCGTCCGCGGCGGCCTCGATGGTCTCGACGGCCTCGTTGATGTTGAAGGGGTTCACCGCGATGTCGCCGCCGTCGGCGACCTGGGCGAGGGCGAAGGGGGAGGCGTCCTGTGCCGGGTTGTAGGGGCGCAGCAGCCGGGACGCCTCGCGGATGGCGTTGCCGCCGAAGCGGGCGCCCGGCCGGTACGAGACGCCGGAGTCGAAGGGCACGCCCACCACGGCGACGTCGGCGGTGCCGACCTCGTCCAGGCGGGGCAGCCGCGCGAAGGTCGCGGGTCCGGCGTACCGCGGGATGCGGGAGGAGTCGACGGGGCCGCGGGGCGTCTCGTTGCTGCTCATGGGTACTGCCTTCTTTCCTACGCTTCGTCGCGTATGCACGTCTTGTTCTACGACTCTACTGGTGCACCGGCACCGGTTCGGACAAGGGTTCGGGGTTCCGTCCCGCGAGGCGTTCGCGCCAGACGGCGAGGACGGCGGCGTCGGTGGGCCGGGTCGCCAGGGACACGGCGACGTAGGCGACGAGGGACGCCGACAGGCCGAGGTAGACGGGCTCGTTGGCGAGGATGCCGTACCCGGCCATCAGACCGATCACCGTGAGGCCGCCGACGATCACCGAGGCCAGCGCTCCCTGCACGGTGCCGCGCTTCCACAGCAGGCCGCCGAGGATGGGGACGAGCAGCCCGCCGACGAGCAGGTTGTAGGCGACGGTCAGCGCCTCGACGACGTCGTTCAGCGCGATGGCCGTGCCGATCACGGCGAGTCCCATGACGAGGATGAAGACGCGGTTGCCCCTGACCTCGTCGTGCTCGCTCCCGGCGCGCCGGACGGCGCCCCGCAGCCTGGACCAGATGTCGTTGTTGGCGACGGTGGCGCAGGCGATCAGCGCGCCGGAGGAGGTGGACATCACGGCGGCCAGGGCGGCGGCCAGCACCAGTCCGCGCACGCCGACGGGGAGTTCGTCCTTGACGATGGTGGCGAAGGCGTCGTCGGCGCTGCCCAGGTCGGGGTAGAGCACCTTGGCGGCGGTGCCGATCACGGCGCCGGCGAGGGCGTAGGCCAGACAGTAGGTTCCGGCCACCGTGCCGCCCCACTTCGCGGTCCTGTCGCTGCGGGCGGTGAACACGCGCTGCCAGATGTCCTGGCCGATCAGCATGCCGAAGGTGTAGATCAGCACATAGGTGAAGATCGTCTCGCCGCCGATGCCCAGCGGGTCGAAGTACGTGCTCGGCAGCTTCGCCTTCATCTCGGAGAAGCCGCCCGCCTTGACCACGGCGATGGGCAGCAGCAGGAGCAGCACGCCGACGGTCTTGACCACGAACTGCACCATGTCGGTCAGCGTGATCGACCACATGCCGCCGAGCGTGGAGTAGGCGACGACGATCGAGCCGCCGAGGATGATCGCGACGGTGCGGTCGAGGTCGAAGAGGACGTCGAAGATGGTGGCGTAGGCGATGGTCGAGGTCACCGCGAGCATCAGCGTGTACGCCCACATGACCACGCCGGAGATCACGCCCGCCCGGCCGCCGTAGCGCAGGTCGAGCATCTCGGAGACGGTGTAGACCTTCAGGCGGGCGATGCGGGCGGAGAAGAAGACCGAGAGGGCCAGCAGGCCGAGGCCGATGGTGAGCACCATCCAGGCCCCGGAGAGCCCGTACTTGTAGCCGAGGCCGACCCCGCCGATGGTGGACGCGCCGCCGAGGACGATCGCGGCCATGGTGCCGGAGTACATGGCGGGCCCGAGCCGGCGGCCCGCGACGAGGAAGTCGCTCTTGGACCGGGCGCGGCGCATGCCCCACCAGCCCATGGCCAGCATGCCTGTCAGATAGACGACGATCACTGCGTAGTCGACGGCCATGGGGCCCACCTTCCTTGCTCGCGTCATGGCTGGGTGGTTCGTGGGTTGACCCTAGGTGGCTGAAAAGCGCCCTGGAAGTGTAGGTTTCATCCACTGTCGCCGTTCCGGATGGAGGAATCGTCCACCATGCCGGACACTCCCGTGCCCCCCACCCCACCGGTCCCGCTGGTCGCGCTGCTGGCCAGGGAGGACCTGGGGCTGAGGCAGATCGCGGGGCCGGACGACCCCGGCATCGTGATCCACTGGGCGCACACCTCGGAGATGGCCGACCCGTACCCGTACCTGCTGGGCGGCGAGCTGCTGCTGACGGCGGGGGTGCATGTGCCGGAGGGGGCGGCGGGGTCGGGGGTGTACGCCGACGGCTCGGGGGCGTACTTCGACGACTACGTGTCCCGGATCGTGGCGGCGGGCGGCGCGGCCCTCGGCTTCGGGCTGGCACCGGTGCACGACACGGTGCCGAGGGCGCTGGTCGCGGCCTGTGACGCCCATGGGCTGCCCTTGCTGGAGGTGCCGCCGCAGACCACGTTCTCCGGCGTGGCCCGCGCGGTCTGGCAGCTGATGGCGCAGGCCCGCCTGGCCGAGCTGCGCCGGGTGACGGAGGCCCAGCAGAGCCTCGCCTCCGCCGCCTCCCGGCCCGACCCGGTGCCCTCGGTGCTGCGCCGGCTGGCCCAGCGCCTGGGCGGCCGGGCGGCGCTGTACGCACCGGACGGCGCACAGATCGCGGCGGCGGGACGGGAGGCACCGCAGGAGGTACGGGAGGCGCTGGCCGGGCTGGCGGGGGTCGTACGGCCCACCAGGCCGCAGGACTCCCCCTCCAGCGCCCGCGCCTCCTCCGGCCCCTCCTCCGCCCCTTCCTCCGCCACGGACACCGTCCTGGGCACCCACCTCGCCGTCTACGCCCTCGGCACCGGTCAGGGTTTCGTCCTCGGGGTCGCCACCGACCGCCGTGAGCCCGGGGACCACACCGTCGCCTCCGTCGCCGCCGTCCTCCTCTCCCTGCTCACCGGCGAGCACCAGAGCGGCGCGGGAACGGCCCGCTCGTCGGCGCTGGTCCGGCTGCTGCTCGGCGCCCCGCCCGAGGACGTGGCCCCGCTGCTCGGGGCCCAGCGGTGGGTCGTCGTGCACGCGCGGCCGGAGGGCCAGGCCCCGGACGCGGTGGCCGCCTCGGCGCTGGGCGCCGCGCTCGGTTCCGCGCTGGTGGACCTGGCGGACGGCGTGGTACGGGTCCTGGTGCCCGCCGACCGGGAACCGGCCGCGCAGCCCGGCTGGGCCCTGGGTGTCAGCACCCCCGTGGCGCCGGACGACTGGCCCGCCGCCGACACCCAGGCGGCCCGTGCCCTGGCCCGCGCCCGCGCCACCCGCACGGCGCTGGTCCGGCACGGCGGCCGCCCGGGCCTGGCCGACCTCGTGCCGCCCGGCGAGGCCGAGAGCCACGCCCGCGCGCTCCTCGGGCCGGTCTCGGCGCACCCCGCGCTCACCGAGACGCTGCGCGCCTGGCTGTCCCTGCACGGCAGTTGGGACCGTACGGCGGTGGCCCTGTCGGTGCACCGCAACACCGTCCGGCAACGGATCGCCCGGTGTGCGGCGCTCCTCGGCGCGGACCTGGACGATCCGGACGTACGCATGGAGTTGTGGTTCGCGTTGCGGAATCTGTGACCGACCGGGGCTGACCTGCGACGTGACCCACGTCCCAGCGGGTGGTAAGCCAAGGACGCGGACAGGGCCCTGCCTCACAATGGGAGACATGCCGATACCCGGGACACCCAGCCGCGCCGAGCTCGTCGACCACCTTGTGAAGACCCGTATCGCGGGCGACGTCGCGACGCCCCGCGAGAACAACCTTTCCCACTACCGCAAGCTGGCCAACGGCGACCGCAACTTCTGGTTGGGCCTGGAACTCGGCGACCGCTGGCGGGACGAGCAGGACGTGCTCGCGGTGATGGCGGAGCGGGTCGGTGTCAACGACGACGCGGAGCACCGGTACGGGCAGGACACCATCGACCCCGACCTGACCGTCGACGCCCTGGAGCGGATGGCGGCGCGGCTGCGCAAGGCGGCCGACGGGCGGCAGCGGGTGCTGTTCGCCACCGGCCACCCCGGCGGCCTGCTCGACGTGCACCGGGCCACGGCCGTCGCGTTGCGTGCCGCCGGCTGCGAGATCGTCGTCATCCCCGACGGGCTGCAGACAGAGGAGGGTTACGTGATGCAGTTCGCGGACGTGGCGGTGCTGGAGCACGGCGCCACGCTGTGGCACACGCATTCCGGTGCGCCGATGCGGGCCATTCTGACGGGACTCGAGCGCGAGGGCCGCCCACTGCCCGACCTGGTCGTCGCCGACCACGGCTGGGCGGGGTACGCCGGCCGGCACGGCGTCGACTCCATGGGCTACGCGGACTGCAACGACCCGGCCCTGTTCCTCGCCGAGTCGGAGGGCACCCTCCAGGTGGCCGTTCCGCTCGACGACCATGTGCTCAGCCCGCGTTACTACGACCCGCTGACGGCGTATCTGCTGGCGGAGGCGGGCCTGGTCTGAGCGGGAGCGGGCAAAGCCCGTGATGTGCGGTGCCGTTGACGGGGCCGCACATCACGCCTTTCACTGCTCCGGGTCGGCGATGTCAGTAGCTGTTGCCGCCGTGGTCGCCACCGCCGTTGTCGCCATGGTCGCCGTTGTCGCCATGGTCACCGTTGTCGCCATGATCGCCGTTGTCGCCATGGTCACCGTTGTCGCCATGGTCACCGTAGTTACCGTTGTCGTCGTCATCCGACCAGCTGTAACCGCCGTTGTCGTGGTTGCCACAGTCGCCGGCCGAAGCGACGCCCGCCGCGCCGAGCGCGGCGCCGCCCGCCATCAGGACGGTGGCGGCAGTAGCCGCGAGGAGACGCCTTGCGCGTTGTGCTCGCATGGGAGATACACCTTTCGTTCCATCAACTCTCGCGGCTCCGCTGTGGATTCACGAGATGGGATGGCCGCCGCCGCTGGGTGAGAATGCGGCGCGGTCTCTCAGATGTCACCGCGCTTTCATGGAGGGCGCGCCACCGGAACCAGATCGGCCGAGCGTGCCATGCATCGCGGCGTTCACTCCAAGAGCCTAATCCCGCATGCGTCACACGTCATATCGGGAGAAACGCCAGCAACACGGTCACCGTGGGACGCGGACGACGCCCTCCTGGATGACCGAGATGGCCAGCCGCCCGTCCTGGGTGTAGATGCGGGCCTGGCCGAGACCGCGGCCGCCGTACGCCGACGGCGACTCCTGGTCGTACAGCAGCCATTCGTCGGCCCGGAACGGCCGGTGGAACCACATCGCGTGGTCCAGCGAGGCCCCGACGACGTCGCCGACGGCCCAGCCGCCGCGGCCGTGCGCGAGGAGCACGGAGTCGAGGAGGGTCATGTCGGAGACGTAGGTGGCCAGGACGACGTGCAGGAGGGGGATGTCGATGGCGCCCTCGAGCTTGCCGTTGGCGCGGAACCACACCTGGGAGTGCGGCTCGCGCGGCTCGCCGAACTTCCCGTACGGCGGCTCGTCCACGTAGCGCAGGTCGACCGCCTCGCGGGCCTCGATGAAGCGCTCGACGACCTGCGGGTCGAGGTGGCCATAGCCGCGCAGGCGCTGCTGGGAGGTGGGCAGGGTGGCCGGGTCGGGCGCGGGCGGCATGGGCGTCTGGTGGTCGAGGCCGTCCTCGTACGTCTGGAAGGACGCCGACAGGGTGAAGATCGGCCTGCCGTGCTGGATCGCGACCACCCGGCGGGTGGTGAAGGAGCGGCCGTCGCGCATGCGCTCGACGTTGTAGACGATGGGCGCGCCGGGGTCCCCGAGGCGGAGAAAGTAGGCGTGCAGGGAGTGGGCGTGCCGGTCGGCGGGGACCGTGCGCCCGGCGGCGACGAGCGCCTGGGCCGCGACCTGCCCGCCGAAGACCCGCGGGACGACGGCGGAGCGGGACTGGCCGCGGAAGATGTTCTCCTCGATCGGCTCGAGGTCGAGCAGATCGAGGAGATCCTGGAGTGCCTGGCTCATGGAGTCGGTTGTATCCGCCGGTGATCGGGTGCGGCTACAGGCCCATGTCCTTCGCGATGATCGACTTCATGATCTCGCTGGTGCCGCCGTAGATGCGGTTGACGCGGTTGTCCGCGTACAGGCGGGCGATCGGGTACTCGTTCATGAAGCCGTAGCCGCCGTGCAGCTGGAGGCAGCGGTCGATGACGCGGTGGGCGACCTCGGTGGCGAACAGCTTCGCGGAGGCGGCCTCGGCGGGGGTCAGCTCGCCGGCGTCGAGGGCCTCGGTCGCGCGGTCGACGACGGCCTCGGCCGCGTCCACCTCGGCCTGGCAGGCGGCCAGCTCGAACTTGGTGTTCTGGAAGGCGGCGACCGGCTGGCCGAAGACGACGCGGTCCTGGACGTACTGCTTGGCGAACCGGACGGCGGCCTTGGCCTGCGCGTACGCGCCGAAGGCGATGCCCCAGCGCTCGGAGGCGAGGTTGTGGCCGAGGTAGTAGAAGCCCTTGTTCTCCTCGCCGAGGAGGTCCTCGACGGGGACCTTGACATCGACGAACGCCAGCTCGGCGGTGTCGGAGGTCTTCAGGCCGAGCTTGTCGAGCTTGCGGCCGACGGAGTAGCCCTCGGCCTTGGTGTCCACGACGAAGAGGGAGATGCCGTGGCGGCGGTCCTCGGCGGTGGGGGCCGCGGTGCGGGCGCAGACGATCATGCGGTCGGCGTGCACGCCGCCGGTGATGAAGGTCTTGGCGCCGTTGAGGACGTAGTGCGTGCCGTCCTCGGAGAGCTTGGCGGTGGTCTTCATGCCCGCGAGGTCGGAGCCGGTGCCCGGCTCGGTCATCGCGATCGCCCACATCTCCTCACCGGAGACGAACTTCGGCAGGAAGCGCTTCTTCTGCTCGTCGGAGGCGAGCAGCTTGATGTAGGGCAGGCCGAGCAGCACGTGCACGCCGGAGCCGCCGAAGGTGATGCCCGCGCGGGCGGTCTCCTCGTACAGGACGGCTTCGAACTTGTACGAGTCGATGCCGGCGCCGCCGTACTCCTCGTCGACGCGGATGCCGAAGACACCCAGCTCGGCGAGCTTGTAATAGAAGTCGCGCGGCGCCTGGCCGGCGGCGAACCACTCGTCGTACACCGGTACGACCTCGGCCTCGATGAAGGCGCGGATGGTCTCCCGGAACGCCTCGTGATCCTCGTTGAACAACGTGCGGCGCACTCCGCCACCTCCACGGACTTCGGCATGTCTAAGCGCTTGCTCAGATCAAAGGTACCGGCGAGTACGGAAGCGGTCCAGAGTGATCGGCGTAACGCTCGTCACGCCGGGGCGAGCCCGGCCCCCGACGCAGCCGCGAACGCGCCCCGCGCCATCCGGTGCAGCAGCTCCGAGGTGGCCCCCCGGCCCGGGAGGAAACCGCCGCGGCCCAGGTGCGGCGTCGAGTTCAGCAGGCCGAAGACCGAGTGCACCGCCGAGCGGGCCGCCGGTTCGGTCAGATCCGGATACACCTCGCGGACGACCTCCACCCACAGCTCGACGTACTGCCGCTGGAGCTGCCGGACCAGTTTCCGGTCACTGTCGCGCAGGCGGTCCAGCTCGCGGTCGTGCAGGGTGATGAGGGGACGGTCGTCGAGCGCGAAGTCGATGTGCCCTTCGATGAGCGAGTCCAGGACCGCCTCCGGGGCAGCCGTGCCGTCGGCCTCCGCCAGGCGCCGCTTGGCCCCGGTCAGCAGCTGACCGCTGATGCCGACCAGCAGCTCGGCGAGCATCGCGTCCTTGCCCGCGAAGTGGCGGTAGAGGCCGGGCCCGCTGATGCCCACCGCGGCGCCTATCTCGTCGACGCCGACCCCGTGGAACCCGCGTTCGGCGAAGAGCCGCGCGGCCTCCTTGAGGATCTGCTCGCGTCGGGTGGGGGCGTCGGTTCTCGTGACCATGAAAGCAATTCTAGACAGGGAGGTTAGCGCTCGTTAACCTGGAGGAAATGGTTAACGCTCATTAACAGTCGATCACTGGGTGAGGGGACCGCAGGATGCACGAGGCACCGGAGCTTCACAGCGCGGCCGATCCCGCGTCGGAGGCCTGGCGAGCCAACGAGGAAGCGCACCGCGAGCTGGTCGGGGAGCTGCGCGGCAAGCTCGCCGCGGCGGCGCTCGGCGGCGGCGAGAAGGCCCGCGCCCGCCACACCGCGCGCGGCAAGCTGCTGCCCCGGGACAGGGTGGACACGCTGCTCGACGCCGGTTCACCCTTCCTGGAGCTGGCGCCGCTGGCGGCCGACGGGATGTACGAGGGGCAGGCCCCGGCCGCCGGGGTCATCGCGGGCATCGGGCGGGTCAGCGGGCGCGAGTGCGTGATCGTCGCCAACGACGCCACCGTCAAGGGCGGGACGTACTACCCGATGACGGTGAAGAAGCACCTGCGCGCGCAGGAGGTCGCCCTCGAGAACCGGCTGCCCTGTGTCTACCTCGTCGACTCCGGCGGCGCCTTCCTGCCCATGCAGGACGAGGTCTTCCCGGACCGCGAGCACTTCGGGCGGATCTTCTACAACCAGGCCCGGATGTCCGGCGCGGGCATCCCGCAGATCGCCGCCGTGCTCGGCTCCTGCACCGCCGGCGGGGCCTATGTGCCCGCCATGAGCGACGAGGCCGTGATCGTCCGTGACCAGGGCACCATCTTCCTCGGCGGCCCCCCGCTGGTGAAGGCCGCCACCGGCGAGGTCGTCACCGCCGAGGAGCTCGGCGGTGGCGAGGTGCACTCCCGGGTCTCCGGCGTCACCGACCACCTCGCCGAGGACGACGCGCACGCCCTGCGGATCGTGCGGAACATCGTCGCCACCCTCCCCGCGCGCGGGCCCCTCCCCTGGGAGGCCCTGCCCGCGGTGGAGCCGAAGGTCGACCCGTACGGGCTCTACGGCGCCGTGCCGGTGGACTCCCGCACCCCCTACGACGTACGCGAGATCATCGCGCGCGTGGCCGACGGCTCCCGGTTCGCGGAGTTCAAGGCCGAGTTCGGCCAGACCCTGGTCACCGGCTTCGCCCGGATCCACGGCCACCCGGTGGGGATCGTCGCCAACAACGGCATCCTGTTCTCCGAGTCCGCCCAGAAGGGCGCCCACTTCATCGAGCTGTGCGACCAGCGCGGGATCCCGCTGGTCTTCCTCCAGAACATCTCCGGCTTCATGGTCGGCAAGGACTACGAGGCCGGTGGCATCGCCAAGCACGGCGCCAAGATGGTGACGGCGGTCGCCTGCACGCGCGTGCCGAAGCTGACGGTCGTGGTCGGCGGGTCGTACGGCGCGGGGAACTACTCCATGTGCGGCCGGGCGTACTCCCCCCGCTTCCTGTGGATGTGGCCCAACGCCAAGATCTCCGTGATGGGCGGCGAACAGGCCGCCTCCGTCCTCGCCACCGTCAAGCGGGACCAGCTCCAGGCGCGGGGCGAGGAGTGGCCGGCCGAGGACGAGGACGCCTTCAAGGCGCCCATCCGCGCGCAGTACGAGCACCAGGGCAACGCCTACTACGCCACCGCCCGGCTCTGGGACGACGGGGTCATCGACCCACTGGAGACCCGTCAGGTGCTGGGGCTGGCCCTGACCGCCTGTGCCAACGCGCCCCTGGGAGAGCCCCAGTTCGGCGTCTTCCGGATGTGAGGGGCGAGTTGACGACCATGTTCGACACAGTGCTGGTGGCCAACCGGGGCGAGATCGCCGTACGCGTCATCCGTACGCTGCGGTCGTTGGGCGTGCGCTCCGTCGCCGTCTTCTCCGACGCCGACGCCGACGCCCGGCACGTCCGGGAGGCGGACACGGCGGTACGGATCGGTCCGGCGCCGGCGGCCGAGAGCTATCTGTCGGTGGAGCGGCTCCTCGATGCCGCCGCGCGGACGGGCGCGCAGGCCGTCCACCCCGGGTACGGCTTCCTCGCCGAGAACGCGGGCTTCGCGCGCGCGTGCGAGGAGGCGGGGCTGGTCTTCATCGGCCCGTCGGCGGACGCGATCGCGCTCATGGGCGACAAGATCCGGGCCAAGGAGACCGTGCAGGCGGCCGGGGTGCCGGTCGTCCCCGGCGGGCGTGATCCCGAACTGGCCGAGGCGGCACGCGCATTGGGCGCGCCCGTACTGCTCAAGCCGTCGGCCGGCGGGGGCGGCAAGGGGATGCGTCTGGTGCGGGACCTGGCCGTGCTGGACGAGGAGATCGCCGCGGCCCGCCGCGAGGCCCGCGCCTCCTTCGGCGACGACACGCTGCTCGTCGAGCGGTGGGTGGACCGGCCCCGGCACATCGAGATCCAGGTCCTGGCCGACGGGCACGGGAACGTCGTCCACCTGGGCGAGCGCGAGTGCTCGCTGCAACGACGGCACCAGAAGATCATCGAGGAGGCGCCGAGCGTGCTCCTCGACGAGGCGACCCGGGCCGCGATGGGCGAGGCGGCCGTGCAGGCGGCGCGCTCGTGCGGGTACCGGGGCGCGGGCACGGTGGAGTTCATCGTCCCGGGCGGCGACCCGTCGTCTTACTACTTCATGGAGATGAACACCCGCCTCCAGGTGGAGCACCCGGTCACCGAACTCGTCACCGGGCTCGACCTGGTGGAGTGGCAGCTGCGGGTCGCGGCGGGCGAGAAGCTGGACTTCGCGCAGGAGGACGTACGGCTCACCGGGCACGCGGTCGAGGCCCGACTGTGCGCCGAGGACCCGGCACGCGGCTTCCTGCCGTCCGGCGGCACCGTGCTCCTGCTGAACGAGCCCCAGGGCGACGGCATCCGCACCGACTCCGGGCTCAGCGAGGGCACGGAGGTCGGCAGTCTGTACGACCCGATGCTGTCCAAGGTGATCGCGTACGGGCCGGACCGTGCGACCGCGCTCAGGAAGCTCCGGGCCGCTCTGGCGGAGACGGTCACGCTGGGCGTGCCGACCAACGCGGGGTTCCTGCGGCGGCTGCTGGCGCATCCGGCCGTGGTGGCGGGCGAGCTGGACACCGGGCTGGTGGAGCGGGTGGTGGACGAGCTGGTTCCCACGGACGTACCGGAGGAGGTGTACGAGGCGGCGGCGGCCGTGCGGCTGGAGGCGCTGAAGCCTCGTGGGGACGGCTGGACCGACCCCTTCTCGGTGCCGAGCGGCTGGCGTCTCGGCGGCACCCCGAAGCGGCCCGCCTTCCCTCTCCGGGTGACCGACCCGGTGACGCACGCCCCCCGGGGTGCCCACACCGTCGCCGACGACCGGGTCGCCGTCACCCTCGACGGTGTCCGCCACACCTTCCACCGCGCCGCCGACTGGCTCGGCCGCGACGGCGACGCCTGGCACGTGCGCGACCACGACCCGGTGGCCGCGTCCCTGTCCCGGTCCGCGCACGCGGGCGCCGACTCGCTCACCGCGCCCATGCCGGGCACGGTGACGGTGGTGAAGGTGGCCGTCGGCGACGAGGTGGCCGCGGGCCAGAGCCTGCTGGTGGTCGAGGCGATGAAGATGGAGCACGTCATCTCCGCCCCGCACGCCGGCACGGTCGCCGAACTGGACGTACGGCCGGGCACGACGGTCGCCATGGACCAGGTGCTGGCCGTCATCGCACCCACGGAGGAGGCGGCCGGATGAGCGTCGACCGACTGCCCATGGCCGTACCGGCCCAGGACCTGCCCGCGCGGGTGCGGATCCACGAGGTCGGCGCGCGCGACGGGCTGCAGAACGAGAAGACGGCCGTACCCACGGCGGTGAAGGCGGAGTTCATCCGCCGGCTGGCCGACGCGGGCCTGACGACGATCGAGGCGACGAGCTTCGTGCACCCCAAGTGGGTGCCCCAACTGGCCGACGCCGAGCAGCTGTTGCCGATGGTGAACGACCTGTCCGGCGTCGCCCTGCCCGTACTGGTGCCCAACCAGCGTGGCCTGGACCGGGCGCTCGCGCTGGGCGCCCGCCGGATCGCCGTCTTCGCCAGCGCCACGGAGTCCTTCGCGAAGGCCAACCTCAACCGCACCCTCGACGAGTCCCTCGCCGTGTTCGAGCCGGTGGTGCGGCACGCGAAGGACGAGGGCGCGCACGTACGGGGGTACGTGTCGATGTGCTTCGGCGACCCCTGGGAGGGCCCTGTACCGCTCCACCAGGTCGTCCGCGTCTGCCGGGCGCTGCGGGACATGGGCTGCGACGAGCTGAGCCTCGGCGACACCATCGGGGTCGCCACGCCCGGCCACGTCCTCGCGCTCCTCGCCGCGCTCAACGAGGCGGGCGTGCCGACGAACGTCATCGGCGTGCACTTCCACGACACCTACGGCCAGGCCCTCGCCAACACGTACGCCGCCCTGGAACACGGTGTGACGACGGTCGACGCCTCCGCCGGAGGCCTCGGCGGCTGTCCCTACGCCAAGTCCGCCACCGGGAACCTCGCCACCGAAGACCTCGTGTGGATGCTCCACGGCCTCGGCATCGACACCGGGGTCGACCTCGGCCGTCTCACCGCCACCAGCGTGTGGATGGCCGAACAGCTGGGCCGCCCCAGCCCGTCACGCACCGTCCGCGCCCTCTCCCACAAGGAGCCGTGATCACCATGGACCACCGCCTCTCCCCCGAGCTGGAGGAACTCCGCCGTACCGTGGAGGAGTTCGCGCACGATGTCGTGGCGCCGAAGATCGGTGACTTCTACGAGCGGCACGAGTTCCCTTACGAGATCGTCCGCGAGATGGGCCGCATGGGTCTGTTCGGGCTGCCGTTCCCGGAGGAGTACGGCGGCATGGGTGGCGACTACCTGGCCCTCGGCATCGCGCTGGAGGAACTGGCGCGGGTGGACTCGTCGGTGGCCATCACCCTGGAGGCGGGCGTCTCCCTGGGCGCGATGCCGGTCCACCTGTTCGGCACGGAGGCGCAGAAGCGGGAGTGGCTGCCGCGCCTGTGTGCGGGCGAGGTCCTGGGCGCGTTCGGGCTCACGGAACCCGACGGCGGCAGCGACGCCGGCGCCACCCGCACCACGGCCCGCCTGGACCCCGACACGGACGAGTGGGTGATCAACGGCAGCAAGTGCTTCATCACCAACTCGGGCACGGACATCACGGGGCTGGTCACGGTCACGGCGGTGACGGGCCGCAAGCCGGACGGCAAGCCGCGGATCTCCTCGATCATCGTCCCGTCCGGCACCCCGGGCTTCACGGTGGCAGCCCCCTACTCCAAGGTCGGCTGGAACGCCTCCGACACCCGCGAGCTGTCCTTCGCCGACGTCCGCGTGCCCGCCGCCAACCTCCTGGGCGAGGAGGGCCGCGGCTACGCCCAGTTCCTGCGCATCCTCGACGAGGGCCGTATCGCCATCGCGGCGCTCGCGACCGGTCTGGCCCAGGGCTGCGTCGACGAGTCGGTGAAGTACGCCAAGGAACGCCACGCGTTCGGCAGGCCCATCGGCGCCAACCAGGCCATCCAGTTCAAGGTCGCCGACATGGAGATGAAGGCTCACACCGCCCGCCTGGCCTGGCGCGACGCGGCGAGCCGGCTGGTCGCGGGCGAGCCGTTCAAGAAGGAGGCGGCCCTCGCCAAGCTCTACTCCTCCACGATCGCCGTGGACAACGCCCGCGACGCCACCCAGATCCACGGCGGCTACGGCTTCATGAACGAGTACCCGGTCGCCCGCATGTGGCGCGACTCCAAGATCCTCGAGATCGGCGAGGGCACGAGCGAGGTCCAGCGGATGCTGATCGCAAGGGAGTTGGGCCTGGTGGGCTGAGGCCTGCCGGTGCGGCCCTGAAGGCCGGTCACAGGTTCGGGCGCGGGGCGCCCCGCCCACTGGACAGTAGCTGAGGTTAGGCTAACCTACCTTGGAACCTGTCCGGCGGGCGCCTCGCCCCGTTCGAAAGCAGTCATACCCATGTCCAATGCCCGTGCCACCCACCTCACTCGTCGCGGCATCCTCGCCGCGGGCGGCGCCATCGGTCTGGGGGCCGCGCTCGCGGCCTGCGGGGACGACAAGGGGAAAAGCGGCGGCTCGGACGGCAACACGGCGGCGGGCAAGTCCGGCCCCTGGTCCTTCAAGGACGACCGCGGCACCACCGCCAAGGCCGACAAGGCCCCGTCGAACATCGTCGCGTTCGTCGGCGTGGCCGCCGCGCTGTACGACTACGGCATCCAGGCCAAGGGCGTCTTCGGCCCGACGAAGACCAAGGACGGCAAGGCCGATGTGCAGGCCGGGGACATGGACGTCAGCAAGGTGACGGTCCTCGGCAACGAGTGGGGCCAGTTCAACATCGAGAAGTACGCGGCCCTCGCGCCCGACCTCCTCGTCTCCACCATGTTCGACAACGTGGGCACCCTCTGGTACGTCCCCGACGAGTCGAAGAAGAAGATCCTGGCCGTCGGCGCCCCGAGCGTCGGCATCTCCGTCTACGACCGCCAGCTGACCGAGCCGCTCCAGCGCATGCTCGCCCTCGCCACGTCCCTCGGCGCGGACACCTCCGCCGCCAAGGTCACCGAGGCCAAGAAGCGCTTCGAGGACGCCGCCGCCCGGCTGCGCGCCGCCACCAAGGCCAAGCCCGGCATCAAGGTGATGGCCGGTTCCGCCAGCCAGGACCTGTTCTACGTCTCCGGCACCAACCTCTCCATCGACCTGGAGTACTTCAAGGCCCTCGGCGTGAACTTCGTCGAGCCCCCGGAGAAGGCCAAGGCCAAGGGCGGCGGCTGGTACGAGTCGCTGAGCTGGGAGAACGTCGACAAGTACGACGCGGACATCATCATGATGGACAACCGCTCCTCGGCGATCCAGCCCGCCGACATCACCGAGGGCACGTGGAAGAAGCTGCCGGCCGTGAAGGCGGGACAGGTCATCGCGCGCAACCCCGAGCCGATCCTGTCGTACGACAAGTGTGCGCCGCTCCTCGAGGACCTCGCGAAGGCCATCGAGAACGCCAAGAAGGTCAACTGACAACCACACCTTCCTGACCGTCAGGAGCCCCGATGACTACGGCCGTAGCCGCCCCGTTCCGTTTCTTCTCGCTTCAGGTCGTACGGACGAGGCGGCTCGGGCCGTCCCTGGTCCGTGTCACCTTCGGCGGGCCCGACCTGCACGCCTTCCACTCCCACGGGCGGGACCAGTCCCTGTCCCTGTTCCTGCCGCACCCGGGCCAGCCCGAGCCTGTCGTCCCGCTGGAGCTGGGCGACAACTGGTGGCAGGGATGGCGTGAACTGCCCGACGACGTGCGGGCGGTGATGCGCTCGTACACCCTTCGGGCACTGCGCCGCGACCCCGACGAGATCGACATCGACTTCGCGCTGCACAGCCCGTCGGGCCCCGCCTCCCGCTGGGCCGCGGACGCCACCCCCGGTGACCGCGTCCTCCTCCTCGGCCCGGCCGTCGCCGACAACCGCGCGATCCGCTTCCGCCCGCCCGAGGGGACCGACCTCGTGGTGATGTGGGGCGACGAATCCGCCGTACCCGCCGCCTGCGCCACCCTGGAGTCCCTGCCGGCCGGCACCCGCGTGCGCGCCTGGCTGGAGGTGGAGCACGCCGGTGACATCCAGGACGTCGTGACCGACGCGGACGCCGAGGTGACCTGGCTCGTACGCGACCCGAGCAGCACCGCGGGATCCCCCCTGGCCCTCGATGCGCTGCGCGAGGCCCGACTCCCGTCCGCCGAACGCCCGTACGCCTGGATCGCGGGCGAGTCCGGGTGCGTCAAGACGCTGCGCCGGCACTTCGTCGGCGAGCGCGGTATCGACCGCCGGCGCGTCACCTTCGTCGGGTACTGGCGACGGGGGATGACCGAGGAACAGCTGCGGACGGCAGAGTAACTCCGCCTGGAATAACGGCAGTTCGGAGTGACGGCGGTCACGGGAGGGCCAGGTTTCGGCACGTGTAACTTAGGTTAGGCTTACCTAAATTGAACTCCCCCGCACGGCCCGTCCCCATCGGAGGACCCCCACATGCGCTCGCACCTGCTCAATGACCTCACCGCGGAGCACTACCGCCGCTCCGTGACCGAAGGAGTCGAGCGGGTGGCGGCCAAACTCGCCACCACCGAACGTCCGTTCACCGGCGTCACGGTCGACGCCCTCGCCCCCCGCGTCGACGAGATCGACCTCGACCGGCCGCTGCACGACACCACCGCGGTGCTCGACGAACTGGAGGAGGTCTACCTCCGGGACGCGGTCTACTTCCACCACCCCCGCTACCTCGCCCACCTCAACTGCCCGGTGGTCATCCCGGCCGT
Source organism: Streptomyces sp. NPDC020299 (assembly GCF_044387825.1). Taxonomy (NCBI): domain Bacteria; kingdom Bacillati; phylum Actinomycetota; class Actinomycetes; order Kitasatosporales; family Streptomycetaceae; genus Streptomyces; species Streptomyces sp. NPDC020299. The sequence continues at coordinate 49,113 of NZ_JBIRWL010000012.1, forward strand.
GCTCGGCGAAGCGGTGCTCTCCGCCGTCAACTCCTCGCTGGACACCTGGGACCAGTCGGCCGGCGGCACACTGATCGAGCGCCGGCTCATCGACTGGACGACCGCTCGCATCGGCCTCGGCCCGTCCGCCGACGGCGTGTTCACCTCCGGCGGCACCCAGTCCAACCTCCAGGCGCTGCTGCTGGCCCGGGAGGAGGCCAAGCCGGGGCGGGACGGGTGGGAAGAGGGGGGCTCCCTCGCCAAACTGCGCGTCTTTGCCTCCGAGGTCAGCCACTTCAGCGTGCAGAAGTCGGCGAAACTGCTCGGCCTCGGCCCGGACGCCGTGGTCGCGATCCCCGTCGACCACGACAAGCGGATGCAGACCGTCGCCCTCGCCCGCGAACTGGAGCGGTGCAGGGAGGACGGCCTCATCCCGATGGCCGTCGTCGCCACCGCCGGCACCACCGACTTCGGCTCCATCGACCCGCTGCCGGAGATCGCCGAACTGTGCGAGCAGTTCGACACCTGGCTGCACGTCGACGCGGCCTACGGCTGCGGACTGCTCGCCTCCCTGAAGTACCGGGACCGCATCGACGGCATCGAGCGTGCCGACTCGGTCACCGTCGACTACCACAAGTCCTTCTTCCAGCCGGTGAGTTCCTCGGCCGTGCTGGTACGGGACGCCGCCACCCTGCGCCACGCCACCTACCACGCGGAGTACCTCAACCCGCGCCGGATGGTCACCGAGCGCATCCCCAACCAGGTCGACAAGTCCCTCCAGACCACCCGCCGCTTCGACGCCCTCAAGCTCTGGATGACCCTGCGCACCATGGGCGCCGACGGCATCGGCGAACTCTTCGACGAGGTGTGCGAGCTGGCGGCGCAGGGCTGGGAGCTCCTGGCGGCCGACCCGCGCTACGACGTCGTCGTCCAGCCGTCCCTGTCCACCCTCGTCTTCCGCTACGTCCCGGCCGCCGTCGCCGACCCGGCCGAGATCGACCGCGCCAACCTCCACGCCCGCAAGGCCCTGTTCGCCTCCGGTGACGCCGTCGTCGCGGGCACCAAGGTGGGCGGCCGCCACTACCTGAAGTTCACCCTGCTCAACCCCGAGACGACCGCGGCCGACATCACCGCCGTCCTCGACCTGATCGCCGGCCACGCCGAGCAGTACCTGGGAGAGTCCCTTGACCGCGCGTCCTGAAGCCCCGACCGCCCCTTACGACTTCGTGGGGATCGGGCTCGGCCCCTTCAACCTCGGCCTCGCCTGCCTCACCGAGCCGATCGACGAACTGAGCGGAGTCTTCCTGGAGTCGAAGCCCGACTTCGAGTGGCACGCGGGCATGTTCCTCGACGGCGCCCACCTCCAGACCCCGTTCATGTCGGACCTGGTCACCCTGGCCGACCCCACCTCCCCGTACTCCTTCCTCAACTACCTGAAGGAGAAGGGCAGACTCTACTCCTTCTACATCCGCGAGAACTTCTACCCACTGCGGATCGAGTACGACGACTACTGCCGCTGGGCCGCGGGCAAACTGAGCAGCGTCCGGTTCGGCACGACGGTCACCGAGGTCACTTACGAAGACGAGCTCTACGTCGTCCGCACCGAGGCCGGCGAAACGCTCCGCGCCCGCCACCTGGTCCTCGGCACCGGGACGGTCCCCTTCGTTCCCGAGGCCTGCCGGGACCTGGGCGGCGACCTCATCCACACCGCGCAGTACATGCACCGCAAGGCGGAGCTGCGGGCCAAGAAGTCCCTCACGGTCGTCGGCAGCGGCCAGAGCGCCGCGGAGATCTACTACGAGCTCCTCTCGGAGATCGACGTCCACGGCTACGAGCTCAACTGGGTCACCCGATCCCCGCGGTTCTTCCCGCTGGAGTACACCAAGCTGACCCTGGAGATGACGTCCCCGGACTACATCGACTACTTCCGCGCGCTGCCCGAAGAGACCCGCTACCGGCTGGAGAAGCAGCAGAAGGGCCTGTTCAAGGGCATCAACTCGGAGCTGATCGACTCGATCTTCGACCTGCTCTACCAGAAGAACGTCGAAAGCGGCGACCGCCCGGTCCCCACCCGTCTGCTCACCAACTCCTCGCTGACCGAAGCCCGGTACGAGGACGGCGCGTACAAGCTCGGCTTCCACCAGAACGAGCAGAACAAGGACTTCGAGATCCGCACCGAGGGCCTGGTGCTGGCCACCGGCTACCACTACCAGCCGCCGGCCTTTCTCGACCCGCTGCAGGGCCGCCTCCGCCTCGACGGCCAGGGCCGCTTCGACGTGGCCCGCAACTACGCCATCGACGTGACGGGCAGGGGCGTGTTCCTGCAGAACGCCGGGGTCCACACCCACAGCGTCACCAGCCCCGACCTGGGCATGGGCGCCTACCGCAACAGCTACATCATCCGCGAGCTGCTCGGCACGGAGTACTACCCGGTCGAGAAGAGCATCGCCTTCCAGGAGTTCGCCGTATGACCTTCGTCCTCCGCCCCCTCGACCCCCTGAAGGACGCCGAACTGCTGCTGGGCTGGGTCACGCACCCCAAGGCGGCGTTCTGGATGATGCAGGACGCGAAACTGGAGGATGTCGAGCGCGCGTACATGGAGATCGCGGCCGACGAGCACCACCACGCCTTCCTCGGACTGCACGACGGCGTCCCGGCGTTCCTGATGGAGCGCTACGACCCCGCCCGGCGCGATCTGGTCGGTCTGTACGAGCCCCGGCCCGGTGACGTCGGGATGCACTTCCTGGTCGCGCCCGCCGACACCCCCGTGCACGGGTTCACCCGGGCAGTCATCACGGCCGTGATGGCCCACCTCTTCGAGGACCCGGCGACCGCCCGGGTGGTCGTCGAACCGGACGTCCGCAACAAGGCGGTGCACGCCCTGAACGAAGCCGTCGGGTTCGTGCCCGAACGGGAGATCCAGAAGCCGGAGAAGAAGGCGTTGCTGAGCTTCTGCACCCGTGAGCGCTTCGTCGCCGCGACGGGGGTGACCGTATGAGCCTCGCCGCCGCCGTGGCCCACCTCTCCCCCGAACGCTGGGAGCAGGCCAACCGGCTCCTCGTGCGCAAGGCGCTCGCCGAGTTCGCGCACGAGCGGCTGATCACGCCCGAGGCGGACGGGGACGCGTACGTCGTCCGCAGCGACGACGGCCTGACCCGCTACCGCTTCACCGCCGTCCGCCGCGCCCTCGACCACTGGCAGGTGGACGCCGGCTCCGTCACCCGCCACCGGGACGGTACCGAACTCCCGCTCGCCGCACTCGACTTCTTCATCGAGCTGCAGCAGTCACTGGGCCTGAGCGACGACATCCTGCCGGTCTACCTGGAGGAGATCTCCTCGACCCTCTCCGGCACCTGCTACAAGCTCGCCAAGCCTCAGATCACGGCCGCCGAGCTGGCCGGGAGCGGCTTCCAGGCCGTCGAGACCGGCATGACCGAGGGCCACCCCTGTTTCGTCGCCAACAACGGGCGGCTGGGCTTCGGCGTCCACGAGTACCTGTCGTACGCCCCCGAGACGGCGAGCCCCGTCCGGCTGGTGTGGCTGGCGGCGCACCGGTCGCGGGCGGCGTTCACGGCCGGGACCGGCATCGAGTACGAGGCGTTCCTGCGGGACGAGCTGGGCGAGGCCACGCTGGAGCGGTTCCGCGCCACGCTCACCGGCCAGGGCCTCGACCCCGCCGACTACCTGCTCATCCCCGTCCACCCCTGGCAGTGGTGGAACAAGCTGGCCGTCACCTTCGCCGCCGAGGTCGCCCGCCGGCACCTGGTCTGCCTGGGCGAGGGCGACGACGAGTACCTCGCCCAGCAGTCCATCCGGACCTTCTTCAACACCTCGCACCCCGAGAAGCACTACGTGAAGACGGCGCTGTCCGTCCTCAACATGGGCTTCATGCGCGGGCTTTCGGCCGCCTACATGGAGGCGACCCCGGCGATCAACGACTGGCTCGCCCAACTCATCGACAACGACCCCGTGCTGAAGTCGGCCGGCCTGTCGGTCATCCGGGAGCGGGCGGCCGTCGGCTACCGGCACCTGGAGTACGAGAAGGCCACCGACCGGTACTCGCCGTACCGCAAGATGCTGGCCGCGCTGTGGCGGGAGAGCCCCGTGCCGTCCCTCGCCAAGGGCGAGTCCCTGGCCACCATGGCCTCGCTGCTGCATGTGGACCACGAGGGCGGGTCCTTCGCGGGCGCGCTGATCGAGCGGTCGGGGCTGTCCCCGGTGGAGTGGCTGCGGCGGTACCTGCGGGCCTACTACACCCCTCTGTTGCACAGCTTCTACGCCTACGACCTGGTCTTCATGCCGCACGGCGAGAACGTGATCCTGGTCCTGGAGGACGGGGTGGTGCGGCGGGCGGTCTACAAGGACATCGCCGAGGAGATAGCGGTCATGGACCCCGACGCGGTGCTGCCGCCGGAGGTGGGCCGGATCCGCGTCGAGGTCCCCGAGGACACGAAACTCCTGTCGGTCTTCACGGACGTCTTCGACTGCTTCTTCCGCTTCCTCGCCGCCATCCTGGCCGACGGGGGAATCCTTCAGGAGGACGACTTCTGGCGCACGGTCGCCGAGGTCACCCGCGCATACCAGGAGGCGACGCCCGAACTCGCCGACAAATTCAGGCAGTACGACATGTTCGCGCCCGAGTTCGCGCTGTCCTGCCTCAACCGGCTCCAGCTGCGGAACAACAGGCAGATGGTCGACCTGGCGGACCCGTCGGGCGCGCTGCAGCTCGTCGGCAGCCTGAGGAACCCGATAGCGGGGTTCTGACCCGGAGACGGGCGGGCACCCCGGTGTACGGTCCACCGGGGTGCCCGTCGCTCTTCTCTCACCTGGCCGGCCAGGGCACCTGGGGTGACTTGTAGTACCCGATGCCGAGGGCGTCCCAGCGCGGGGCCTGGGCCGCGAGCCGGGTCCGGTAGGCGTTCCAGTCGTGCGTGACCGCCGGGGACCAGCCCAGCTCTGCCGCGCCGGGCAGCCGGGGGAAGGCCATGTGGTCGATGTCGGCGGAGGTCCGGATGGTCTCGGTCCACAGGGGTGCCTCGACGCCCCTGATCGCCGCGTCCGGGACTCCCGGGAGGTAGGCGCCCGGGTCCCAGTCGTAGGCCCGCCGCACCTCCACCAGGCCCGCCCAGTCCTGTCCGAGCGGGGTGTCCTCGGTGTACTTCATGTCGAGGTACAGCCGGTCGGCCGGGGACAGGATCAGCCCGGTCCCGTGCTGGGCGGCCTTGACGACCTGTGCCTTCTCCGCGGGGTCGGTGTCGTCCAGGCCCCAGTACTGCGCCACGGCGCCCTTGGCGGGTGTCGCGCCGGTCAGCTGGTGCCAGCCGATGACCTTCTTGCCGTACCTGGCGACGATCGGCTGCACCCGGTCCATGAAGGTCACGTAGTCGGCGTGGCTGGTGGAGTGCGCCTCGTCGCCGCCGATGTGCAGATAGCGGCCGGGGGTGAGCGCGGCGAGCTCCCGGATGACGTCGTCCGCGAAGTCGTACGTGACCGGCTTGTTCGCGCACAGTGAGCTGAAGCCGACCTCGGTGCCGGTGTACAGCGGGGGCGCGGTGCCGTCGCAGTTCAGTTCGGCGTAGGAGGCGAGGGCCGCGTTGGTGTGGCCGGGCATGTCGATCTCGGGGACGACCTCGAGGTAGCGGGAGGCGGCGTAGCGGACGATCTCCCGGTAGTCGGCCTTGGTGTAGTGGCCGCCCGGACCGCCGCCGACCTGGGTGGAGCCGCCGTACGTCGCGAGGCGGGGCCAGGAGTCGACGGCGATGCGCCAGCCCTGGTCGTCGCTGAGGTGCAGATGCAGTTCGTTGATCTTGTAGAGGGCCAGCTCGTCGATGTAGCGCTTGACCTGGTCCACGGTGAAGAAGTGCCGGGAGACGTCGAGCATCGCCCCGCGGTAGGGGTAGCGCGGCGCGTCCTGGACGGTGCCGCCGGCGATCTGCCAGGGGCCGGGCTGTACGGAGTTCTTCTCGACGGCGGCCGGCAGGAGCTGGCGGAGGGTCTGGACGCCGTGGAAGAGCCCGGCGGGCGTGCGGGCGGTGAGGGTGACGCCGTCGGCTCCGCTGTGCAGGCGGTAGCCCTCGGCGCCGAACGGGCCCTTGGCGAGGTGCAGTCGGATGCCGCCCTGGCCGTGTTCGGTGAGGGGCAGGCGGTAGCCCGTCGAGGGGCGCAGGATGTCCGCGAGGTAGGCGCCGACGCGGCGGACCTCGCGGTTGTCGTCGACGCGTATGCGGGTGTCCCGGGTGATGCGGTAGGGCGCTCCGCCCGGTCGGACGGAGGCGGGGGCGGGGACGACCCGGCCGAGCGGGGTGGCGGTCCGCTGCCCGTCGGCCCCGGGGGCCGGCGGGGCGGCGCCGACCATGAACGCGCCCGCCGCCAACAGCAGCAGCGAGCACAGCAGTCGGGTCATGCGGGGAGTCGATCTGTGGTGCCGTCTCACAAGCGCGCTCCCTTCACTGCACGAATGGTAGAGACCACTGTCCCGCAGATCCGGTGAAACAATCCCCGCATGGCGGAGATCATCCAGAAGGACGGCACTTGGGCTTTCGACGGCGAGGCGCTGCGGCTGACCCCTGGACGGGACAGGAACGTCGGTCTGCTGCGCCGGACACTGGGTGAACTGCTCGTCTCGCTCGGGGCGTTGGCGGGTGTCTCGCGGCCGGACGTACGACCCGACGTGCCCGCGCTCCCCCGGCAGCTCACGTCGTCCCCCGCCGAGGACGACCACGACGCCCTGCTGCGGCGGCTGCGGGAGCTGGGCGAGCTGCGCCGCGAAGGAGTGCTGACCGAGGCGGAGTTCACGATGGCCAAACAGGCGGTCCTCAAGCGCATGTGAGGACCGCCTGCGACGGTGTCGACGGCTACTTCGCCTTGCGGGCCACCGTGAAGTGGTCGATGCGGTCACCGGTCTCGGCGATGCCCGAGACCTTCAGCTTGGCGTAGTGCCCCTTGGGCGCGGGCTCGACGTCCACCCGCAGGAACGAGTAGTTGAGGTAGCGCACCCGGGACCAGGCGACCGTCTCGTTCTGCTTGCCGTCCTTGAGGTTGATGAACGAGGCCACCGAGTCGACCTCGTGCTCATGGCCCTCGTAGGAGTCCGGGGCGGTGAAGGCGTACAGGCTGCGGCCCGCCGCGCCGGCCGTGACGTACACCACGCCCTCGGACTCGGGGTACGCCGTGCCGCCGATCGGCAGCTTCTTGGCGACCTCGTTGCCCTTGATGACGTCGGTGCGCTCGTACTGGTGGTTGTGGCCGTTGATGACGAGGTCGACCGTGTACTTCTCGAACAGCGGCACCCACTCCTGCCGCACGCCCCCCTCCGAGGCGTGCGCCGTGGACGTGCAGTACGCGCAGTGGTGGAAGAACACGACGATGAAGTCGATGTCCTTCGAGGCCCGGAACTTCTTCAGCTGGGCCTCGAACCACTTGGTCTGGGTTCCGCCGGATATTCCCAGGTTCGCCGGGATCTCGAAGGAGACGTCGTTCGGGTCGAGCGAGATGATCGCCGTGTTGCCGTGGACGAAGGAGTAGACGCCCGGCAGGTTCTTCTTGTCCGGCCCGTTGTCGGGCAGGGTGAAGCGGGCCTCCTCGCCGCCGTAGCCGTTGGGCGAGTACCAGGCCTCCATGTCGTGGTTGCCGTACGAGACCATCCACGGCACGGACTTGGCGACCGACTCGGTCTGGGCGAGGAACTGGTCCCATACGCGCGAGTCGAAGCCGGTGTCGGCGGTCTTGCCCGCGCCGGACGGGTCGGCGTAGGCGATGTCACCGGCGTGCAGGTGGAAGCTGGGGTTCTGGCCGAGGATCAGGGCGTCGTTGGCCAGGCCGTGGTAGCTGACGCCCTGGTCGCCGAAGGCCGTGAAGGTGAACGGCACCTTGTGGCGGGGGGCGGTGGTGAAGGTGCCGACGGTGCCGGCGAACCGCGGTGAGGCCGGGTCGAAGCCGTCGTGGCCGACGCCGTAGAAGTACGTCCTGCCCGGCTTGAGGCCGGCCAGCTTGGCGTGCACGTAGTACTGGGTGTGGTCGCCGCTCGCGCCGACGCCGGCCGGGGTGTAGAGGGAGCGGACCTCTGCGTCGATCTTGACGGAGAGGTGCGAGGCGTGGGTGCCGATCCGGACGAAGGGCTTCTTCACCGGGACCGGGACCTGCCAGGAGACCGTCATCTCCGTGCCGGCGTCGTTGCCGTAGGCGAGGTGACGGCCGAACGGGGCGACGAAGGCGCCGTCGACGTACTGGGTGGCGGGGGCGGAGGACCGGGTGGGGGCGGCGGCCTGGGCCGTGCCGCCCAGTACGAAGGAGCCGCCCGTGACGGTGCCGAGCGTGACGGCACCGCCTCTGATCATGGAGCGCCGGGAGAACCTGGCGCGGAGGTACTCGTGCTGCTCGGCCATGGTCATGCGGTCGGCGAGCTCATCGGGTACGCCCATACGAGGAATGTCCATGGCGTCTGAAAATCGTCTGCACAGGCAACGTGGCGCAAGACGCAGGATGGACAGGCCGCGAACAGAGCCCCATAAGAGATTCAACAGGCTGTTGCCCGAAATCGGGCAGGATTCTTGCGAAACCGTCGCCGGTACCTCAGGATCTACCGGGTGCACGACGAACTAGTTGATCATCTGACACGTTCCACGACCCTGAACCGGGGCGAGGCGCTGCGGGTGATCCAGGACGTGCTCGCCTTCTTCGACGAGACGACCGAAGACTACGTCCGTCGCCGCCACCGCGAGCTCCAGGCCCAGGGCCTGGTGAACGCGGCGATCTTCGAACGGATCGGGGCGGACCTGAAATACCGTGCGGTGGCCCCGCCCGAGCTCACGCTCAGGCAACTGCGGCGCATCGTCTACGGCTGAACGGAAGCTTGGGGATACCTGTATATGTGCGGAATCGTCGGATACATCGGGAAGCGTGACGTCGCCCCGCTCCTCCTGGAAGGCCTGCAGCGCCTGGAGTACCGCGGGTACGACTCCGCGGGCATCGTGGTCACCGCCCCGAAGACCGCCGGCCTGAAGATGGTCAAGGCCAAGGGCCGGGTCCGTGACCTGGAGGCCAAGGTCCCGGCGCGGTTCAAGGGCACCACCGGCATCGCCCACACCCGCTGGGCCACCCACGGCGCCCCCTCCGACGTGAACGCCCACCCGCACATGTCCGGCGACAACAAGGTCGCCGTCGTGCACAACGGCATCATCGACAACGCCTCCGACCTGCGCCGCAAGCTGGAGGCGGACGGCGTCGAGTTCCTCTCCGAGACCGACACCGAGGTCCTCACCCACCTCATCGCCCGCTCGCAGGCCGAGAAGCTGGAGGACAAGGTCCGCGAGGCTCTCCGGGTCGTCGAGGGCACCTACGGCATCGCGGTGATGCACGCCGACTTCTCCGACCGCATCGTGGTGGCCCGAAACGGCTCCCCGGTGGTCCTCGGCATCGGCGAGAAGGAGATGTTCGTCGCGTCCGACGTGGCCGCGCTGGTCGCCCACACCCGGCAGATAGTGACGCTGGACGACGGCGAGATGGCCACCCTCAAGGCCGACGACTTCCGCACCTACACCACCGAGGGCACCCGCACGACCGCCGAGCCGACCACCGTGGAGTGGGAGGCCGAGTCGTACGACATGGGCGGCCACGACACCTATATGCACAAGGAGATCCACGAGCAGGCCGACGCCGTGGACCGCGTGCTGCGCGGCCGCATCGACGACCGCTTCTCCACCGTGCACCTCGGCGGCCTGAACCTGGACGCCCGCGAGGCGCGCCAGATCCGCCGCGTGAAGATCCTCGGCTGCGGCACCTCCTACCACGCGGGCATGATCGGCGCCCAGATGATCGAGGAGCTGGCCCGCATCCCCGCGGACGCCGAGCCGGCCTCCGAGTTCCGCTACCGCAACGCGGTCGTGGACCCCGACACGCTGTACGTCGCCGTCTCGCAGTCCGGTGAGACGTACGACGTGCTGGCCGCCGTGCAGGAGCTCAAGCGCAAGGGCGCGCGGGTGCTGGGCGTGGTCAACGTGGTCGGCTCGGCGATCGCCCGCGAGGCCGACGGCGGCATCTACGTGCACGCCGGCCCCGAGGTCTGCGTCGTCTCCACCAAGTGCTTCACCAACACCACCGTCGCCTTCGCCCTCCTCGCCCTGCACCTGGGCCGCACCCGTGACCTCTCGGTGCGCGACGGCAAGCGGATCATCGAGGGCCTGCGCAGGCTGCCCGCGCAGATCTCCGAGATCCTCAAGCAGGAGGACGAGGTCAAGAAGCTGGCCGAGCAGTACGCCGAGGCCCGCTCGATGCTCTTCATCGGCCGCGTCCGGGGCTACCCGGTCGCCCGCGAGGCCTCCCTGAAGCTCAAGGAGGTCTCCTACATCCACGCCGAGGCCTACCCCGCCTCCGAGCTCAAGCACGGCCCGCTCGCGCTGATCGAGCCCGCGCTGCCGACGGTCGCGATCGTCCCGGACGACGACCTGCTGGAGAAGAACCGCGCCGCCCTGGAGGAGATCAAGGCCCGCAGCGGCAAGATCCTCGCGGTCGCCCACCAGGAGCAGGAGAAGGCCGACCAGACCATCGTCGTCCCCAAGAACGAGGACGAGCTGGACCCGATCCTGATGGGCATCCCGCTCCAGCTCCTCGCCTACCACACGGCGCTGGCCCTGGGCCGGGACATAGACAAGCCGCGGAACCTGGCGAAGTCGGTGACGGTCGAGTGACCAGCACCTGAGGATCGGCTCACGCCGCCCCGGGGTGAGGTCTGTCCACGGTCGGCCTCGACCGGACGCAGACTCTCGGACTGCTCCGCAGTCCCACGGGGAAAAGAGAAAGCAATGATCAAGTCGATCGCTCGCGTGGCCATGGCCGGTGCGGCCGTGGCCACGGTGCTCGTCGGCACCACGTCGACGGCCCAGGCCTACAGCAACAAGACCATCTCGCTTCCGGGCGGCCGGGGCACGATGACCTTCTACGACGACGGAGACGTCTTCAACGTCTGCGACAAGAAGGGCTACGACATCGGCCAGCCCGGCTCGCACCAGATGCAGCTCTCGTGGAACGGCGACGGCTACGACGTGAAGTCCGAGTGGTCCAACGAGTAGAACGACGGTTCCGGGCGGGGGCGGCAGGCGTGTCGCCCCCGCGCCCGGCCGGCAAACGCAGATGACGGAGAGTCAGACTGCCACGCACGTCACGGGATGACGATCACGGGCCGCTTCGCCCGCTTGGCGAGCCGTCCGGCGACCGAGCCGAAGATCCGCCCGACGATCCCGTGCGTGGAGCCCACCACGATCGCGTCGGCCTCGTACTCCCGGCCCACCTCTTCGAGCTCGTGGCAGATGTCACCGCCCCGCTCGACCAGGATCCAGGGCACCTCGGCCAGATAGTCCGCACAGGCCAGCTCGAGCCCCAGCACCTCGGTGCGGTGATCGGGCACGTCGACGAAGACCGGGGGTTCGCACCCCGCCCACACGGTGGTGGGCAGCCGATTGGCGACGTGAACGATGATCAGACCGGAGCCCGATCGGTGCGCCATGCCGATCGCATAGGCGAGGGCGCGCTCACTGGACGTGGAGCCGTCGAAGCCGACGACGACTCCGTGCTTGAAGGCGGGGTCGCAGGAGTGACGCGCCTCTTCCGCCGCCAGGGGCTCGGCCGCCGTGGGATCGGCGACCGGCCGCTTGCGGTCCGCGGGTTCGAAGAATTCGTGACCGGCCATGGCTGTCTCGGCGTTGTGATCCTTTTTGGGTGGCGACAGTGTGCGGCGGAGCTGTGTCCGGGAAACATCTTCCCCACCCCATACCCCCAAGGGTACGGCGGCAAGCTTCCTCAGCCCAGATCCCGCACGGGCTCCGTAAGGCGTTACCCCGGAGTCCGCAGGGGTTCCCCGGAGCATGCACGAGCGACGCCCGTAACGCAATGGTTGCTGCCCCGTACAGGCGGTTTGCACAGGATTCAACAGCCCGGCTTCATCCGATCGGCACGCACAGTGACCGACTGGGTGACCGAGTCAGTGACCGACTGATCGAACACGCGTTGAACCCCGTGAGCCACCGCCGCGAGGAGTACGACCAGGGAGTACGAGATGCCCCGACGACGACCCACCAGTGAGCGCCGCCCCACCCCGGACACCGCCGGTGACGTGGTGCGCTGGGCGGCCTTCAGCTGCGTCCTCGTGCCCGTGGTCCTGCTCTGGTACGGCACCTCGCTGGCCGGCGCCGCCGGCACGGCCCTGGGTCTCGCCGCCGTCACCGGGGTGTGCCGGATCCTGCTGCGCCGCTCGGAGCGCTGCGCGGCACGCCCGACGTCCCAGGGAGGCGGACGTCACACCAAGGGTGGTACACCGGTCGACTGACCGGTTTCCGCGCACGCACCCGTATCTTTTCAGCCAACTTCCGGACGGTGTGCAGGACAGGCCGGAACCACCCCCCAACCCCCGTTCCACCTGCGCGGAAAGGGCCCAGAGGGCCTTGCGCACCCTACGCGGTTTGGCCACTGCGACGAGGCGTACTTCCCTGCACGGCCCACGAGTGCAACGCTTCGTGATCGAATGCTTCACGCCAAGTTGTCATGTCGACAATGCACGGCGTGTCGAACTGGCCACCGCGACACCGCGGGACCCAGTAGATTCGATCTTGATGTCTTACGGCGGGGGACTCGTGCAGGACCGAGGGGAAACGTGCAGGAGCGACACAACCGAGGAGCCGCGACCACCGAGGGGGGCTTAGCAGGATGAGCCACGACTCCACTGCCGCGCCGGAAGCCGCGGCCCGGAAGCTGTCCGGGCGACGTCGCAAGGAGATCGTCGCCGTGCTGCTGTTCAGCGGCGGGCCCATCTTCGAGAGTTCCATACCACTATCGGTGTTCGGGATCGACCGCCAGGACGCCGGAGTGCCACGCTACCGACTACTGGTGAGCGCCGGCGAGGAAGGCCCACTGCGGACCACAGGGGGCCTGGAACTCACCGCACCACATGGCCTGGAGGCCATCTCACGCGCGGGCACGGTCGTCGTACCGGCCTGGCGTTCGATCACTTCTCCGCCACCGGAGGAGGCGCTCGACGCGCTGCGCCGGGCGCACGAAGAGGGTGCGCGCATCGTAGGCCTGTGCACCGGCGCGTTCGTGCTGGCGGCGGCGGGCCTGCTCGACGGCCGGCCGGCCACCACGCACTGGATGTACGCGCCGACGCTGGCGAAGCGCTATCCGTCGGTGCACGTCGATCCGCGGGAGCTGTTCGTCGACGACGGTGACGTCCTGACATCGGCGGGTACGGCGGCCGGAATCGACCTGTGCCTGCACATCGTGCGGTCGGACCACGGCAACGAGGCGGCGGGCGCGCTGGCCCGGCGTCTGGTGGTCCCGCCGCGCCGGTCGGGCGGCCAGGAGCGCTACCTCGATCGGTCTTTACCAGAGGAGATCGGCGCCGACCCGCTCGCGGAGGTCGTCGCCTGGGCGCTGGAGCACCTCCACGAGCAGTTCGACGTGGAGACCCTGGCGGCGCGGGCGTACATGAGCCGGCGCACCTTCGACCGCCGCTTCCGGTCGCTGACCGGCAGCGCGCCGCTGCAGTGGCTGATCACCCAGCGCGTGCTGCAGGCGCAGCGGCTGCTGGAGACGTCGGACTACTCGGTGGACGAGGTCGCGGGGCGTTGCGGGTTCCGCTCGCCGGTGGCCCTGCGTGGGCACTTCCGGCGTCAGCTGGGGTCGTCGCCGGCCGCCTACCGTGCCGCGTACCGTGCCCGTCGCCCCCAGGGCGACAAGCCGACCGACGCGGAGCCGGCCATGGCCGCGCCGGCCGGGCCGGTGGGCCCGGTACCCGTCCTCCACCCTGAGGCCGGCGTCCCGATCCAGGCCCGCCGCAGCCTGTCGGTGAGCGTGCCGGGGCCGCGCAGCGGCGTGTGACCAGAGAGGGGCCCGGGGCTGACACCCCGGGCCCCTCTACGTCCTGGGGCTCCGCCCCCTGCGCTCCCAGGGGGCTCGTCCCCCACCCCGTAGGCCTCTTCAGCCCCGGTCCGCATTACCCAGCCCGTTCCGGCGTTTGAGGACGAGGCCCCTTCAGGGCCGAAGCGGGGGTCTGGGGGCGGCAGCCCCCAGCAGACGGCCACACCAGCGCCGGGTACCCCATGCACGCCACCCCCGCGGAGCGGCAACGCGCCGTAAGGTTAGACACATGAACGATCGCATGGTGTGGATCGACTGCGAGATGACCGGCCTCTCGCTGTCCGACGACGCGCTCATCGAGGTTGCCGCCCTCGTCACCGACTCCGAGCTGAACGTACTCGGCGACGGAGTCGACATCGTCATCCGCCCGCCGGACCGGGCGCTGGAGACGATGCCGGAGGTGGTGCGTCGGATGCACACCGCGTCCGGGCTGCTCACGGAGCTCCCCGGCGGGACCACGCTGGCGGACGCCGAGGAGCAGGTGCTGGCGTACGTGCGGGAGCACGTGAAGGAGCCCGGCAAGGCCCCCCTGTGCGGCAACTCCGTCGGCACCGACCGCGGCTTCCTGCTCCGGGACATGCCGACGCTGGAGGACTACCTCCACTACCGGATCGTCGACGTGTCGAGCATCAAGGAGCTCGCCCGCCGCTGGTATCCGCGCGCCTACTTCAACAGCCCGGAGAAGAACGGCAACCACCGCGCCCTCGCCGACATCCGTGAGTCGATCGCCGAGCTGCGCTACTACCGCGAGGCCGTCTTCGTCCCGCAGCCCGGTCCGGACTCCGACACGGCGAAGGCGATCGCCGCCAAGCACGTCCTGCCCGCTCAGTAGCGGCGGCCCGAAACCCTGGCGCGAGCACCCCTTCGGACCCTGTACACTTTTTCTCGGCCGGTCGGGGAGAAACCTCCTCGAGAAGCCGGTCATGGTGGGTGTAGCTCAGCTGGTAGAGCACCTGGTTGTGGTCCAGGATGCCGCGGGTTCGAGTCCCGTCACTCACCCTGCGTAGTCAGCCGGTGACTTCGTCGAAAGACGAGGTCACCGGCTGCTTCGTTTTGGTGCTTCGTTGCCACGCACGCACGCCGCCGGACGGCGCCCCCTCAGGACGACGCCCGCGCCACCAGCTCCGCGGGCAGTACCACCTGCCGCCGCTCCAGCCCCGGGGAGACAGCCGGACGGCTGTCCGCGATCTCCGCCAGCAGGAGGTCGAGCATCGCGCGGCCCATCTCCTCGATGGGCTGGCGGACGCTGGTGAGGGGCGGGTCCATGTGGCGGGCGATGGCGGAGTCGTCGTAGCCGACGAGGGCCACGTCGTCCGGGATGCGGCGGCCCGCCTCACGCAGCACCTGGCGGGCGCCGGCCGCCATGACGTCGGAGCCGGCGAACACCGCGTCCAGGGACGGACTGCGCTCCAGCAGCCTCGTCATCGCGCGGCGGCCGCCCTCCTCCGTGAAGTCGCCCGGCTCGATGAGGAGTTCCTCCACGGAGCGGCCCGCGTCGAGCAGGGCCTCCCGGTAGCCGTCGACGCGCCGCTGGGCGCCGTACACGTCGAGACGGCCGGTGATGTGGGCGATCGTGCGGCGGCCGCGGGCCAGCAGGTGTTCGACGGCCGAGCGGGCACCGCCGTAGTTGTCCGAGTCCACCGAGGTCAGCGTCTCCCCCGCCGAGCGCGGGCCGCTGATCACGGCCGGGATCTCCAGCTGGGAGATCAGGTCGGGCAGCGGATCGTCGGCGTGGACCGAGACCAGCAGGACGCCGTCGACGCGGTGCGCGGCGAGGTACTGGGCGAGCCGCTGCCGTTCGCGGTCGCTGCCCGCGAAGATCAGCAGCAGTTGCATCTCCGTGTCGGACAGCTCGGCGCCGACACCGCGCAGGATGTCGGAGAAGTACGGTTCCGCGAAGAAGCGGGTCTCCGGCTCGGGGACGACGAGGGCGATCGCGTCCGTGCGGTTGGCGGCCAGCGCGCGGGCGGCGGTGTTCGGGACATAGCCGAGTTCGGCGACCGCCGCCTCCACGGCCGCGCGGGTCGCGTCACTGACCCGGGGCGAGCCGTTGATCACCCGCGACACCGTGCCGCGGCCGACGCCTGCCCGGGCGGCGACCTCCTCCAGGGTCGGCCGCCGGACACCCCGGCTCCGCTCACCCTTGACCGCCATAGTCGCCGCCTTCCGTTCGCAGCCTTCAGGCCAGGAATGTAACAGTCGTGGCCCGGCCGCCCTCGACCCCATCGTCCCTCGCGACCGGGGCTTTCTCCCGGCGCGCGGGAGAAAGCCGCCGAGGGGGCGCGGCCGGTGCGACGGCGGCGTCCCCTCGGCCCGAGGCGCTGACTCAGCCCTGCTCCCCGGCGGCCGGCAGCGCGTTCTCCCGGATCACCTCGGCGTACCAGTGGGCGCTCGCCTTGGGAATGCGGCGCTGGGTGGAGTAGTCGACGTAGACGGCACCGAAGCGCTTCGAATAGCCGTAACCCCATTCGAAGTTGTCCAGCAGGGACCACAGGAAGTAGCCGCGGACGTCCGCACCGTCGGCGACGGCCCGCCGGACGGCCTCCAGGTGGGAGCGCAGGTAGGCGATCCGCTCGGGGTCGTTCACCCGGCCCTCGGGGGAGATGTAGTCGTCGAAGGCGGCGCCGTTCTCGGTGACCATCAGCGGCAGCTGGGGGTGCGAGGCCGCCAGGCCGGTCAGCAGGGTGTGCAGCCCGTCGGGGTCGATGGCCCAGTTCATCGCCGTGAGCTCGTCGTTGGCGAGGTGGAAGGCGACGTGGTCGGAGCCGGTCCACGGGGAGTGGTCGCTCGCGCCGTGGCCGTCGTTCTTCGTGGTGCCGACGCCGTCGCCGGCCTCGGAGACCACGGTCGGCGCGTAGTAGTTCACGCCCAGCAGGTCGATGGGGCGGGAGATCTCGGCCAGGTCGCCGTCGTGCACGAGCTCCGCCCAGTCGACGATGTGCGCGGTGTCGGCGAGCAGGTCCTCGGGGTAGGCGCCGTCCAGGATCGGGCCGGTGAAGACGCGGTTGCCGACCGCGTCGATCCGGCGTGCGGCCTCGGCGTCCGCAGCGCTGTCGGTGAGCGGGCGCACCTGGTGCAGGTTGAGGGTGATGGAGGTCTGCGCGGTCGACGGCAGGTTCTCCCGCAGCACCCCGATCGCCTGCCCGTGGGCCAGGTTCAGGTGGTGCGCGGCGCGCAGGGTCGCGGCCGGGTCGGTGCGCCCCGGAGCGTGCACGCCGGAGCCATAGCCGAGGAAGGCCGAGCACCAGGGCTCGTTGAGGGTGGTCCACACCCCGACGCGGTCCCCGAGGGCCCGGGCCATGATCTCGGCGTAGTCGGCGAAACGGTGCGCGGTGTCCCGGTGCGGCCAGCCGCCCGCGTCCTCCAGTTCCTGGGGCAGGTCCCAGTGGTAGAGGGTGGCGACGGGGGTGATGCCCGCTGCCAGGAGTTCGTCGGTGAGCCGCCGGTAGAAGTCCAGGCCCCGCTCGACGGCGGGCCCCCGGCCGGTGGGCTGCACCCGGGACCAGGAGACGGAGAACCGGTAGGCCTTGAGGCCGAGGTCCTTCATCAGCTTCACGTCGTCGCGGTACCGGTGGTAGTGGTCGGCGGCGATGTCACCGGTGTCGCCGTTGCGGACCTTGCCTGGGGTGTGGCTGTAGGTGTCCCAGATGGACGGGGTGCGGCCGTCCTCGGTGGCGGCACCCTCCACCTGGTACGCCGCGGTGGCGGCCCCCCAGACGAAGCCCGGCGGGAAGGATGTGGCTGAGGCCGACTGGGCGGTGGTCTCGGTTCGTACGGCGGTCATCGTGAGAACGCTCCGGAAGTGGGGTGGGGAAGGGGTCGGATGGGGTGACCCGGTGTTGGCCCGGTATGGCCCGGTGTCGGCCCGGCGTCAGCCCTTGACGGCGCCCGCCATGATCCCTCCGACGATCTGCTTGCCGAAGATCACGAAGACCAGGAGCAGCGGCAGGGTGCTGATCAGCGCTCCGGCCATGACGATGCTCTGGTCAGGGGTGTAGGAGGCGCTGAGCTGACCGAGCGCCACCTGGAGGGTGGGGTTCTCCTGGCTCAGGGCGAGGAAGGGCCAGAAGAAGTCGTTCCACGCCTGCACGAAGGTGAGCATGCCGAGCACCATCATCGCGGGCCGGGCCGCGGGCAGGACCACGTTCCACACGATGCGGATGTTGGTCGCCCCGTCCACCTTGGCGGCCTCGATGAGCTCGTAGGGCAGGGCCTCCAGCAGGTACTGGCGCATGAAGAAGACACCGAAGGCACCGACCAGGGTCGGGAAGATCACCGACTCCAGTTTTCCGCCCCACCCGATGTCCGCCATCATCATGAACAGCGGGACGACGCTGAGCTGCGGCGGGATCGTCAGGGTGGCGATGACCGCGGTCATCAGGGCGCCACGGCCGCGGAAGCGCATCTTGGCGAAGGCGTAACCGGCGAGGGTGCAGAAGAACAGGGTGGCCGCGGTGATGCAGCCGGCCACGATGACGCTGTTGACGATGGCCTTCCCCAGGTGGGCCTGTTCCCAGGCCGCCTGGAGGTTGCTGAACAGCCGACCGCCCGGAATGAGCGGCGGTGGGTTGTCGAGGACCCGCTGCTGGTCGTGCGAGGCGGCCACCAGCGTCCAGTACAGCGGGAAGATCGAGCCCAGGCCGACGACGATCAGGGCGACGTAGGTGAACGGGCCGCCCCTGAGCTGCTGGCCGGCGCCGAGCTTGAAACGGCTGCCGCGCGTTCCCGCGGGGGCGGCCGGCGGTGCCGGGGCGAGGTCCGGCGCGGTCTTGGTGGGACTGGTCGTGGTCATCGTTGTCGCTCCCGTCAGGCCGCGCTCTTGCGCACGAACCGGCCGACGATCCAGTTGATCAGGGCGATGAGCAGCAGCAGGACGAGCATGGCCCAGGCCACGGCGGCGGCCGGGCCCAGATGTCCCAGCTTCCAGCCGTAGTTGAAGAGGTAGATGCTGAGCGTCTCGTACTGGTGCTCGCTGCCTCCGATGGAGCCGAGTGTGCCGCCCTGCAGCAGCAGCGGCTCACCGAACAGCTGCATGGAGCCGATGGTCGAGATGACGATGGTGAACAGGATCGTCGGCCGCAGCGAGGGAATGGTCACCTTGCGGAACTGCTGCCAGCGCGTCGCGCCGTCGATCGAGGCCGCCTCGTACAGGTCGGCCGGCACGGCCTGCATGGCCGCCAGGTAGATCAGTGCGTTGTAGCCGGTCCAGCGCCAGATGATGATGACCGAGATGGCGATCTTGGAGGTCCACTCCCCGTTGCCCCAGTCGGTGTTGCCGGCCCCGAAGAAGTGCAGTACCCAGTTGAGCAGGCCTCCGTCGGGCCGGAAGACCAGGGCGAAGACCAGGGCGGCGGTCGCCACGGAGGTGGCGTAGGGGGTGAGGATCACCGTCCGCCAGAACGCGCTGGCACGCAGCTTGTAGTTGAGCAGGTGGGCCAGGCCGAGGGCCACGAGCAGCTGCGGGACGGTCGAGATGACGCCGATCAGGAAGGTGTTCGTGACGGCCGTCCAGAACTCGGAGTCCTGGAGGATCTTGGCGAAGTTGTCGAAGCCCACCCATTCCGACTGGCTGAGACTCGTCATCTCCACCCGGTGCAGGGCGATCCAGCCGGTGTAGAGCAGCGGGTAGAGCCCGAAGGCGCCGAAGACGAGGAAGAAGGGAGCGATGTACGCGTACGGGGACGCGATGTCGTCGAAGCGCCACAGCCGGGTTCGCCACCGGCTGCGTCCGTCCGGGGCGGCGCCGGAGCCGCCGGGTGGCGGGGTTGCGCCCCGTGTGGGGATTGTCGTTGCCACGGGGGGTCCTTCCCTGGGTATCTCAGCCGGGTAGGGGGGCGAAAGTGGGTCGAGGCGGGCCGGCGCTCGTCGGGTGCACCGGGGCACGCCGTCGGACCCCGGTCACCGGCTACGGGGACACGGTGCCGCGGCGACCGGGGTGTGTCTCCCGGACGCCGCGGAGCTGACCGGCGCATCGACGGCCGGCCCCGAGCGGACGGCCCCCGCGCCTGCGGTCAGGAGCCCCTGCGCTGCCCCGCGCGCCGCAGCGCGGTGCGGGCGGCCGGTGGGGCCGCCCGCACCCGCGGGTGTCAGCCGATCGCCTTGTCGATCGCCTCGGTCGCCGCCTTCCACGCGTCAGCGGGCTTGGTGCCCCGCTGCTCCATGTTGTTGATCTGCGTGGAGATGGTGTCCTTGATCGTGGCGTCCTTCGCACCGAGCACGGCCTCGGGGATGGCCGCGGCCTCGTCGGCGTAGATCTGACCGATCGGGGCGTTGTTGAAGTACGGGAGCTTCGCGTTCTTCACGTCGGCGAGCTCGTAGGCGCCCTTGTTGGACGGGAAGGAACCGATCGCCTTGAACACGGCCGCCTGCTGCTCGGGCGCGGTCAGCCACTTGATCAGGTCGGTGGCCTCCTTGACGTGCTTGCCGCTCTTGGGTACGGCCAGGAACGAGCCACCCCAGTTGGCCGCGGTGCTGCCGGGCGCACGGCTGATGTCCCACTTGCCCTTGTAGGCGTCGCCGGAGTTGATGGAGATCTGACCGGCCATCCAGGCGGGGCACGCCACGGTGGCGACGGAACCCTTGCGCAGGGCCGCCTTCCAGGGGTCGTTGAACTCGGCCAGCCCCTGGGTCAGCTTCTTCGACGCGGCCTCGGCGGCCAGGTTCCAGCCCTGCTGCACGGAGGGGCTGTCCTTGTAGATCGGCTTGCCGTCGGCGTCGTAGTACTGCTTGGCGGAGGAGCTGACGACCGCGTTGTACATGGCGCTCGCGGAGTCCATGAAGTAGGTGCCGGAGGGAGCCTTCTTCTTGTACTGCTCACCGAGCTTGAGGTAGTCCTCCCAGCCGCCCTTGACCGCGTTGGCGACGGCTTCGCGGTCGGTCGGCAGGCCTGCCTTCTTGAAGAGGTCCGTGCGGTAGCACAGCGACATCGGACCGATGTCGGTGCCGGCGCCGATGACCGTGCCGTCCTTGGCGGTGGCCTGCTTCTCCTTCCAGGAGACCCAGTCGCTCACGTTGATCGTCTTGCTCAGGTCGGTGAACTTGGCCGCCTGGGTGTCGACGACCTCCTTGATGCGGCCGACTTCGATGCCGGTGACGTCCGCGAGGCCGCTGCCCGTGTTCAGCTGCTGAAGGAACTTCGGGTAGTAGACCTGCTCGTCGGCGGTGGTGTCTTCCTTCACCGTGATCTTCGGGTGCAGCTTGTGGTACTGGGCGAACAGTCCGGCTTCCTTGTAGCCGAACTGCCCGAAGTCGGCCACCGTGAGAGTGATGTTCCCGTTGGCGTCCGTGGTGCTCGAGTCGCTGTCGTCGCTGCAGCCGGTCAACAGCAGGGCCGAGGCCGTCAGGACCGTGGTGGCCAGGGCCGCTGCTCTGCGGCCGCGACCGCCGCCGGTACGGGTGATGCGCATTCCACTACTCCTTGTTCCAGTGGGAACGGGATCTCAGGAATCGGACCGCCGGGATTTCGGCAGCCCCGACCTGCCCTCTCGGTTTCGAGCAGCGGCCAGCCAGCAGCAGTCGGTGTGCGGTGAAAAACTGCTGGTCAACGGTGTGCGATGCGAGGCAGAGGGAAGGGCCGTGGGTGGTGCGGTCCACACGGGAGACCTCCCCCGGGTGACCGTGGGACCGCTCCCACGCGGCTTGCCGGAAGACTCGTTCCTGCCGGGCCAGGTGTCAAGACTTGAAAACGGCGTTGTTGCGCAAGCGTGCTCCGTACGTCACGGGAATGTGTCGCACCGCCACGGGTCAGCAGCCGCCCGCCGACCGCCTCCGTCACCACATTCCCGCAGGTCAAGCGCGGAGTGGCCGCCGAAACACGACACCCGGCCCGCCCGCCGGGGCGGTGTCCGGGTTTTCCGGGCCGGAACGAAACCCTCCTCTCGCCGAACACCGAGAGGTGAACGATGAGTTGGAGCGAACAGGTGCCATGCACGCGCTCCGCCCTTTTGTCGTGGGAGCGCTCCCATGCATAATGGGGCCCCCGACTCATGGGAGCGCTTCCATGCCCGAGACGTCCGTGACCTTCCCTCCCGGCTTCCTCTGGGGTGCCGCGACCGCGTCGTACCAGATCGAGGGAGCGGTCCGGGAAGGCGGTCGCACCCCCTCGATCTGGGACACCTTCAGCCATACGCCGGGCAGGATCCTCGGCGGCGAGAACGGTGACACCGCTGTGGACCACTACCACCGCTACCGCGAGGACGTCGCGCTGATGGCTGAACTGGGCCTGGGCGCATACCGGTTCTCCGTCTCCTGGTCGCGGGTGCAGCCGACGGGCCGGGGCCCGGCCGTGCAGGTCGGCCTGGACTTCTACCGCCGCCTGGTGGACGAGCTGCTCGCGCACGGCATCAAGCCGGCCCTCACCCTCTACCACTGGGACCTGCCGCAGGAACTGGAGGACGCGGGCGGCTGGCCGGAGCGGGACACCGCTTACCGGTTCGCCGAGTACGCGCAGATCGTCGGCGAGGCGCTCGGCGACCGGGTGGAGCAGTGGATCACGCTGAACGAGCCGTGGTGCAGCGCATTCCTCGGCTACGGCTCCGGGGTGCACGCGCCCGGCCGTACGGACCCGGCGGCGGCGCTGAAGGCCGCGCACCACCTCAACCTGGCGCACGGCCTGGGCACCTCCGCCCTGCGCTCGGTGATGCCGGCCCGCAACACGGTCGCGGTGAGCCTCAACTCCCAGGTCGTCCGCCCGCTCTCCCAGGACCCGGCGGATCTGGCGGCCGCCCGCCGCATCGACGACCTGGCCAACGGCGTCTTCCACGGCCCGATGCTGCACGGCGCGTACCCGGAGACCCTGCTCGAGGCGACCTCGTCGATCAGCGACTGGTCCTGCGTCCAGGACGGCGACCTGAGCACCGCCAACCAGCCGCTGGACGCGCTGGGGCTGAACTACTACACGCCGGAGCTGGTCTCCTCGGCCGAGTCGGCACCGCGCGGCCCTCGTTCGGACGGGCACGGGGCGAGCGACCACTCCCCCTGGCCCGGCGCGGACGACGTGGCCTTCCACCAGCTGCCCGGTGACCGTACGGAGATGGGCTGGACGATCGACCCGACCGGCCTGCACGAGCTGATCATGCGCTACACGCGAGAGGCCCCCGGCCTTCCGCTGTACGTGACGGAGAACGGCGCGGCGTACGACGACAAGGTGGACTCCGACGGCCGGGTCCACGACCCCGAGCGCATCGCCTACCTCCACGGCCACCTCTCAGCGGTCCGCCGGGCCATCACGGACGGCGCGGACGTCCGCGGCTACTACCTGTGGTCCCTGCTGGACAACTTCGAGTGGGCGTACGGCTACAGCAAGCGCTTCGGCGCCGTGTACGTCGACTACGCCACCCTGACCCGCACCCCGAAGTCGAGCGCCCACTGGTACGCCCGGGCGGCCCGCACGGGGACGCTGCCGCCGGTGACGGCGGGGGCCTGAGAACCCGGGGCGCGGCACTTTGAGGGGGGTGCCGCGCCCCGTACGGGCGGGTCATGTTCCCGCGAAGAGCTCCTCGGTGTTCGTGGCGGTCAGAGCCCGGACGAACCAGGTGCCCAGGATGTCCAGGTCGGTGCAGGTGGTGACGCGTTCGCGGACGGCCTCGGGAACCTCGATGCCGCGAAGGCCGAGGATACGGAGGATGCCCTCGGCGCGGGCTTCTGCGCGGCCTTCCGCGCGGCCTTCGTTGTAGCACTGCTCAATGAGGGTGCCGGACCCAGGGAAACGGGACTTCCAGGGAGCCAATTTTTCCCTCCACAGTGCGCGCGGCCGGGTGGTCACTCAGGCCGACTTCAATGATTTCCGCCCAGTGATACGCAGCGTGTCGACCGCCACGTACGGTCACGACGCCCCCTCGAACAGTTCTTCGGCGCTCGAAGCAGTCAGAGCCCGGTCGACGTACCGATCCGACTGGTGCGCGGCGGCTCGAACAGGCGCTCTGCGGCGCACCATGTGACACGAGCACCGCATACGATGACGGCGGCGCATCCATGATTGGGCAGATACTTCGCGGAGACGTCACACCTGAGCGGGACGCGGGACGCCGACCTTGGGCTTACCCGTCACGGCGCTGTACCTCTCTGGTATGACGCCGACCGCAGGTGCCGGAACAGCCCGTCGCCCCGGCCGGATGAGGGAACACCGGCCGGGGTGCGCCCCGTTCGTCGACGCCGGGCCGGTCAGTTGAAGGCACCGAGGGCCTTGGAGAAGGCGAAGGCGTCCTGGGTGATCGAGCTGCACGTGGCGTCGGCGGTGGGCTTCGTACCGCCCGCGCACTGCTTGTCGCGGGCCGCCGACCACATGGACAGCCAGCCGAGGCCCTTGGACTTGGCGAAGTTCACCAGCTGGGTGGCGTCGTCGACCTTGAAGATCTCGGAGGAGACGTCGTTGACGCCGATCATCGGGGTGACCGCGACCGTCTTCCAGGCGGCGGAGTCGGTGAGGCCGAGGACGCTCTTGACCTGGGCCTGCGTGGCGGTGGCCGCCTGTTCGGCGTAGGTGCCCATGTCGCCGCTGTACGCGGGGCCGTAGTCCATCGCCATGATGTTGACGGTGCTGATCCTGACGCCGTTGGACTTGGCGTCGGACAGGAGGTTGACGCCGTCCTGGGTCAGGCCCTCGGGCATCACCGGGAGGGTGAAGGAGACGTCCAGGCCGGGGTGCTGGGCCTGGAGTTTCGCGATGGCCTGGGCGCGGCGGGTGTTGGCGGCGGTGTTGGGGAGTGCGCCGCCCTCGACGTCGAAGTCGACCTTGGTGAGTTTGAACTGGTCCACGGCCTTGCCGTAGGCGGCTGCCAGCGCGTCGGCGGAGGAGCAGGTCGTGGCGAGTTCGGAGCCGGACGCTCCGCCGAAGGAGACCCGGACGTCGCCGCCCTTGGCGCGCAGGGAGCCGATCTGGGCGGCCACGCCGTCGCTCGCCAGGTCGGTGACGCCGCCCCACTTGGGTGTGCAGCCGCCGCCGTCGGTGACGAAGGCGAGGTTGTAGTTCTTCACGCCGGTCGCGTCGGCGCTCGCCAGCAGATCGAAGGCGGGATAGAGGGAGGTGTCGACGTAGGGCGCGAAGCCGGCGGAGGTGGTGGTTCCGCTGCCGGTGGTCTGGGTGGGGGTCGGGGAGGCGGTGGCCGTGGGGGTGGCGCTCTTGGTCGGGGTGGGGGTCGGGGTGGGCTTCGGTGTGGCGGTCGGGGTCGGTGACTGGGTCGGGCGGCCGCTCGGCTCGGGGGTGGCGGTGCTGTCGGCGGAACATGTCGCGCCGTCGATCTGACAGCCGGTGGGGTCCCCGGTGCCGTTGACCACGAAGCCGACGGTGACCGACTTGCCGGGAGCGAGGCCGTCGGTGTCCCACTTCGCGGGCTTCACGGTGACGTGCCGGCCGCTGACGCTCGATTCGCCGTTCCAGAGGGAGCTGAGCTTCGCATCGGCGGGGAGCTCGAACTCGAGGGTCCAGGCCTTCTCCGCCTGCCCTCTGTTGTTCGTGACGACGTACTGGGCGGTGTAACCCGTCGACCAGTCGCTGGTCCGGGTGTACGCGGCGCCGACCCCGGCCGCGTGCGCGATGCCGGTGAACAGCACCGCGCCGCCACCGGCCACGGCCGCGGCGACGAGGCCGCCTATCGCCTTGTTCCTGCCACTGATCCTGCGCCGGTGCGTGCTCATGCGTGTGCCTGCCTTCGCTGTTCACGGGGGTGTGGTGCGGCAGCACGCTAGCGATCGAGAATCGGACAAATGGCTTGATGCGGACGGCGGTTGGGGATCTTAGGGTGCGCTTAAGGGAGGGATCGGGGGCGGTTAAAGGTAGAGACCAATGTGCGGGGCCGGCGGCGGCGCACGGCACCCCGGTGGCCTTTGCGCACCGGTTCCCGCCCGTCCGTCTGGAACCAGATCCGCACCTCCGTGCCGCCCAGCACCGACGAGCCGATCCGTACGTCCCCGCCGGTCGACTCGGCGAGCCGGCGGACGATGTCCAGGCCGAGGCCGGTGGAGCCGTCGGTGCCCGAGCCCCGGCCGCGGGCCATGGCCGCCTCGGGGTCGGGTATGCCGGGACCCGCGTCGGAGACCAGGACGATGACCGCGTCCTCGCCGTTGTGCACGTCGACCGCGAAGGCCGTGCCCTCGGCGGTGTGCCGGAAGACGTTGCCGAGCAGCGCGTCGAGCGCGGCGGCCAGGTCGGCGCGGGCCACGGGTATCCGCACCGGCCGCTCGGCCCCGGCCACCCGCCACTTGCGGCCCTCGTCCTCGGCGAGCGCGGACCAGAACCCCATCCGCTCGCGGACGACCTCGGCCGCGTCGCACCCGGCGCCGGGACCGGCGGCGGCGGTCTGCGGCTTGGCATCGCGGGCGGTGCGGATGATGGTGTCGACCTCGCGCTCGAGCTGGGCGACGGCGGCCCGGGTCTGCTCGGCGGCGGGCCCGTCGCCGAGCGAGGCGGTGTTCAGCCGGAGCACGGTCAGCGGCGTGCGCAGACGGTGGGAGAGGTCCGCCGCCAGTTCGCGTTCGTTCGCCAGGAGTTGTACGACCTGGTCCGCCATGGAGTTGAACGCGACCGCGGCCAGCCGCAGTTCGTTCGGCCCGTCCTCCGGTACCCGTGCGCCCAGTTTGCCCTCCCCCAGTTCGTGCGCGCCCTCGACCAGCCGCCGCGCGGGCCGCACCATCCGTACGCCGAGCCGGTCGGCGACCGCGACGGAGCCCACGATCAGCGCGATACCGACGGCGGCCAGCACCGCCCAGGCCGTGCCGACGCCGTTGCTGACCTCGGTCTCGGGGACGTACACCTCGACCACCGCGATGGCACCGGAGCTCAGCGCGACCGGCTGGAGCAGGCTGAAGCCGCCCGCGACCTCGGTGGTGGAGGCGCGGCCCAGCTTCCGTACGGTCGCGATGTCCCGGTCGGCCGCGCGCTGCCGCCCGATGTCGACGGCCGCCCGGCCGGACCCGTCCGCCGAGTCCCCGCCGGATGCCGGTATGTGCACGGCCATGCCGGTGTCCGAGCCCGCCGAGGCGAGGACGCGCTCCAGTTTGTCGCGGTCGATGGTGATGGACAGGGCGGGTGCGATGGCGGCGGCCTCCCGCTCGGCGTTGGAGAAGGCGCGGTCGCGGGCCATCTCCTTGACGACCAGTCCGAGCGGGACCGCGAAGGCGACCACGACCATCGTGGTGACCGCGAGGCAGACCCTGACCAGTGCCCATCTCATCGGACCGGCTCCACTTCCCCCGGAGGTTCCAGCTTCACGCCGACACCGCGCAGGGTGTGCAGATAGCGCGGCCGGGCCGCCGTCTCCCCCAGCTTGCGCCGCAGCCAGGAGAGATGGACGTCGATGGTCTGGTCGTCGCCGTACGACTGCTGCCACACCTCGGCCAGCAGTTCCCTGCGGGGGACGACGACCCCGGGCCGGCCGGCGAGGAAGGCGAGCAGGTCGAACTCGCGGCGGGTGAGGTCGAGGCGCGTCCCGTCCAACTCGGCCTGGCGGCGCAGCGGATCGACGGTCAGGCCGCCGACGCGCAGAACACTGGACGGCGGGGCGTCCACGGTGGCGGCCCGGGAGCGCCTGAGTACGGCGGCGATCCGGGCGGACAGGTGCTCGACGGAGAACGGCTTGGTCAGGTAGTCGTCCGCCCCGTCGTTGAGCAGCCGGACGATCTCGGTCTCGTCGTCCCGGGCGGTGGCGATGATGACGGGCACGTCGGTGATGCCGCGCAGCATCTTCAGCGCCTCGGAGCCGTCCAGGTCGGGCAGGCCGAGGTCGAGGATGACCACGTCGAAGCGGAAATGGGCGACCTCGCGCAGCGCCTCCAGTGCCGTGCCGACGCTGCGCACGGTGTGCGAGGCGTCGGTGAGGTGCCGGATGAGCGCCGAGCGTACGAACTGGTCGTCCTCGACCACGAGAACACTTGCCATGCGCCGCACCGTACGCCATGCGGCACGGCCGGGTGCGGGCCTGTGGATAACTCCGAGCATGCGCCACGCACGCCGCCCCTGGGGCAGGATGGCCCGCGATGCGCAGAGGACTCGTACATGTACTGGCGTGGCTGCTCGCCACGGGCGCGGCGGTCACGCTGTCATGGTGGGGCGTGCACTCGGTGATGGCGGGCACGGCGTACGACCCGCCGCGCGCCCTGCCGATCACGGCGGCGGACACGACCTCGCCGCGTCCCGAGCCGTCGGCGTCCTCGACGTCCCGGCCTGCGTCCCCGTCCAGGACGGCACCGAGGACACCGTCGGCGTCGCCCGGCACCCCGACGCCCTCGCGGACCACACCCGCGTCGACCAGGCCGTTCCCGTCACAGGCCGCCTCCGGCCAGGTCAAGGGTTATGACACCGACGGCGGTCGGGTGGTCTTCGACCTCGGGGAGGCGGACGCGACGCTCGTCTCGGCGACGCCGGGGACGGGCTGGTCGATGCAGGTGTGGAAGACGGAGTCGTGGATCCGGGTGGAGTTCGCTTCGGGCGCGGACCGGGTGACGGTGTTCTGTACGTGGCACGACGGTCCACCGCATGTGGAGGTCTACTGAGCGAGGCCCAGCGAGCGGCCTGAAGTGAGAGACAACTAGATATTGACAGTCGACTTCCATTTGACGGTAACCTCTCATTAGGTTGCTCCGATCGGGAGGTCTCACATGTCCGCATCCCCCCGCCGCTGGCTCGCCCTGGCCGCGCTCACCCTGAGCGTGCTGCTCGTCGGCCTCGACGGCACCGTCATCAACGTCGCACTGCCGACCATCGCGACCGAACTGCACGCCGACAGCGCCCAGTTGCAGTGGATCGGCGGCGGCTACCTGCTGGCCCTGTCGGTGGCGATGCTCCCGGTCGGGCTGCTCGGCGACCGGTTCGGGCACAAGCGGCTGTTGCTCTCGGGCATCTCGCTCTTCGGTCTCGCCTCGCTCGGCGGCGCGCTGGCCCACTCGCCGTCGGCGGTCGTCGCGGCCCGCGCCGTCCTGGGTCTCGGAGCCGCCGCGATCATGCCGCTGTCCATGGCGATCCTGCCCCGCGTCTTCGCCAAGGAGGAACTGCCCAAGGCCATCGCGGTGTGGACCGCGGCCACCGCGCTCGGCATGCCGGTCGGACCCGTGGTCGGCGGCTGGCTGCTCGACCACTTCTGGTGGGGCTCGGTGTTCCTGTTCAACGCGCCGGTCGCCGCGCTCGCCGTCCTCGCGGGCGTGTGGCTGCTGCCCCGCGACACCGCCACCCGCACCTCCGCGCCGTTCGACACCCTCGGCACCGTCCTGGGCGGACTCGGCGTCACCGCGCTGGTCTACGGCACCATCCTGATCCCCCGCGACGGCTGGACCGCGCCCTCGGTCCTCGTCCCGCTCGTCGCCGCGGCCGTCCTGCTGGCCGGGTTCGTGCTGCGCGAGCGCCGGTACGCGCACCCCATCGTCGTACTGCGGCTGTTCACCGACCGCCGGTTCCTGTGGGGCACGCTGATCGCCGTCTTCGTCAACTTCGCGGTGATGGGCATCCTGTTCGTCGTCCCGCAGTACCTCCAGTCGGTGCTCGGCAACGACGCCTTCGGGACCGGGCTGCGCGTCCTGCCCCTGATCGGCGGCCTGATGGCGGCGGCCGCCGCGAGCGAACCCCTCGTCCCCCGGCTGGGCGCGCGCGCGGTCGTACCCGCCGGCCTGCTGGTCCTCGCCGCCGGTGTGCTGCTCGGCGCTACCACCGGCGCCTCGGACGGCTACGGCTTCACCGCGCTGTGGCTGGGCCTGACCGGCCTCGGCTTCGGGCTCGCCGTGGTCCCGGCCACCAGCCTGGTGATGGCCGCGCTGCCCGAGGACAACACCGGGTCCGGTACCAGCCTCCTGGAGACCGTCCAGCAGCTCGGCTCGGTCCTCGGCGTCGCCGGTCTCGGCAGTCTGCTCAGCTACGGCTACCTCGCCCGGCTGCACACCGGCGCCCTGCCCGGGCCGGCGGCCGACGCGGCCCGCGACTCCGTCTCCGGCGCCGACGCGGTGGCCGCACAGTTGCACGACGCTAGCCTCGCGGCACACGCGCACGAGGCGTTCGTCCACGGGATGGGCCTGGTCCTGACGGCCTGCGGCGCGGTCGCCCTGCTCGGCGCCGTCCTGGCCGCCGTCTTCCTGCCCGGCACCGCCCCCTGCTCCCGTACGGTGGCCCGGGCCGCCGCACAGCCCGCAGAATCGGTCGCATGACGACGCACGAGACCCCCGCCGCCCGCCTCGGCCTGCGCGAGCGCAAGAAGCAGCAGACCCGCCAGCGCATCCGCCGGGAGGCCTACCGCCTCTTCGCCGGGAACGGGTACGAGGCCACCACGGTCGACCAGATCGCGGAGGCGGCGGAGGTCTCGCCCAGCACCTTCTTCCGGTACTTCCCCACCAAGGAGGACGTCGTCCTCCAGGACGAGTACGACCCCGCCCTCGCCGCCGCCCTGCGCGCCCGCCCCGCCGACGAACCCATCGTCGACGCGGTGCTGGCCTCCCTGAAGGGCCCCGTCGGGCAGATGATCCAGCAGGACCGCGACGACCTCCTGCTGCGCACCCGGATCTCCTTCACCGACCCGGCCATCCGCGCCCGCACCGTCGCGGAACAGGAGCGCAGCGAGCGGGCCATCGCCGAGGTGATCGCCGAGCGCGCCGGCCGCGACGCGGCCGACCTGGAGGTCAGGTGCGCGGCGGCGGCGATCATCGCGGTCTTCACCACGCTGGTACGGCACTGGGTGGAGGGCGACGGCCGGGAGGACCTGGCGGCGCTGTACGAACGGCATCTGCCGTTGCTCTCCCGGGGCTTGGACTTCTAGGACAGACCTTCCAGGACTCCGACGGCGTGTTCGCGGGGCGCCCGGCGTGGTCGTCGAGGAGGCGCAGCAGCACAGCGGCCTCCGCGTGGAGCCGCGCGACCCGGTCGGTGTGGGCGGGCGCGGTCAACTGCGCCGCGGCTTCCAGCCGTTCGGTGGCCTCGGCGCGCACGATGTCCACCACACTCCGCTCGCTCAGCTCACGCCGCGCCACCTCGGTGGCACCGGCACCGACCGGTGACTGTTCGAGGGCCAGGCCACGCGGTTCGGCTTCGTCCACGGGGACCGCCTCCGCGTTGTCCAGTGCGGCGAGCGTCGCGCGCAGGGCGCTGACCGCGGCCTTGTCGCGGGCGCGCATCGCCTCCGGGAGGGCTTGACGCATACGAACACGTAGGGACATGCCGGGACCCTATGGCCGTGCTCCAGCCCCCACAACGGAATATCACCGGAACCAGCGGAATATCAGTGGAACACCGAGGGCGGCGGGGCCGGTGAGGCCACCGCCGCCTCGTCCGTGACCGCGACGGCCCCGCCGGTGAAGGCGAGGAGCGCGTGGCCGTGCTCGACCCGGGCGGGGTGCGGGTCGGAGGCGGCGCGGCGGGTGAGTTCGGCGACCGGGAGGGGGTGGTCGGCGGCGACCAGGACCGCGTTGCCGAACCGTTTGCCGCGCAGCACGGCCGGGTCGGCGACCAGGGCGAGCTCGGGGAAGCGGGCGGCGGCGGTGGCGATCTGGCCGCGCAGATGGGCGAGCGGGGGGCCGTCGGCGAGGTTGGCGGCGAAGACCCCGTCCGGCGCGAGGGCCCTGCGGACCTCGTCGAGGAACTCGGTGGAGGTGAGGTGGGCGGGGGTGCGGGCGCCGCTGAAGACGTCGGCGACGACCAGGTCGGCCCAGCCGTCCGGCACCTTGGCCAGGCCCTCGCGGGCGTCCGCCGAGCGCACCCGGATCCGGGCCCCGGAGTCCAACGGCAGCTCCCGCCGGACCAGTTCGACGAGTCTGGCGTCCCGCTCGACGACCTGCTGGGTGGAGCGGGGGCGGGTGGCGGCCACATAGCGGGCCAGGGTGAACGCGCCGCCGCCGAGGTGCACGGCGCGCACCGGTCTGCCGGGCGGTGCGACGAGGTCGATGACGTGCCCCAGCCGCCGCTGGTACTCGAAGGAGAGGTACGCCGGGTCGTCGAGGTCGACGTGCGACTGCGGCGCCCCGTCGATCAGCAGGGTCCAGGCCCTTCGGCGGTCCCGGTCGGGTATCAGCTGGGCGAGACCGCCGTCGACGTCCTCGACGACCGTCTCGGCATCGGCCTGTCTGCGCCGGGGGTTCCTGGACTTGCCCATGGGGCCATTTTCGCAGGGCCCCGGCGGGGTGCCGGTCACGTGCCCTGGCGTGGAGCAGCCGAGCATGACCTGCAGCCCCCGGCCGAGCCCGACGGGGCGCGTCCCGCCGCGTGGCACCCGCCGGCCATCGCCTGGGCGTTCCGCTTGCTTGATCGGCGACACCAGGTGGCGGGACTCCAGTGGTACCGGTCAGCGGCAGCTGTCCGCCGCCTCGAGCAGCCGAGCCGCCTCCCCCAGGGCCCGTCTGAGGACCGCGGGATCCGTCGCCAGGTCGGCCTCCCCCGGCGGCACCAGCCAGCCCGAACCGCCGACCGGCGGCTGCGGGACCAGGTCCAGCCCGCGCCCCTCGGTCTCCGTACAGGTGCTCCCCGGGACGTCCCACGCGGCGGCGGTGCCCGGCGGGACCAGGAAGCCGAGCGTGTCGCACCCGCCGTCGTGCAGGACGGGCCCCACCGCGTCCCCGGTCGCACCGCGCCGCAGGATGTCGACCGCCTCCAGACCCTGCCGGGTCGGCACGGTCACCACCTCACACGCCGTCGGTGACGGCGCACAAGGATCGTTGCTCCGGCTGGTCTCCATCCCGGCCTCCACCACGCAGCCTCTTGCAGTCCGCAGGGTCCAACGCGGCACGGCGTCAACGGCTACGGCACAAGTGCGCCGCAAAGGATGGCACTTCATGGCAGATCATGCACGAGATATCCGATTTGTAGCCAAACACAGCGTGGCGAGTCCGGCACAGCCGGTACGTTCTTGCCCGCCGGAACCGGGGCCGCCGCCACTGACGACCCGCGACGGATCCGGCATGGTTCGACGGTTCGCACGAGAGGACCCGGCCATGGCGTCGTCAACCGTGACCTCGTCACAGCCCGAACGGCCACCACGGCCGAACCTCGCCTTCCGGCAGCTGCGCGGCCGGCGCTCACCGGCCGAGTTCGCCGCGCTGGTGCGGCGGGCCGCCCGCGAGATCGGCGAGCGGGTGAGCTGTGACGCGCGCTACATCGGCCGGGTCGAGGCAGGCGAGATCCGCTGCCCGAACTACGCGTACGAACGGGTGTTCCTGCACATGTTCCCCGGCCGCACGCTCGCCGACCTGGGCTTCGCGCCCCGCTCGTCCGTCCGCGGACGCGGGGCCCGCCCGGCGGGGGAAGCGTCCCCCTTGCTCGCCACACACCCGGCGTTCGCCGCGGGTGAGGCGCAGGGGGCGTTCGAGCCGTATGACACGCAGGACCCGTACGACACGCACGAGAACCACGAGATCCACGAGGAGAGCGACGTGCTGCGTCGCGCATTCATGACGGGCGGAGGCGCCACCGTGGCCGCCGCCACGCTGGGCCCCCTGGGGGTCACCATCGACACCGCGGCGGCGGACCGGCCGGTCCGCCGCGCCGGGTCCTCCGAGGCGGCCGCCCTGGAGGAGGCCGTGCGCCGCATCCGGCTGCTCGACGACCGGCACGGCGCGGACGGCCTCTACCGGCGCGCGGCCGCTCCGCTGCGCGCCGCCTACGAGTTGCTGGACGCGGGTGCCACCCGGCAGACGACCGCCGACCGGCTGCACTCGGGCGCCGGTGAACTCGCCATCTCCGTGGGCTGGCTGGCCCACGACTCCGGCCGCTTCGACGACGCCCGCTCGCACTACGCGGAGGCGCTCGCGACCGCCCGGATGACCGGGGACGCCGCCCTGGAGGCGCACGCGTTCTGCAACACGGCCTTCCTCGCGCGCGATGCGGGCCGGCCCCGGGAGGCGGTACGGGCGGCGCAGGCCGCGCAGCGGGTGGGCCGGTCGCTGGGGTCCGCGCGCCTGATGTCGCTGCTCGCGCTGCGCGAGGCGGGCGGCTGGGCCGGGCTCGCCGACCGCACCGGCTGCGAACAGGCGCTCGTACGGGCACAGGCCCTGTACGGCCGGGGCCGTTCGGACGCCGACCCGGAGTGGATGAGCTTCTACGGCGAGGCCGAGCTGGAAGGGCTGGAGGCGCAGTGCTGGTCGACGCTGGGCGACTGGACGCGCGCGGCCCGGCACGCGCGTCGGGCCGCGCAGCTCCAGGACCCCCACTTCACCCGGAACATCGCGCTCTACACGGCCGAACTCGCGGACGACCTCGCGCGCGGGGGGCGGCCCGACGAGGCGGCTGCGGCCGGGATGCAGGTGCTGGACCTGCTGGACCAGGTGCAGTCGTCACGGATCCAGACGATACTGGCGGGCACCGCGCGCGTGCTGCTGCCGCACCGGGGGGCCTTGGGGGTGGCGGAGTTCCTGGAACGGCACGCCTCGATGCCGCGGACGGCACGTACGTAGTGCCTGTCCGGCGGATCAGGTCGCGGCAGACGGGCGGTGCCTCATCGATACCGGTGAGCGGGGCGAATGGGGGTGCCCCCGCGCCAGGGATGCCGAGCGTGGGGGGAGGCGTGCCACAAACCCCGCGTCCACGGCATGATCCGCCGGTCAGGCCCTGGTCCCGGGGACGGGACTTCAGCCGGCGAGGTGGCCCAGGTCGTTCCAGCTCTCGATCGCCGGTTCGCCGTACGCCCAGCCGAGGACGGACAGCGAGGTCGGGTTGAGGCGGATCCGGGCGGCGAAGTCCAGGGGCAGGCCCAGCCACCTCGCGCCGATGGCCCGCAGGATGTGCCCGTGGGCGAACACGAGAACGTCACGGCCGTCGCGGTCGGCGGACCGCGCCCAGGACACCACCTCGTCCGCACGGGCCGTCACCTCGGCGAGGCTCTCCCCCTCCGGAACCCCGTCCCGCCAGATCAGCCAGCCGGGGCGAACGGCCTGGATCTCCTCGGGGGTCATGCCCTCGTACGCGCCGTAGTCCCACTCCAGCAGCGCGTCCCAGGTGGCCGCCCGGTCACCGAACCCGGCGAGTTCGCACGTGTCACGCGCGCGTGACAGGGGGCTGGTGCGGACCTCGACCCCGGGGAGGCCGTCGAGGGGCGCGCGGTGGAGCCGCTCGCCGAGCAGTTTGGCGCCGCGCCGGCCCTCCTCGAGGAGACCCACGTCGGTCCTGCCGGTGTGCTTGCCGGACAGCGACCAGGCCGTCTGTCCGTGCCGGGCCAGCAGGATGCGCGGTGCCATGGGGGACCTTTCCGGGAGACATGGGGGAGACATCAGGGAGGCATCGGGGAGAAACCCGAGGCGTAGCCCCTCCATCATCGCGCACCCTGTCCTTGGGCAACCCGGCGGGCGATCTCAGCGTCTATCCGATCTGAAGCGCCGCCCAGGGCCGCTTGGGAATGAACAGGTGCGCCGAACGGGCGAACAACGGACGCCGTAAAGTGGCACGCCCGGCCCAAGGGGAGCCGCGGACCAGAAGGGGGAGGGCGATCGGATGCCGCAGACCGAGACACCGGGCACCGAGGTGTCCCCGCGGACCCGGCTGCGGTGGTGGACAGAACTTCCGCTGATCCTGCTGGTGTACGGCTGCTACTCGGCGGGCCGGCTGCTCGCCCGGGGCGATGTGTCCGGCGCCGTGGACCACGGCCTGGCCATCCTGCGCATCGAGAAGGCCCTGCACCTCAACGCCGAGCACCCGCTCAACCGCCTGTTCACGCGCGAGGCGTGGCTCGGCGTCCCCGCCGACTTCTGGTACGCGTCGCTGCACTACCTGGTCACCCCCGCGATCCTGATCTGGCTCTTCCGGTCCCGCAGCCACCTCTACCGGGCGGCCCGCACCTGGTTGATGACGTCCACCTTCATAGGCCTGATCGGCTTCGTGCTGCTGCCCACCTGCCCGCCCCGCCTCCTCTCCGCGGGCCACGGCTTCGTGGACACGATGGCCGAGTACAGCTCGTACGGCTGGTGGGGCGCCGAGGCCAGCGCCCCGCGGGGCATGGGCGGCATGACGAACCAGTACGCCGCCATGCCGAGCCTGCACGTGGGCTGGGCGCTGTGGTGCGGAGTGATGCTGTGGCGGTACGGCGGCACGCGCACCGCCAAGGCCGCCGGCGTCGCCTATCCGCTGCTGACCGCGATCGTGGTGATGGGCACCGCCAACCACTACTTCCTGGACGCGGTCGCGGGCGTGGCCGTGATGGGGGTCGGCCTGCTGCTCGCGCCGTACGTGATGCGCGGCGTGGACCGGCTGCGGGCACGGCTGCTGCCGGGCGACTCGGTCGTCGCAGCGGGCTCCGAGGGCACAGGCGCCCCGATTGTCAGTGGCGGATGCCAGACTTCCGTGGGTGAGCGAATTCCACGGCAGCGCGACGCGCGGCTCGGATCCGGAACCGAGCCGGACGCCGCCCCCACCGACGCGGGGGACGGCGCTCCGGCACCGGCTCGCTGAGCTGCGCGGCCCCGACGTACCGGCCAAGGCACTGGACGCGCGCGCACTCGCGGCGCTCGCCGCCAACCCGGGGTGCAGACGGCGGGCGATCCTGGACGGGGCGGGCGTCGACAAGGCGGGCCTGGCGAGCGCGCTGGGCGCGCCGTCCGCCTTCGGGCAGTCGCAGTTCGCCCTGACCCGGGGCAACGCGTTCGAGGCACGGGTGAAGGCCGACGGCGGCGCGGAGTTGCTGCGCCTGGTGCACGCGCGGCTGGACCCGGGCGCCGAGCCGCCGCGGGAGGCCCACGTCCCCGACCTGTCCGCGCCCGGCCCGGCGGGGCGGACGGCGCGTACGGCGCTGGCGTTGCGCGAGGCCGTGGAGGCGGGCGGCTGGACGCTGCTCGACCATCCGATGCTGGCGCTGGACGTGGCGGGCTCCCCGGCGTTCCTGGAGCCGGACGCGGTGGTGGTGCACCCGGACGGCAGCTGGACGGTCGTGGAGATCAAGTCCTTCCCGATGCTGGACGGTTCGGCCGACCCGGCGAAGGTGGGCGCGGCCGCGCGGCAGGCTGCGGTGTACGTGCTGGCCCTGGAGGACGTCGCCGGACGCCTCCAGGACAGCGCTCCCGCCCCGCGCGTGCGGCACCGCATCCTGCTGGTCTGCCCCCGGGACTTCTCCAACCTGGCCACCGCGTCGGCCGTGGACATCCGCAAGCAGCGCGCGGTCACCGCCCGCCAGTTGGCCCGGCTCACCCGTATCGAGGAGATCGCCGCCGGCCTTCCCGAGGGAACCTGCTTCGCGCCGGGTCTGCCGGCCGAGGAGCTGACGGCCGCGGTGGAGGCGGTCCCGGCGACGTACGCGCCCGAGTGCCTGGCCGCGTGCGAGCTGGCCTTCCACTGCCGCGAGCGCTCCCGATCGGCGGGCGCGGTGACGACACTGGGCCGTCCGGTCCGCGCCGAACTGGGCGGTCTGTCGACCGTGGACGACGTCCTGGCGGCGGCCCGCGGTGAGCTCGGCGACCCCGGGGATCCGGCGGTGGCGGCGCTGCGCAGGGCGGCGGCCCTGCGCGCGGAGGCGCTGTCCGGCCGGGAGGTGGCCGCGTGTCCCTGATCGCCACCCTCGCCCGTCTGGAGGCGGTCAGCACCGGCCGCGCCCAGCCCACCGCCACCGTCCGGCACCGGCATCTGTCCGACCGGCCGCTGGTGTTCGTGCCGCTCACCACCGCCGGTGAGGCCGGTGCCCCGCTCGGGGCTCTGGTCGGCACCGACCGGGACGCGCCGCGGCTGCTCGTCGTACCGCAGCCCCGCGACCGCGATCTGCGCTTCGCGTTCCTCGCCGAACTGGCGGACATCGTCCTGCCGTACGTCGACTCGTTCGCGGACGGAGTCGAGCCCGCCGAGCGCACCGAGACCGACCCGGAGACCGGCAAACGGGTCAAGGTCGAGGTCGAGCTGTGCGCGGACGCCCCGCAGCTGATCGTGCCGAGCCGCGCGGGCGTGGAGTTCGTACGGCTGCTCGGGCGGTCCATGCGCTTTCGCCGCACGGCGGAGCAGGACCCGGAGGCGCCCTACCCGGCGCCGCCCCGGGTGCCGTTGCTCGGGCGGTGGCTGACGCACTTCGGGGAGCGGGCCCGGGTGCCGGGTTCCTCGCTGCTCCAGGCCCTGACGGACCTGCTGTCGCGGCACTGGGCGACCG
The DNA here is from genome assembly GCF_044387825.1 of Streptomyces sp. NPDC020299. Taxonomy (NCBI): domain Bacteria; kingdom Bacillati; phylum Actinomycetota; class Actinomycetes; order Kitasatosporales; family Streptomycetaceae; genus Streptomyces; species Streptomyces sp. NPDC020299. The sequence goes on from NZ_JBIRWL010000012.1 coordinate 87,011, forward strand.
GGCAGTCCAGCCTGGAGGACCAGCACCTGGGCGCGCTGCTCGCCTGGATCGATCCTCCGGAGGGCACCACGGGCGCCGAGGAGGCGTCGCGGGCCGAGCTGGGGCGGGGCGCCGACGGCCAGTTGCTGTGCCCGCCCGCGGGTCCGGCCACCGACCCGGCGTTCGACAACAAGCTGCTCGCGCCGGCCCTGGAGCGTTACGACCGGGCGCGCACCGCCCTGGCGGCCGCCGAGGACGGCCTGGAGGCGGACGACCGGCTCGGCGTGCTCACCGCGGCCGAGCAGGAGATCCGCGACCTGGTGGCGGGCGTCACCCTGCCCACCTGGCATGCGGTGTGGCGCGGGATCGACCTGCTGCGGGGGCTGCCGGAGGGGGCGCATGTCGAGGAGCGGTGGACGCGCGACCGCTGGTCGTTCACCGGCCACCGCGACCGCGTGCTCGCCGGGGAACCCCCGCAGCCCCGCCGCGACGACGCGGTGACGGCCGCCAACAAGCTGGCCACGCGCGAGCGCGAACAGGCCCGTCTGGAAGCTCAGGAGGCGCTCGACGACCCGCTGGTGATGGCCGGGCGCAGGCTGGCCGGGGAGGCGTTCGCGGGCGAGGTCACGGATGTCGTCATGGCGTACAGCGAGGGCAAGCGGCCCAGCCCGCGTCCGCTGGTGACCGTGAGCACGGACGACCGGCCGCACTTCGGGGAGCGGGCGAAGGTGTACCGCTCGCTGGGCGGGAAACCGCAGGCGGCCGAGGTCGTCGGGTTCGCAGGCTCCGAGGGCGAGGGGCTCGTCGTCCTGCGGATCGTCGACAAGATGGGCCGGGGCAAGGAGCCCGAGGCCGGGTCGCTCCCGGAGAAGGGCGACCGGCTCTGCTTCACCCTGTTCGAACACGAGCAGCGCGGCGGGGCGAAGCTGCCCGACCCGGAGGAGACACCGTGGACGCACGGCGGACCGCCGGGTGAGGCGGAGGCCGTGCCGGAGCCCGCCGACGCCGTCACCGAGGAGGATGTGCTGTGACCACCGAGGCCGTGTTCGACCCCGGGGCCGCGGCCACGCGGGCCACCGACGCGATCCTCCGCGACACCCTGCACGGCACCCATCGGGGCGTGGTCGTGGACTCCCCACCGGGCGCCGGCAAGTCCACCCTCGTCGTGCGCGCGGCGCTGGAACTCGCCGACGCCGGGCGCCCGCTGATGGTGGTCGCGCAGACCAACGCCCAGGTCGACGACCTGGTGGCCCGGCTCGCCGAGAAGAACCCCGAGCTGCCCGTCGGCCGTCTGCACAGCAGCGACTCCGACCCGTACGACAAGGCGCTGGACGACCTGCCGAACGTACGGAAGTCGGCGAAGGCGGGTGATCTGACCGGCATCCCGGTCGTCCTCTCCACCGCCGCGAAGTGGGCGCACGTGAAGGTGGACGAGCCGTGGCGGCACGCGATCGTGGACGAGGCGTACCAGATGCGCTCGGACGCGCTGCTCGCCGTGGCCGGGCTGTTCGAGCGGGCGCTGTTCGTGGGCGACCCCGGCCAGCTGGACCCGTTCGCGATCGTGGGCAGCGAGCAGTGGGCGGGCCTGTCGTACGACCCGTCCGCCTCGGCCGTGACCACCCTGCTCGCCCACAACCCCGAGCTGCCGCAGCACCGGCTGCCGGTGTCCTGGCGTCTCCCGGCTTCAGCCGCCCCCCTGGTGTCGGACGCCTTCTACCCCTACACCCCGTTCCGCAGCGGCACGGACCACGGCGACCGCCGCCTGGCCTTCGCCGTCCCGTCCGACGGCTCCGGCCCCGACCGGGTGATCGACGAGGCCGCGGCCTCCGGCTGGGGGCTGCTGGAACTGCCCGCGCGGCACACGCCCAGGACGGACCCGGAAGCGGTACGAGCCGTGGCCACGGTGGTACGACGGCTGCTGGACCGGGGCGGCGCGGCGATCTCGGAGCGCTCACCGGAGCCGGCCCCCCTCACCGCCGGCCGGATCGCCGTCGGCACGGCCCACCGGGACCAGGCGGCGGCGGTCCGGGCCGCGCTGGCCGAGCTGGGCGTGGCCGATGTGACGGTGGACACGGCGAACCGGCTGCAGGGCCGGGAGTTCGACGTCACGGTCGTCCTGCACCCGCTCTCGGGCCGCCCCGACGCCACCGCGTTCCACCTGGAAACGGGCCGCCTGTGCGTCCTCGCCTCCCGACACCGGCAGGCCTGCGTCGTGGTGTGCCGGGCGGGGGTGGGCGACCTGCTGGACGACTACCCGTCGACCGAGCCGGTGCAGCTGGGGACGCTGGTGAAGTTCCCTGACGGGTGGGAGGCGAACCACGCGGTACTGGCACATCTCGCCGAACACCGGGTGACTTGGCGGCGATGACCAGTAAGGCACCTCCCACCCGACGACCGCCTCTCGCAAACCCCCCTCCCGCCGGACGGAGTCCGGCACGCCGCCGGAGGCGGCAGAAGAACACGGCCGGTGTCCCCTTGCGCGGGGGCGGGACAATGGAAGGCGGCCCACCCAGAAGGCGGCGCCCCTACCGAACCCGTACGAGGAGGAGAAAGACATGGCGGAGCCCACGCCGCGTCGGCACGAACCGCGGCTACGCCCCGCGCCGCTGCTCTTCGAGCCCGCCGAGGCGGCCGCCGATCCCGAGCACTTCTTCGACCTGGAGTCGATCGAGGACCCGCGGGAGCTGCTGTCGCGGGCGACGGAGCTGACGCAGGCCTTCCGTGCCGCGACCGACCGGGCGATGGAGTTCCAGGCCGTCGCGGCGGCCCAGCTGGCCGATCCGCGGCGGTTCGACCGGCTGACGCCGGCGGACATCGCCGAGCGGGCGGAGTGGACCGAGGACTACGCCAAGCGGATGGTGGAGTTCGGGCGGGACCTGATGCGGGGGGCTGCCGCCGAGGCCGAGGGGCGGGGGTCCGCGGATCCGGTGTGAGACCGGCCGCGGCCAAGTCGACACGGCATATGCCAGACGGGCGGGCAAGATACCCCCTCCCCGTTCCCCTTGTCCCCGTTTCCGGCAACCCAGCGCTGTCCGCTGCTCACGGCCGGTAGATGTGGTCGGTATGAGCAGTGCACGCAGCGACCTCGCGGGAGTCACCGCGGACGGTGTCGAATGGCTGGCCTCGGCGGGGCGGCATCCGCGGAGTGGGGCGAGGCCGTTGGTGCTGCCCTGCGGGACCGCCTTCGACGTGGTGAACGTGCCGGCGGTGTTCGGGCGCCGGATGCTGGACCGGCTGTGGGACGAGGGGCCGGGGTCGGGGCCCGTCGCGGTGTTCCGGGGCCGGATGCTGCTGTTCGCCGCGCCGCGCACGGCACAGCGGCTGCCGTCCCTGCTGGACTGGGAGGAGTGGAGCTGGGCGATTCCCCCGCTGCTCTGCCACGGGAAGGGGGACGCCGTGACCGTCCCGGCGCTCACGGGCGGTGACCGTTCCGCCTCCGACGGTGCCCGCTGGCTCGTCGCCCCCGCCACCCGGAAACCATGGCTGCCCGGCCCGGAGGTCGTGCTGTGGGCGGCCGTCCGAGCGGCCCGCGCCGCGGTGCGGATATCGATTTTTCCTCCCGCCGATCAGGGTGCTAAGGTCTACGACGTCAGCAGGCGCCGCTAGCTCAGTTGGTTAGAGCAGCTGACTCTTAATCAGCGGGTCCGGGGTTCGAGTCCCTGGCGGCGCACGATGTCGATGGCGAGGCATGATCGCAGAAAGCGCGATCCTGCCTCGCCATCGTCGTTCTTGCGCGGCTTCGCCGCGCGTTGTGGGGGCTCCGCCACCCACACCCCCGCGAAGCCGGCCCGCGACCGCCCCCCAGCACTCAGCCCGCAGCCCCCGACTCCGATCCCGACCCCGGCGTGATCTTCACCGTCCACGCCCCCGACGGCGTCCGGTCCTCCACCTCCACCCGCACGCCCTCCCCCGGCACCGTGAAGCTCTCGCCGAGGGCGACCGGCGCGTCGGCGAGGGGCGGGTACACCGAGTTCTCCCAGCAGGCCTCGGTACGAGGGTGGGCGTCGACCACCTGGATCGGCCCGTCCCCGGACTCCGCCCCGCCGCGCACCCGGTACACCAGGACGCCCGAGCGGCAGGCCGAGTGGTCGTTCCCGGCCGGGCCGCGCGCCTCGAAGGCGAGGACGGATTCGGGGCCGGTGCGGACGAGGGCCAGTTTCACGCCGTCGCCGAGCCCGAAGGCGGGGGCGCCCGCGGCGCCCGCGACCGCCGTCCCCGGCCCCGCGGCCAGGGGCTCCAGCGTCAGCCGGGTGGAACCGCCGCCCCGCACGCACACGACCTGGCGCGGGCCCAGCCAGCCCAGCTTCCACTTGTGCCAGCCGAAGAGATCCGGCGCCAGTCCGAACTGGCTGCCCATCAGGTCCCAGTCCCCGACGTAGGTGTCCCAGTCGCCCTTGCCGTCCGTCGGACGGTGGTACAGGTCCGGCAGGTCGAAGACGTGCCCGGTCTCGTGCGCGAGCACCAGACGGTCCGGCGGATGCCTCTCGAAGACCGTGACCACCCGCCGGACGTCCGCGCCGTCGACGTGCGTCGGGGTGTCCAGGTTGACCACTTTCGTCGCGTCGGAGTCCACGCCGGGCGCGTCCGGGTCGGCGACGAAGTACACGACGCCGTACCGCGAGAAGTCCACCTCGGGGTCGGCCGTGGCGAACGCGTCCCGCAGATAGGCGGCCCGCCGGTCCGGGTCCCAGTCCCGTTTCATGGCGTACGACGTCGACGGCTGCGGCATGCGCAGCCAGCGCCGCAGCGGATGCGGGCGCAGCGTGAACCGGCCGTAGGAGGCGTGCTGGAAGAAGCTGTTGGTGGCCGGGAAATGGTCGGCGGTCAGCTCGGCGGGTGTGGTGCGGGGGGTGGAGTCCGGGAAGGACAGGAACACCAGGACGGCGTCGAGCGGGCGGGACGGGCGGGTGTAGTCGGCGTTCCAGGTGTCCAGGCCCTCCGAGTGGTGCGCGTCGGTCCGCTTGAGGGCACAGGGCGCCGTGGTGAACGGCTCGGCGACCGAGGGGACGGTCAGGATCGAGGTCGCGGCGAGTGCCGACATGGTGGTGAACACGGCGGCGGTGCTGCGCAGTCGGGGCCGGGTGCCGGCTCGTCGAAGCCTCGCAAGGGCTCCACGGGAAAGCCGCTCGGGGGGCAGCTGACGCGGCACGGGGACCTCCGGATGCGGTTTCGCGGGACACCGCATCCAGCCTGTGTGACTTTGTCGTGATACGCCCTGTTTGCCTGCACCAGAAGGGTGAGGGGCATCGGGATCCCCCGAATGGCCGACACCCCGAAACGCTCACGGAACGTCACAACCGGTCGGAGGCCCGTAGAACCCGTCCAGGGACGGGCAGAAACGATCTGTCACAACCGCCGGGTCATCGTGGAGACTGGACAGTGACTGGAAGGCCCTCGGGCCAGCCTCTATGATCGGCACACTTTCCTGCGCGGACCGAGATCGAGTGCACTGCGGGAGCGAGCGGTGAGCGGAACGTCCGAAGGGCCGACGCCCGCGGCTGACCTCGACCGGTCCGCCGTAACAGAGAGTGACAATACGACACCTGCCCGTGCGGGGCGTGCCTACCGCTCCGTCTTCGAGGCCGCCCCGCTCGCGATGGCGGTGGTCGACCGGGAGGGCCTGGTCGCCGACGCCAACGCCGCCCTGGGCACCCTGCTCGGCACCGATCCCGCCGCGCTGACCGGGCAGGTCGCCGCCGATCTGGTGGACCTGACCTCCGAGGCCCGCATCTGGCACGCCTATCGCGAGGTGCTGCGCGGGCGGCAGACCAAGCTGCGCTGCACCCGCCGGCTGAAGCACCCCGACGGCCACGCGGTGTGGGTGCAGGTCACCGTCGCCCCCCTCCCGGACGCCGAGCCGGGCATCCTGCTGTCCGTCGCCGACATCGGCGCGCACCGTGAACTCCAGGCTCGGCTACGGCACTTGCAGATGCACGACCCGGTGACCCGGCTGCCCAACCGCACGCTGTTCTTCGAGCGGCTGTCGGCCGCGCTGGAGGCGGAGTCGTACGAGCAGAGCGGCACCGGCCGGATCGGGCTGTGCTACCTGGATCTGGACGGATTCAAGGCGGTCAACGACACCCTCGGCCACCGTGTGGGCGACCGCCTGCTGGCCGCCGTGGCCGAGCGTCTGACCCGGGTCGCCGACGAGGCCGGGTACGCCCGGTCGGGCACGCCGCTGGTGGCCAGGCTCGGCGGCGACGAATTCGCGCTGCTGGTGGAGGACTCCACGGGGACGGAGCAGCTCGCCGAGCTGGCCGAGGCGGCGCTCGAGGCCCTCCAGGAGCCCTTCGATCTCGCGGGCCGGCGGCTGTCGTTGTCCGCGTCGATCGGCGTCGTGGAACGCCATGCGGCCGGCACCACCGCCACCGGCCTGATGCAGGCCGCCGACACGACGCTGTACTGGGCGAAGGCCGACGGCAAGGCCCGCTGGACGCTGTTCGACCCGGAGCGCAACGCGCACCGCATGACCCGCCAGGCCCTGTCCTCCACGCTCCGCCATGCCATCGACCGCGGCGAATTCGTGCTGGAGTACCAGCCGTTGGTGGCCATGGAGGACGGCCGTCTGCGGGGAGTCGAGGCGCTGGTCCGCTGGAACCACCCGCAGTTCGGCATCTTGACGCCGAATCGGTTCATCGGACTGGCCGAGGAGGACGGCTCGATCGTCCCGCTGGGCCGCTGGGCCCTGGCGACCGCCTGCCGTCAGGCCCGCCGCTGGCACCTGGACCACCCCGGGGAGCCGCCGATCTTCGTGAGCGTCAACGTGGCCGTGCGTCAGGTGTGGGACTCCGACCTGGTGGCCGACGTGGCGGAGACCCTCGCGGAGACCGGCCTCGCCCCGCGCCTGCTCCAACTGGAGCTGACCGAGTCGGCGGTGATGGGCTCCGCGGGCCGCCCGCTGCAGGTCCTGAAGTCCCTCAGTGACATGGGCGTGGGCATCGCCATCGACGACTTCGGCACCGGCTACTCGAACCTGGCCTACCTCAGCCGCCTGCCGGTGTCCGTCCTCAAACTGGACGGCTCCTTCGTGCGCGGCTTCCAGTACGAGGAGGCCAAGGACGCCACCGCCGCCCCGCCGAACCCGGCCGACGAGGTCATCGTCGAGGCGATGATCCAACTGGCCCACCGCCTGGGCCTCACGGTGACCGCCGAATGCGTGGAAACCTCCGCCCAGGCCACCCGCCTACGCCGAATCGGCTGCGACACCGGCCAGGGCTGGCTCTACTCCCGCCCGGTACCACCGGACCGCATCTCCGAGCTGCTGGGCGCCCAGACCTACGCGGTGGGCAACCCGTAAGCGTCCGCGATGAGTTCGTACGAGCGCAGGCGCAGTTCGCCGCGGTGGGCGTGTGTGGTGAGCATCAGCTCGTCGGCTCCGGTGCGCTTGTGGAGTTCGTCGAGGCCGGTTCGGACCTCGTCGGCCGTTCCGTGGACGATGTTGCCGGTCCAGGAGGCGACGAAATCCTCCTCCATCGGGCTGAATTCGTGGGCCTCGGCCTCTTCGGGGGTGGGGAAGAGGCCGGGCCGCCCGGTGCGCAGGCGGATCATGTTCAGGGCGGTGGCGCGTACTTGCCGGCCGGCCTCCTTCTCGTCGTCGGTGGCGAGTGCGGAGACACCGATCAGGGCGTACGGCCGGTCGAGCACCGCGGACGGCCGGAAGGACTCCCGGTAGAGGTCGAGGGCCGGGATCGTGTTCTGCGCCGAGAAGTGGTGAGCGAAGGCGAAGGGCAGGCCGAGCAGGCCGGCGAGGCGGGCGCTGAAGCCGGAGGAGCCGAGGAGCCAGACCGGCGGGCGGTGCGGTGACTGGACGCCGCCCGGGGAGGTCGCCTGGACCGGTCCGGGTATGGCGTGGATTCGCCGGTACGGATGCCCGTCGGGGAAGTCGTCGTCGAGGAACCGGGTCAGCTCGGCGAGCTGCTGCGGGAAGTCGTCGGCGCCCTCGTTCAGCGTGTCCGTGCGCCGCAGCGCGGCCGCGGTGGCACCGTCGGTCCCGGGGGCCCGCCCAAGACCGAGGTCGACCCGCCCGGGCGCCATGGCCTCCAGCGTCCCGAACTGTTCGGCGATGACCAGCGGCGCGTGGTTCGGCAGCATCACCCCGCCCGATCCGAGCCGGATCCGCTCGGTGTGCGCGGCGAGGTGGGCCAGGATCACGGCCGGCGAGGAGGAGGCCACCCCCGGCATCGAGTGGTGCTCGGCCACCCAGTACCGGTGGAATCCCCGTGACTCCGCGAACCGCGACAGCGCCACGCTGGTCCGCAGCGCGTCGGTGGCGGTACTCCCCGCGCCGACGGTCACCAGATCCAGCACGGAGAGGGGGACGGGGGCGCTCCCCTGCGCGGTTCCACGGATCTCGTCTGCCGACACGGTGGGTGCCTCCTGTTGCTCGGCGATGGCCTGTGGAGAGGCTTAACAGGAGGGTGGCTCCGCTTATTCCCGGGCGGCCCGGACGCCGAGTCCAGCTCCTCAGACCTGCACGATCGGCTCCCGCGTGAACAGCGCCCCCAGCGTCGGCGCGTTCACCCGGCGGTCGGCCAGCCGCAGCCCCTCCCACACCGTGACCTGGTTCGCCGTGAGGACGGGCTTGCCCAGGGTCTCCTCAAGGAGGGGGACGTGCGCCGCCGTGTGCAGCGCGATGTCCGGCAGGACCACCGCCTCCGCGCCGGGCGCGTCCGCCGCCTGGGCCAGCGCCAGCGTCTGAGCCTCGCCCCACTCCGCGATCTCCTCCGGCGTCCCGGCCCCGGCCGCCCGCACCCCGGCCACCTCCACGCCCCCGGCGCGCAGGAAGTCCGCGAAGAGATCAGCCGAATCCTGCGCATAGGGCGCCCCGACAGCCACCCGCCGCACCCCGAGCTCCCGCACCGCGTGCACGAAGGCGAAGGAGGTCGAGGAGGCCGGCATGCCCGCCGCCACGGCCAGGGCACGCACCTGCTCCTGGGCGCCCTCCCAGCCGTATCCGAAGCCGCCACTGGGGGCCGCCCACACCACTGTCTCCGCACCGGCCAGCCGCAGCCCCTCCACGCTCGCCGCGAGCCGCTCGGGTGAGCCCATCTCCCGCAGCGCGTCGACCCGGTGGATGTCCTCGGCGACCTCGATGCGGACCAGGTCCACCCGGATGTCACTGCCGAGGAGCTGCTCGATGCGCGCGTAGTCGTCCTCGGCGAAGTGACCCGGGTAGAGGATTCCGAGTGCGGTCATGTCCTGCCCTCCTGCGGTTCTTCCGGACGGCGGTACGTGTACCCCGTACGCGCCGGGTACCGCCGCGGGCGCGTGAAAACCGTGGCGCATAAGTAGCTTGCGTTCGGGTAGCCGCGCCGCCATGGCTCCACCACTCGGGTACGACCATCACACAACCGGATACGAACACAGACACACCCGCCGCTCGGTGCTCGCCGGCATCGCGGCGGCCGGTGCGCTGGGCGCCGCGGGCTGCTCGCGCGTGGCCACCGCGTCCACCACGAACGGCGGCGAGCTGCTCGACCGGCTCCGGGCCCAGGGCGTCGTACGCCTCGGGATCGCCGGCGAGATCCCCTTCGGCTACATCGACAAGGACGGCCGGCTGACCGGCGAGGCGCCGGAACTGGCGCGTGTCGTCTTCAAACGGCTCGGCATCGACCGGGTGCAGCCGGTGCCGACGGAGTTCGGCTCGCTCATCCCCGGCCTCAACTCCCAGCAGTTCGACGTCGTGGCCGCCGGGATGTACGTCACCCCGGACCGCTGCAAGCAGGTCATCTTCGCCGACCCGGACTACCAGATGCTGGATTCGTTCGTCGTCCGCAAGGGGAACCCGAAGGGGTTGCACACCTTCAAGGACGCCGTGGCGAAGAAGGCCAAGTGCGCCACCGGCACCGGGTACGCGCAGATCCAGCACGCGGTCGAGGCCGGGTACAAGGAGAGCGACATCCTGATCGTCCCGGACCAGGTGGCCGGCCTGAACGCCGTCGAGGCCGGGCGCGTCGACTTCTTCGCCGGGACCGCCGTCACGGTACGGCAGGTGGTGGGGAAGTCGGCCAAGGCGGAGGCCGTCAAGCCCTTCGTCCCGATCGTGGAAGGCAAACCGCACGTCGACGGCGGCGCGTTCGCGTTCCGGTCTACGGAGACGAAGCTCCGGGACGCCTTCAACGCCGAACTGAAGAAGCTGAGGAAGAGCGGCGAGCTGCTGCGCATCCTGCGGCCGTTCGGCTTCACCAAGGCCGAGATGACCGATCTCACCGCGAAGGAGCTGTGCGGCGGATGACCACAGGGCTCTGGAAACTCGTACTCGAGGGAGTCTGGACCACGGTCCAGCTCCTGGTGTTCAGCGCGCTGCTGGCCGCCGCCGTCTCCTTCGCCGCGGGCCTCGCGCGCACCCACCGGCTGTGGATCGTCCGCTTCCTCGCCGGCCTCTACACCGAGGTGTTCCGTGGCACCTCGGCACTGGTGATGATCTTCTGGGTGTTCTTCGTGCTGCCGCTCGCCTTCGGCTGGCAGCTGGTGCCCATGTGGGCCGGCACGCTGGCGCTCGGCCTGACCTACGGGGCGTACGGCTCGGAGATCGTGCGCGGTGCGCTGAACGCGGTCGACCCGGCGCAGCTGGAGGGCGGCATCGCGCTCAGCTTCACGCCCTGGCAGCGGCTGCGGCTGATCCTGCTGCCGCAGGCGGTGCCGGAGACCATCCCGTCCTTCTGCAATCTGCTGGTCGAGCTGCTCAAGGGCACCGCGCTGGTCTCCGTCATGGGCATGGGCGACCTGACCTTCAGCGCCAACCTGGTGCGGCTGGCGCTCCAGCAGAGCGCGGAGATCTACACGTACGTCCTGCTGATCTACTTCCTGATCGCCTTCGTGATCACGCGGCTGATGCGGGTGCTGGAGAAGCGGTTGAGGGCCGGGATCGGCAAGGACCCGGGCACGGAGAACACCGCGCGTGAACGCAAGCGCGCGCAGGCGACCGGTGTGGGAGCCGCGAGCGGAGGTGCCGCATGAAGTGGGACTGGAGCGCTGTCAGCGGATTCATGCCGCAGTTCTGGGACGGCCTGGAGATCACCCTTCAGGCGCTGGCCCTCGGCTCGCTGCTCTCCTTCGCCCTGGGGCTGGTGTGGGCGCTGCTGATGCGGACGCCGAGCCGCTGGGTGCGCTGGCCGGTGGGGGTCGTCACCGAGTTCGTCCGCAACACACCGCTGCTGGTGCAGCTGTTCTTCCTCTTCTACGTGCTGCCCGAGTGGGGTCTGACCTTCTCGGCGATGGCCACCGGCGTGTTCGCGATCGGCCTGCACTACTCGACCTACACGATGCAGGTCTACCGGGCCGGTATCGAGGCGGTGCCCCCCGGCCAGTGGGAGGCGGCGACGGCGCTGAACCTGCCGTTGAGGCGGACGTGGACCGCGGTGATCCTGCCGCAGGCGATCCGCCGGGTGATCCCGGCCCTCGGCAACTACGTGATCTCGATGCTCAAGGACACGCCGATGCTGATGGTGATCACCGTGCTGGAGATGCTCGGTCAGGCGCGGCTCTACTCCCAGCAGCACTTCCAGTTCACCGAGCCCCTCACCGTGATCGGTGTGGCCTTCATCCTCATCTCCTACCTGGCCTCCCTTCTCCTGCGAACCCTGGAGCGACGCCTTGTCCGCTGACACCCCTCTGATGAAAGATCCCGGCACCAGTGCCGGCCCGTCCACCGGCGGCGGCGAGCTGATCCGCCTGGACGGGATCACCAAGCGATTCGGCACGAACACCGTGCTCGACCGGCTGAACTTCTCCGTCGACGCCGGCAAGCACGTCACCCTGATCGGCCCCTCGGGCTCCGGCAAGACCACGATCCTGCGGCTGCTGATGACCCTGACCAAGCCGGACGAGGGCACGATCACGGTCGACGGGCAGCAGCTGTTCCCGGCATCCGAGAAGCAGGTGCGGGAGGTCCGCAAGCAGATCGGGATGGTGTTCCAGCAGTTCAACCTGTTCCCGAACATGAGCGTGCTGCGCAACATCACCGAGGCTCCGGTGACCGTGCTCGGCCTGTCCAAGGACGAGGCGGAGGAGCGGGCCAAGGAGCTGCTGGAGATGGTGGGCCTGGCGGACAAGAGCGACGCCCGGCCGACGCAGCTGTCCGGCGGCCAGCAGCAGCGGGTGGCGATCGCCCGGGCGCTGGCGATGCGGCCGAAGGTGCTGCTGCTGGACGAGGTGACCTCCGCGCTCGACCCGGAGCTGGTCGCGGGCGTGCTCGACGTGCTCAGGGACATCGCCCGCACCACCGACATCACGATGCTCTGTGTGACCCACGAGATGGGTTTCGCCCGGGACATCTCCGACCAGGTACTGATGTTCGACGGCGGGCGGGTCATCGAATCGGGGCCGCCGGAGCAGATGTTCGCTGATCCTGAGAAGGATCGAACCCGGGAATTCCTCAGCGCGGTCCTCTGATTACAAAAAGTGAACGCGCCATCACGCGAGGTCCGGACGCCGGTTCGTGCCTTTGGCATATGCCAGTGAGCCTGCGCCGCAGTTGAGAGGCCGCGCGCGGGCCACTTTCTCGGCAACAACCTCTCCCTGTGCGGCTCTTGCCGGTTATCGTGATAGGGATCCGCCGTCCGGATCGCGGCCCACAGAGCGAGCGCAGGGGGACCACCGTGGCGCTGAAGCACGAGCCGACCGCCCCGTACCACTCCGCCCAGGACGCCCTGCGCGTCCTGGAGACCGTGGCACGCCGCACCACCGGGGTGACCGACACCGAACTGGCGCGTCACACCCGCCTCGGCCCCGAGCGCCTCACCACCCTGCTGCGCATGCTGCGCCGCGAGGGGTACGTCGAGCAGGTCGCCGACGGGGCGTACGTCACCGGGGCGGCCCTCGCCCGGCTCGCCTCGGCCCACGACCGCGAGGGCGCCCTGCGCGAGACGCTCCAGCACACCCTCGACCGGCTGCGCGACTCGGTCGGCGCGGCCGTCTACATGAGCCGGTACGTGGACGGCGAGGTCAAGGTCACCCAGTGCGCGGTCGGCCCGGCCATGCCCGCGGTCAACGAGTGGGTCGACTTCCGTTACTCCGCCCACGCCACCGCGATCGGCAAGAGCCTGCTGACCCAGCTCGACCACAACGCCCGGCGCGACCACCTCTCGCGTCACAAGATGGCCCGCCTCACCTCGCGCACCATCACCAGCGACAAGCTGCTGCTCTCCCGGCTGGAGTCCCAGCCGCCGACGGTGCCCGTGCTGGACCTCCAGGAGTACGCGGTCGGCACGGTCTGCGCGGCGGTCCCGATCACGGCGGGCGCCTCGGTGGGCTGCCTCGCCCTGTCCCTCCCGATCGAGCACGCCCACCGCCTGCGCCAGGCCGCGGACGCCCTCAACCGGAACGCGGCACCGGTGCTGCTGTCGCTGGCGATCTAGCGCCGCCGCACCTGGTCCCGAGCACCCCTCGGAACCAGGTAGTATTTTCCTCGTCGCCGACCGCGGAAAGCGGAAGGCGGGAGTCATGCGCCGCTAGCTCAGTTGGTTAGAGCAGCTGACTCTTAATCAGCGGGTCCGGGGTTCGAGTCCCTGGCGGCGCACGATGACGATGGCGAGGTGTGTTCGCGGAAAGCGCGAACCACCTCGCCATCTCTGTTGTTGCGCGGCTTCGCCGCGCGCAGTGGGGGCTCCGCCACCCACACCCCCGCGCCCACTCGGCCGGGGCTCACCGGCCGAGCAGCCCCTCCCGCCCCCG